>JBELGO010000015.1:11473-25190 GCA_042091915.1 SAR92 clade bacterium | reverse complement strand
CGCTCTTCCGATCTCTAATGAATCCACCCTAACCAAGGCGGCCTAGGCCGCCTTTTTTATTGCATAGCGGTTTATCTGTCTCAACTCTGTGTAGCAACAAATCGCAAAGAGAGCGAATTAACACAGTGCCGAGTGTTTTTTTCTGTCAGCCTCTCACCCTCAAAGACATGGCCTAGGTGGCCATCGCATTGCGCGCAGAGGATCTCGGTGCGGCGGCCATCGGGGTCGACTTCGCGGCGCACTGCACCCGGTACCTCGTCATCAAAACTTGGCCAGCCGCAGTGTGATTGAAACTTATCATCTGAACGATAGAGCAAAGCATCACAGCGACGACAGTGGTAGTTACCCGCCGCAGTGAGGTTGTCGTATTCGCCGCTAAATGGGCGCTCGGTACCCTTCTCAACGATAACGTAATGTTCTTGCTCGGTAAGCTGACGCCACTGCCTGCTCATGGTAAACCTCTCGAGTTAAAGCGTTAATTCGCGGTTGCTGGCTTTGAGAAACTCGCGCTTTAAGTCATCAAAATTATGCACGGCTGGGAACTGGGGGAACTCAGCAATCACATTTTCTGGTGCGTGAAACAATATACCGGCGTCAGCCTCGGCCAACATGGTGGTGTCGTTGTAGGAGTCGCCCGCGGCTATAGTGCGATAGTAGAGGCTCTTAAAGCCGACAATAGCTTGGCGCTTGGGATTGGCTTGGCGCAAGTGATAGTTTACGACTCGGCCGTTCTCAGCTATCTCAAGGTTGTGACAGAGCAGTGTCGGGAAGCCCAGCTGACGCATCAGCGGCTGAGCGAACTGGTAAAAAGTATCAGATAAAATCACTACCTGAAAGCGCTCGCGCAGCCAGTTAACAAACTCGATTGCACCCGGCAGCGGCTCCAAGGTTGCAATCACCTCTTGAATCTCGTTAATACCCAAGCCGTGTTGATCGAGGATATCCAATCGATACTGCATGAGGGTGTCGTAACAAGGTTCGTCGCGAGTGGTGCGTTTTAGCTCTTCAATCCCCGTCTTCTCGGCAAAGGCGATCCAAATCTCAGGTATCAAAACTCCCTCAAGGTCTAAACAGGCAATCTCCACAACAACTCCTCACTTATTTTTTTGGTTGGCACAACGCTGATTTACTGTGCGTTGCACTCTACCGCGGCCCGTTCACTGCCGCAACTTAAGGTTGTTTAAACCGATAAAGGTAATAAGAATATTCTTTTATATTCTTTTTAAGCATTAACCGGCACTGCTATAGTCTTCTTCTTAGTCTACAAGATACCTAACCACCTCCGCCCACACTGTAAAGACAGGTTTTTATATGAGCACAGAACCACTCAACGTTGTCGATATTGATCAAACTCTAGCCGTCCAATCGCCGCAACAGATTTTACGCTATGCCCTGGAGCACTACGACAACATTGCGATCTCGTTCAGCGGTGCAGAAGACGTTGTTCTAGTCGATATGGCCCACAAAATACGCCCTGACATCAAGGTGTTTTCTCTCGACACCGGTCGGCTTCACGCCGAGACCTACCAATTCATTGAGAAAGTTCGCAACCACTACAAAATCAACATTGAGATCGCTATGCCCAGCGGCCCTGCCGTTGAAGCCCTGGTTAAAGAGAAAGGCTTATTTAGCTTTTATCAAGATGATCATAAAGAGTGCTGCGGAATCCGTAAAATTGCCCCTTTGCGCTCAACTCTGAGCACCTTAGACGCGTGGATTACTGGCCAGCGCAAAGATCAAAGCCCAGGCACACGCGCCATAATCCCGGTCATACAAGACGATAAAGCATTTGCCGGCGAGGGCCGCACCCTGACTAAATTTAACCCGCTCGCCAACTGGAGCTCTGACCAGGTGTGGGATTACATTCGTACTTATGATGTCCCCTACAACGAATTGCATGACCGCGGATTTGTCAGTATCGGCTGCGAGCCCTGTACACGCGCTACTGGCCCCGGCCAACACGAACGCGAGGGCAGATGGTGGTGGGAAGAGGCCACTAAAAAAGAGTGTGGCTTGCACGCAGTCAACATCGACCAATGAGCCGGCATAAGCCGCTCACTATATACCGCGGCTCGCCGCGGTATTTTTTTACCTAGTAGACTGGCAGTTTGAAATCGCTAAAGTAGGCCTCGCGGGCTTCGCGACTGCTGAGCCCCATCACTTCATCGACGACACTGCGTGTCAGATGGGGGGCAAAAGCCTCGATAAAGTCGTACATAAAGCCACGCAAATAGGTGCCGCGCCTAAAGCCAATACTAGTCACACTGGAGGCGAACAGATGGCGCGCGTCGAGAGCCACCAGGTCGCTGTCGGTCTGCTCATCAAAAGCCATATCAGCGACAATACCAATTCCCAAGCCAAGTCGCACATAGGTTTTAATCACATCGGCATCGGTGGCGGTAAATACCACCTGTGGTTCTAAGCCTTCGCGGGCAAAGGCATCGTCAAGCCGCGATCGACCAGTAAAACCAAACACGTAAGTAACAATAGGATGAGCGGCCACGTCGGCCAGAGTTAACCGCTCCAACTGCGCCAGAGGGTGATCTTTGGGCACCAACACACAGCGGTTCCAGCGGTAACAGGGCATCATTATAAGGTCGTTAAAAAGCGCCAACGCCTCTGTGGCAATGGCAAAATCTACTGTGCCATCGGCCGCCTGCTCTGAAATCTGCAGTGGTGTGCCCTGATGCATGTGCAGCGAGACTTTCGGATACTTAGCAATAAACCCCCCGATCACGTCGGGCAGTGCGTAGCGCGCTTGGGTGTGTGTAGTTGCCACCGAGAGGCTGCCACTATCGGGGCTCTTGTGTTCATGGCTGAGCTGTTTAATGCCCTCTACTTGGCGCAGAATATCACCTGCCACTTTAAGAATTTGCTCGCCAGCTGGGGTGGCTTTGGTGAGGTGTTTGCCCGAGCGCGAGAAGATCTCTACACCTAACTCATCTTCCAGCAGGCGAATCTGCTTGCTGATACCTGGTTGCGACGTGTACAGGCTCGCGGCCGTAGCGGAGACATTGAGGTCGTGACGCGAGACCTCCCAGATATAACGCAATTGTTGTAACTTCACACTTCACTCCCACACATAGATTGGACTATGCCCAATCTAGGTCTAAATGGCATAAAACCATGAACAATAATTACTTACCAGAATAACGAAAGACTGCTAAAGTGCAACCCTTATTACTTCTAACGGTATATCGATAACTGCCAGAACAGGAACACCGAGACTAATGCTCGATTTTTTAATCTACATACTGGCCGGTGGTGCTGTAGGTATCGCGATAGGCTTGACCGGCGTCGGCGGCGGATCCCTGATGACTCCGTTGTTGATTCTATTGGGTTTCCCTTACCACATTGCGATTGGCACTGACTTACTCTACGCGGGCATGACTAAAGCGGGTGGAGTTCTGCCCCATCATCGTCAGCGCTCGATTAGCTGGCCGATAGTACTATGGCTCGCCGCTGGCAGTATCCCCGCGTCATTAATCACCGCGGCACTGCTCAGCCGCGTCTTTGAAGATCCCACCCAATACCAGGCACTCCTGACACGCAGCCTCGGGCTTATGCTCGTCCTCACCGCACTTGTGGTGTTTTTTCGCGATCAATTTATTGGCAAGCGCCCTGCTGCCAATAGTCTCGAAAGCAGCCAACCAAGCGCTACTAAGCTGCGCTGGACACTGCTGATGGGAATAGTTCTGGGTATTTTGGTAACCCTCTCTTCGGTGGGCGCCGGGGCAGTTTGTGCCGCTTTCTTGATGCTGCTCTACCCGCACTTGCCGGCAATTAAGGTAGTCGGTACAGACATTGTCCATGCCGTGCCACTCACATTAATCGCAGGGTTGGGGCATTTAATTATTCTTGGCAATGTCGACTTTGTACTGCTGGCTGGTTTGTTGATGGGCTCGCTTCCGGCCATCACTCTCGCCAGCCGATTAGCCAACCGCATACCTAACGCAGTGCTACAGAGGGTATTGGCGGCATTGTTACTGGGGCTGGGAGTTAAGTTCTTACTCTTTTAGGAGGCGCTAACGCTCATTGGCCACACCATGTGGCACATGCCCCGCGGCGACGTGGGGGCTGGCATTGTCACAATGCGATTGTTGATCGTCGAAAAAGACATCAGCACCGAACGATTTAAGAAAATCGCCCTTATCCAGTCCACCTAAAAACAGGCTCTCATCAAGGCGCACATTCCATTCGCGCAGTGTGCGCACAACACGCTCATGCGCCGGCGCCGCACGCGCGGTCACCAGTGCTGTACGGATGGGACAGTGCTCGCTGCCAAACTCGGCCTGCAGCGCGTGAAGTGCTTGTAGAAAGTTTTTGAAGGGGCCGGGGTCGAGCGGCTGGTGTGCGGAGGCTTTTTCGTTCTCAGTAAATGCGTTGAGACCCTGCTCTTTGAAAATACGTTCAGAAGCGTCGCTAAATAGCACCGCATCGCCATCAAAGGCAAAGCGCAATTCATCGTGGCTGTCGCGCTGCAAACCCGAAGGCAACAGCGTTGCAGCGGCCATACCGTTGACCAGTGCATTGCGAACATCTTCACCATTGGTAGATAAGAACAGGTGGCAGCCAAACGCTGTGACATACTGGTAGGGAGAGCCGCCGCCGGAGAAAGCCGCACGGGTAATTGCCAGCTGATGGTGGGCTATTGAGTTGAACACTCGCAAGCCACTGTCGGCCGAGTTGCGCGACAACAACACTATTTCAACGCGCGGATCACCGCCGAGATTCTCGTTGATGCGCAACAATTTTTTTGCCAGAGGAAATGCTTCACCAGGAGCTAGAACATCGTCCTCATGGGCCCGCTGATAGGCGGCATAAGCCTCTACACCCTCTTCCTCGTAGACCCGATGACTCTCGCGCATATCAAACAGCGCGGTAGAAGAGATGGCAATAACCAGTTTTTGATTGAGCTTAGCCATCGGGCAAAAACGATTAGATCGCCTTAATGGTGCCTTTGGGCAGCACAGCGTGTACCGCCGCTTTTTGGAACTTGAGCTCCAGCGTACCGTTTACCTCAAGCACAATGTATTCACCTTCCAGTTTGGCAATACGGCCGAGCATACCACTGCTCATTACCACTTCATCGCCTTTAGCGAGGTTTTCAATCAGTGCTGTATGCTCTTTTTGACGCTTGCGCTGAGGGCGAATAATCAGCAGGTACATAAAAATAAACAGGCCAGCAAACATCACCAGGGTGATCATCGGGTTGGGTTCACCTGGCGCGGCTTGAGCGTGGGCTTGTGAGATAAAAAACATACGAACTCCTCAGTTCAGTAAAACAATTAGTCGGTTAAGTTGTCACGAATCCAGTCGAGGCTGTCTTGGTGGTGGGTTTTGGTTTTAACTTTATCGATGATGTGCTTAATTTTTCCATCTTTACCGATGATGAAGGTAGTGCGCAGCACACCCATATACTCACGGCCCATGAACTTTTTAAGGTCCCAGCAGCCATATTTTTCGGTAACTTTATTGTCCTCATCGCTGAGCAAAGTGAAATTGAGTTCTTGCTTGTCTTCAAATTTTATCAGTCTCTCGACAGAGTCCGGGCTCACTGCCAGAACCACAGTGTCGAGCTCGGCGAATTCAGCGTAACTGTCGCGGATACCACAAGCCTGAACCGTGCAACCGGGTGTCATCGCCTTGGGGTAAAAATAAAGGACGACATTTTTTTCTCCTCTGAACTGTTTCAGCGACACTTTCTCGCCGCGCTGGTTCACTAGAGTCAATGCCGGTGCCACTGCACCCAGTTTTGGAAAACTCACAAACTTATCCTCATCATCATCTGTCAAAAAAACGATCTACACTTTAGCAACTAAGCACTCACAGGTAAATTAGACTGAAGTGCTCTCTTGGTATTTTTAAATCATTAAAAAAGGCCCCGCAGGGCCTTTTAATTACACTGCAGCCTATTAGGGCAGCAGGTGCACAACCGCATCGCGCTCTTCGGTTAGCTCTTGCTCGGTAGCACTCATTTTAGTGCGAGAGAAGTCGTTGACTTCTAAGCCCTGAACAATGCTCCAGTCTCCATCTTTGCAGGTGCAAGGGAAAGAGTAGATTAGGCCTTCGGCAATGCCGTAGCTGCCATCGCTGTATACACCCATGCTCACCCAGTCACCGTCGGCAGTACCCAGTGCCCAGCTGCGCATGTGGGCAATGGCCGCGTTGGCAGCAGAGGCAGCACTTGAGGCGCCGCGCGCTTCAATAATGGCCGCACCGCGCTGCTGTACTGTGGGGATGAAGTCAGCTTCGTACCAAGCCTGGTCAATCATATCGATAGCTGCTTTACCGTTAACTTTAGCTTCATGCAGATCGGGATATTGAGTAGCTGAATGGTTGCCCCAGATAGTCATGTTGGTAATGTCGTTGACTGTAGTGCCTGTCTTCTCGGCTAGCTGGCTGATAGCGCGGTTGTGATCCAAGCGCGTCATGGCAGTAAATTGACGCGGGTTGATGCTCGGCGCGTTGCGTTGCGCAATCAATGAGTTCGTGTTGGCGGGGTTGCCGACAACCAATACTTTGATATCGCGCGAGGCGTTGGCATCGATCGCTTTACCTTGGGCGGAGAAGATCGCTGCGTTGGCTTCAAGCAAGTCTTTGCGCTCCATACCCGGGCCGCGCGGACGCGCACCAACCAGCAGAGCGTAGTCGGTGTCTTTGAAGGCAACATTGGCGTCATCGGTGCAGACGATATCGGCCAGCAGCGGGAATGCACAGTCGTCCAGCTCCATAGCTACGCCTTTCAACGCCTGCAGAGCAGGAGTAATTTCGAGCAGCTGCAGAATAACCGGCTGATCGGTTCCAAGCATTTCGCCAGCGGCAATGCGGAACAGTAGTGAGTAGCTAATTTGGCCGGCAGCACCGGTAACAGTAACGCGAACAGGTGATTTCACAAGTCATCTCCGTTAATTTGGCGGTATCAAATGAGTATTCAGTGCAGCCGATACCGGTGGCGTACACATTGATGGGCGGCATTATAGTGCAACCGCGCCAACACGACTAACTATCAGAGCGGGAAACTGGCATTAATAGGACTAATGTCCAATATAGGGCCGTTTGCTCAGCTCTTTCCGGAATGGCCAAAACCGCCCTCGCCCCGCTCACTGGCAGTGAATTCATCGACCAGAGTAAACGCTGGATGAAGCACGGGTACAAAGACCAGCTGAGCAATTCGATCGCCCGGCTCAATAGTGAAGCTCTCATCGCCGCGATTCCACACCGAGATAAATAGTTGGCCTTGATAATCGGAATCTATCAGACCGACTAAATTTCCCAGCACGATACCGTGTTTGTGAGCCAGCCCAGAGCGCGGCAGTATAACCGCCGCCATATTGCTGTCGCCCATGTGAATGGCCATGCCGGTTGGGACGAGCTCGCAGTCACCGGGCGCCATAGTCAGTGAGCTGTCCAGGCAGGCGCGCAGATCTATACCGGCAGAACCTGGGGTGGCGTAATCGGGCAGCGGAAACTCACTGCCAACGCGGGGATCTAAAATTTTCAGTTCAACGCCACTCATGGCTGTTCTCCTTGTGTGTTTAAGCCAATACCCTTATCCGCGGACAAAGCCATTGTTGTTTTTCTCGTGACCTATTGAGGTATTGGGGCCGTGCCCTGTTATCACCGTAGCCTCGTCGTCGAGTGTGTATAAACGCTCTTTGATAGAGCTGATAATTTGATCAAAGTCGCCTCCTGGCAGGTCGGTACGACCAATACTGCCCTGAAACAGGGTATCTCCGGCGATTAATGTTTTAGACTCTTCAAACCAAAAGCTAATGGAACCCGGCGTGTGGCCTGGGGTGTGTATAGCCACACCGCCGCAGCAGTTAAGGTCGTGATCATCGTTCAGGTAGAAGTCGGGGTCTGGCAGCGTGACACTGGGTACGCCAAAGCGGTTGCACTGCTCTTCAACCATGTCCCACAAAAATTGGTCGCCCTGATGTAAATAGATAGGTGCACCGGTAGCCGCTTTGATTTCGCCGGCGGCTAAAATATGGTCCAAATGGGCATGGGTGTGAATGATTGCCACCACTTTAAGATCCGCCTGTTCGAGCAGAGCCAAAATTTTATTGGCGTCGCCACCCGGGTCTACCACCAGTGCACGCTTGGTTATGCGATCGCCAATAATGGTGCAATTGCACCGCAACGGTCCCACTGGGAAGGTGGTCACAGAGTGGCGCTCGGCTGGTTTTAGTGTGGCTGGATCAATAGTCATAACAACTCCTCTCGGTAGGCGCTGGCGCGCGCAAAAAGACGGTAAAAGTTTTCACTGCTGGCAGCGGCCAATTCTGCCAGCGAGATACCGCGCAGCTGAGCAATAAATTCCGCGACATCGCGGACCAATGCCGGGCGGTTCTCTCGACCGCGATGCGGCACTGGCGCCAACCACGGCGAATCTGTCTCTACCAGCAATCGCTCAATTGGCACCCACCGGGCGACCTCTTGCAACGCTTTGGCATTTTTGAAGGTGACAATTCCTGAGAGCGATATGTAGTAGCCCATTGCCACTGCAGCCTCAGCCATTTCGCGGCTTTCAGTAAAACAGTGCAGCACACCAGCGGCCGGCGATGCCGCCGCTTCGATCATATCCAAGGTCAGTTGGCGCGCTTCGCGCGTGTGCACAATTACCGGTAGCTGCAGATTTTTGGCCGCCACAAGATGGCGTTCAAAACTTTGCTGCTGCCAGTCGCGCGCCTCTTGCGCACCTTCATCTAGATAGTAGTTGTCGAGGCCAGTTTCACCAATAGCGACGACCTTGGAGTGGCTGGCGAGCTGTTCCAACTGCTCTATCGCGACCAAAGGCTGCTGCTGATCTTGAAGCGGATGCATCCCCGCTGAGCAGAATAAGCCTTTGTGCTGATCGACCAAGCTCTGCAAATAGCGCGCCGAATCCAAGTCAACCGCGACAGAGAGCAGCTGCCCTACTCCCGCTGCGCGCGCCGCACACAACACACTCTCTAGGCTCTCATCTCCACTCAAAGCCAGACGGTCAAGATGGCAGTGCGAATCAATCAGGTAGGTAGCGTTATCGATCATATTCAGTATCAGAGTTCACAGTGTCAGGGTAGCTTTATGAGAATGCACTACCAGAGTCAGCGCCTGCTCGATCTCATCGTTCAGTGCTCGCTGCGCTTCACCCAGAGCGATGCCGATACCACTGCCGCGGCCAGAGCTGGCCCCGGGCGGGGTTATCCACACCACACTGCCAGTCAATGATAGCGGCTCAGGGGCAGAATAGAGATCGAGCCAGTAAAACAGCTCGTCACCAATCTGATAATCTTGCTCAGTGGGAATAAATAGTGCTCCACCCTCTACAAAAGGCATGTAGTGCTGGTAGAGCGCCTGCTCATCTTCTATAACTAACCGCAGTATTTGGTGGTTTTGCATAGTCACTCCAACCCCTAGATCAACCTGCCGATATCGTTGAGCAGCGCTGTCGGCAACCGCACCCATTGTAGCAACAGCGTCTCCCAGAGTGACTGCATACTGGGATTATTGCCACTTTGTATCCAAGAGCGCGCCTCTAGCGCAGAGCCCCGCAGCGCGAACAACTCGGCTAACCCCACGCGCTGCTCTTTGGGCTTGCAGCTCTGCTGGCGAATCGAAGTTTCCAGCTGCTGCAAAAACCACAGTAACGGCAGCTCGCCGGCACGAGCCAACTGTTCGGCAAGGCGCAGCGGAGAGAGCTCACCCACGCCCAGCTGGACGAGCTGCTGGTGCAACTGCTGCCGCTCCTGAAGCTCACCGCTGGCGGCATACTCAAGCGCTAGTAGGGGCCGCCCTGCCGCCGCATGCAGCTGATCGGCCGCATCACCGCTGTTCACTACAGCTTGGAGCCAGGGCAGTGCTTCGTCCTGATTGGGAAGCGGCATCACCCACTTGTGGCAGCGCGAACGGACCGTTGCTGGCACTGCACTGGGGCGTGAGCTGATTAAAATAATCACTGTCTGTCCGTCGGGCTCTTCAAGTGTTTTTAACAGGGCGTTGGCAGCGGCGCTGTTCATCGCTTCTGCCGGCTGAATAATCGCCACTTTCCAACCACCCTGCTGGCCACTTTTAGCCAACACTTGTGTCAGCTCCCTGACTGCGTCCACTTTAATAAAGCGGCTTTTTTCGATGGGGCTAAGTGTGTAGAGATCGCGGTGGTGTCCACTGGCCAGCAGCTGGCAGCCTTTGCAGCGCCCACAGGCGTAGAGCGAATGAGGATCGACACAGAGTAGTCTGTTGGCTATAGCCAAGGCCAAACGCTGCTTACCTATGCCCTCTGCGCCACTGATCATTATTGCGTGAGGCAACCGCCCAGCTTGGCGGCGCTGATCCCAACTCTGCCACTGCTGCTCCTGCCACGGGAAGGGCAACTGCAGAGCCAGAGGTTCGGCGAAGGGCAACAACGGCGCTTTCTTCACGACACAGAGACCAGTGCACTATCTAACACAGCGTTAATCTGCTCACCCACTGTTGCCAGCGGCTGACTGGCATCGATAACTCTAAAGCGTTGTGGTTGCTCGGCAGCAAGCTCAAGGTAGCGCTGGCGCACACGATTGAAAAATGACAGCTCTTCTTGCTCGAAACGGTCGAGTGCCCCGCGCTGGCCCGCTCGGGCCATACCCTCTTCTACGGGCAGATCCAGCAGCAAGGTTAAATTTGGAGTCAGCTCGCCGTGAACGAGATCTTGTAACTGATTGATGAGTGCAGTTGAAACGCCCCGTCCGCCACCTTGATAAGCGTGTGTGGCATCGGTGAAGCGATCACAGAGCACCCAGCGCCCGGCGGCCAGTGCAGGTTCAATCACCGTTGCAATGTGCTGCGCGCGCGCGGCGAACATCATCAACAACTCTGCCCGCTCTGAGACTTGTTCCTGGCGGGGCGATAACAGCAGCTGGCGTATCTCTTCAGCCAATGGCGTGCCACCGGGCTCACGGGTGACAATGAAGTCGATTTTGCGCTGCTGCAACCACTGAGTGACAACGGCGAGATTGGTCGACTTGCCGACCCCCTCACCACCTTCTAGAGTGATAAATTGTCCGCGCATTGCGGGCATCCTTAATTTTGTAAAGTTAAAACGGCAAACCGCTATCGTGGCGGTGGCGCAGAGCGGTACTGCTCTGCACGGCGAAAACGCTGGTAGCGCCTAACCGCTGCTTGATGTTCTGCTAGTGTAACGGAAAACTGGTGGCTGCCGTCACCTTTGCCTACGAAGTAAAGCCATTCGCCTTCGAGCGGATTGGCCGCCGCCAGAAGTGAAGCACGCCCTGGATTGGCGATCGGCGTTAGCGGCAAGCCATCAATCATATAGGTGTTATAAGGGGTCAGCTGCTTGAGATCAGCGCGGCGCAGATTGCCGTCGAAGGTAGCACCCAAACCATAGATTACCGTGGGATCAGTCTGCAAACGCATGCCTTTTTTGAGGCGCCGAACAAACACGCCGGCTATTTTCTCTCTTTCACTGGCAAGACCGGTTTCGCGCTCTATGATCGAAGCGATAATCAGAAGATCATACGGGTTGTTGTAGGGCAGCCCCGGCTGCCGCTGCTGCCATGCTTGCATCAACTCTCGGCGCATCTGCTCAATAGCTAAGCTGATGATTTTTTTTCCGTCAGCTGCGCGGTAGTGATAGGTGTCTGGAAATAGCCAACCTTCCAACGAGGTAGTCTGTTGCAAACTTTCAATCTCCGGCAGCAACGCCAGAAAATCGGAATCATTGAGAGACTGTTGTGGCGACAATAACCCACGTTGGCGCAGCGCGCTCTGCCACTGCTCGACGTTCCAGCCCTCTGGCAGAGTAATACGCTCGAGCAAAGAGTTACCCGCCGCTAACTGACTCAGCAGTGCTGCAACGGAGATGCCAGGCTGCAAGGAATAATCACCTGGGTGGATACCTTCTAATTTTTTTACCCGCGCATAAACGCGCGCCGCAAAGGTGCCATCAATCCAGCCCCGTGCCTCAATAACAGTAAGCACGCCAGCGAGATGGGAACCGCGCTCAACACTCAACAGTTGCGGCGCATTAATCGCCATAGGCCGCTGAGCTGCACTATTTATCCATAGGGATAGAGCTATAACTATCACCAACAGCAACAACAAACCGCATAACAGTATTCGCGCTGTCGACTTAATCACTGCCCACCGCCTCCATCTGGTAGCCCGGTAGAGCTTGCGACAACGCATCACAGACCCTCAATGTCTGCTCGCCTATAGGCCACTGTTTGCCGCTGCTCAAACCCACCACGGGGATAACACCGCGCAAAGCATTGCAGATAAAAACCTCTTCACTCTCTTCGAGTTGCTCAGCTGTCAGCCTAGATTCGCGCGTTGTGAAGCCCAGGCTTGGCAGAAGCTCTGCGAGCAGGAAGTCGCGCATTACACCGCTTACACCGCACTGATCTAATATTGGCGTCAACCACTCCCCTGCGCTGTAGACAAACAGATTAGCTGCTGTCGCCTCGATAATATCGCCAGCTTGATTAAGCACTAAACCTTCGGCGTAGTGGTCGTCTTGCCAACAGCTGCGCGCCATCAACTGATCCAACCGGTTGAGATGCTTTATACCCGCTAGAGCAGGGTTCGAGGGCAGACGATATTCACAACACCAGAGCGCCACACCGCTGCGCCGCTGTGCTTCGATCTCTTGGGGAAGTGGCAAAATTGTGTAGCGGCAGCGCAATTGAAATAGTTCGGGGCTGCGGTAACCTGCCCCGCCACTACCGGCTGTCAGCATCACTTTTACCACCCCATCGACACCGGTTAAGGTGCCAATAATCTCTTCAAACCAACCTCGGATAATGGCTTCATCTGGAGCCAGACCTAACTGCTGCAACCCGCTTATCGCGCGGCGCAAATGCCATTGCAACAGTGGCGCATCGCCGCTTACGACTCTTATGGTTTCAAACAAGCCCTGCCCGTATTGCACGCCGCGGTCATTGAGTGGCAACGGGTAATTAGGCTGCGCAACAAAATTGCACTCTGGGTCGACAACTGCACTGTTCAAAAGTGGGGCCACCTCTGCGGGTTACAGAAAAAACTGGAGTGATTTTGCCACAAGATAGCCAGCCATTGCTCTGCGAACGCTTTTTTAAAGGCAAAAAAAAGCCGCTCTATTGAGCGGCTTTCTGGCTAAACAGAATTAACCGTTAGCGTTGATGTAGTCAATTGCGTCTTGAACAGTAGCAATTTTCTCAGCATCTTCGTCGGGGATCTCTGCGTCGAACTCTTCTTCTAACGCCATGATCAGCTCAACTGTATCCAGTGAGTCTGCGCCCAAATCTTCTACAAAAGAAGACTCGTGCTTAATTTCGTCTTCTTTGACGCCCAGTTGTTCGGCGACCATTTTAATTACGCGTTGTTCGATATTGCTCATTGTTGTTCTCCTTCTGTGACTCTTGTAATAGGCAACCACTCAAAACAAATGGCTGTCCTGTAGAACTGGGCGGCATTTTACCTGTATTTTCTAAAATGCCAACCTTGTTTTTTGACTCTAGCTGTGAATTGAGTATTGCTCAACTCATATAAAGCCCACCATTGATATGAATAGTTTCGCCAGTGATATAACCGGCAGAATCACTCACCAAAAAGTTAACCAGTGCTGCAATCTCCTCAGGCTGGCCGAGGCGCGCCGCAGGGATCTGCTCTAGCATAGCTGCACGTCCAGCTTCTGGCAGCTCTTTGGTCATATCGGTATCAATAAAGCCCGGCGCAACAGTATTAACCGTAATGTTTC
>JBELGO010000015.1:1852-11463 GCA_042091915.1 SAR92 clade bacterium | reverse complement strand
TTTAGCCAGCGCGCGCGAGAACCCAGCCACGCCCGCCTTGCTCGCCGCGTAATTGCTCTGACCAGCATTACCCATAGAGCCAACCACTGAACTGATATTGACGATACGTCCCCAGCGACCCTTGGTCATTCCGCGCAAGACACCTTTAGCGAGGCGGAAAATCGCATTCAAATTAGTGTCGAGCACATCGCACCACTCGTCATCTTTCATACGCATCAGCAAATTGTCGCGGGTAATACCTGCGTTGTTTACCAATATTGCCGGTGCTCCGTATTTTTCACCGATAGCTGCCAACACTGAAGCCACTGCCTCAGCATCGGTGACATTGAGAGCCATGCCCATACCGTTAATACCGGCTGCCTCCAGGCGAGCGGTAATTGCAGCTGCCCCTGTTTCGCTAGTAGCGGTACCTACCACAATGGCGCCTGCCTGACCCAGTTGGTCGGCAATAGCTGCACCGATACCACGGCTAGCACCGGTAACCAGCGCTACTTTTCCTTGAATACTCATAGTCGTTTCCTTTAATTAGAACCTGTCACCCGCACTGCGCGAGCTTAAATTATTCGCTTGTTATCGCAGCTAGTACCTGCTCGAACGCTGCGGGCGAGTCGGTGACAGCACAGTTCAGTGAGCGATCAATGCGCTTAACCATACCGGACAGCACCGCTCCGGGACCGCATTCAATCGCTGCCGTTACTCCGGTTGCCACAATTGCCTGAACACATTCGACCCAACGCACCGGCTGGTAAATTTGCTCAAGCATGAGTCGCTTAATAACCGCAGGGTCGCTTTCTGTTGCGGCGTTAACATTGTGAACGACAGCAAAATTCGGTGCGCTAAAAGTAGTCTGCTCGACCAACTCTGCCAGCGCATCGGCGGCTGGCCGCATCAAGCTGGTGTGGAAAGGCGCACTGACCGCCAGCGGCAGCGCGCGCTTGGCCCCCGCTTCTTTACAACCGGCAATCGCGCGATCTACCGCAGCGGCGGTACCTGCGATCACCACTTGACCCGGCGCATTAAAGTTGACGGCTGACGCCACCTCGCCCTGTTCAGCTTCGGCGCAGGCGGCGACAATTTTAGCATCGTCTAACCCTATGATGGCGGCCATTGCTCCCTCACCTACCGGGACAGCACGCTGCATTGCCGCACCGCGCTCGCGGACAATATTCACTGCATCGGAGAATTTGACCACTCCCGCGGCCACCAGAGCACTCCACTCGCCCAAACTGTGGCCTGCGGCAACGCTAGGTTGCGGGCCACCTTGCTGCAACCAAAGGCGCCATAGGGCGATGCTGGCCGTCAGCAGTAGCGGCTGAGTGCGCTCAGTGAGGTTAATTTGCTCTTGCTCACCCTGCTGAATAAGTGCCCAGCTGTCGTAGCCAAGCACTTCAGAGGCCTCACCAAAAGTCTCTTGGATTAGCGAATGCTGTTCAGCCAACGCCGCCAACATGCCGATTTTTTGTGAACCCTGACCGGGAAAAAGCGCGGCAAAATTGCCACGGGTATTGTTAGACATAGTGATTCCCTTACTCAAATTACATTTATTTATTGTCTAATGGCTCAACGCTGCTCTGTTGCAGAGCGCTCTCAACACGGCTGAGCAACTGGCTGTTTACTGCGGCGATTGCGTTCTCTAGAGCGAACTCAAAGGCGGCCTGATTAGCACTACCATGGCTTTTAACCACCAAACCATTGAGACCGAGCAGATAGGCGCCGTTGTAGCGACCGGGATTTAACCGAGCGAACAGCTTGCGGACCCTGCCAGCTATTAAGAGTAGCGGTAGTTTTACCCAGCGGCTGCGAGCGAGAAGTTGGCGGGTTAACTGCGTTACCATCTTTGCTAAGCCCTCGCTCGTTTTTAGAGCGATATTGCCGGTGTAACCATCGCAAACCACAACGTCGCAGCCATCTTCAAACAGTTGGTCACCTTCAATAAAGCCGGCGTAATGAATGCGTTCATCAGCGTCGATACGCTCGGCGGCATCCAAAACGTGGGGTAGACCTTTACCGACTTCAGAGCCGATGTTGAGTAATTTAACGGTCGGAGATAGGCACTGTCCCACAGTCTGAGCGACCAGTGAGCCGAGCAGAGCAAATTGATGCAGCATCGCCCCACTCGCCTCTATATTGGCACCCAGGTCAAGCATGTATATAGAGCCATCGATAGTAGGCAGAGTAGTACAGATAGCCGGGCGATCTACGCCATCCAAAGTACCTAAGTGATAGAGCCCGAAGGCCATTAAGGCACCGGTGTTACCGGCACTGACCGCACAAACTGCCTGCCCTTTGGAAACGGCATAAACCGCCTGCGACTGCGAGGAGTCGAGTTTGCGGCGGACAGCTGTAGAGGGCTTGTCATCACCGGCGACAGAGGGGCCGCAGAATTGTGGTGTGACGCGCGCAGCGAGCTGCGGGGGGATATCTTTGCACTGCGCAGCGAAATCATCGCCCTCGCCAAGTAACAAGACCTGTAAAGATGGCTGACGCTGCAGCAGTGCAATTACTGCGGGCACAACTAAACGGGGACCAGTGTCCCCGCCCATCGCATCAACGGCAATTCGCAGTGGAGTTGCCAATCGATCAATCAGTCGTTGCTGAGATCTAACACCTTGCGGCCACGGTAAAAGCCGTCGGCAGTGATGTGATGACGACGGTGTTTTTCACCGCTGGTGGCATCAACTGAGAGAGTTGGCGCAGTCAACGCATCGTGTGAACGACGCATGTCACGCTTTGAACGGGTTTTACGACTTTTCTGGACAGCCATGGTAACTCCTGCTGTTGGGCATTTAGCCCACTGTAGTGATAATTAACAGAGCTCACATTGTGTGCTCTAAACCTTTGCTGTCAATGCTTTTTAAGCGATTGCAGCACCGCAAACGGGTTGTCGTTTGCCGTTGTCTCTTCTTCTACCGTCTCAACAAGCTCGCGCAAATCATTCTTGCACTGCCCTGGCGGATGGTAGCTGACGACCGGCAGTGCCAGCAGCAGCTCATCTTCCAGCAACTCAACTAAATTGGCTTGTCGCTCCGGTACAATCCAACTATCAGCGCGTTTGATAATCGCAGCTGCCTGTTCTTCGTTCCAGACGACTTCGACAGCAAACTCTGCTGCTACCTCTATCTGCACTGGCTCCAAGCAGCGCTGGCAGGGAACCGATGCACGCAAGTTGATACTGCCGTTGACGCAAGGCTTGCGACTTGGGTTCAAGTCAAACTCTACTCGGGCCTGCAAATCCGACTCAATTGCCACTACCGCTTGCGCGAATCGGCTGAGCTGGTCGGCAGCCACATGCCCTTCGTAAAGGGCTTGTTGCTGTGCCAACTTGCGAGGATCAATAATCGACGGAAGTGCCATAAAATTCAGTGGTGCTGATTAAGGCGCGCATGATAGGCTCAAGTTTTTGATCTGTCAAAGAATTCGTTGCTATGACTACCCCTAAAACACCAATAATTCTCGCCTCCTCCTCGCGCTGGCGCCGCGAAGCGCTGCAGCGACTTGGCGTGGCGTTTAGCTGCCAAAGCCCCAACATTGATGAGCAACCGCGCCAAGCGGAGCCGTGCCAAGCGCTAGCCGCAAGGTTGGCGCGGGAGAAAATGCGCGCAATTTCTTCTAAAAACCTCGATCATGTAGTCATTGGCAGCGATCAAGTCGCTTGCCTTCAAGGCGCGCCAGTGCCAAAACCGACCACATTAGAGACTGTACACCAGCAGTTGCGCCAGCAATCGGGACAGACAGTGACTTTCTATACCGCAGTCTGCGTGGGCCAAGGCAGCAAAATGGCGGAATATTGCGATATCACCCAAGTCACCTTTAAAACGTTACGCGATCGTCAGATTGGCAACTACTTAAAGCGCGAACAACCATTGGGCTGTGCTGGCGGCTTTCAAGTGGAGGGGTTTGGCGTGGCGCTGTTCGAGCAGATCAACAGTTCTGACCCGAGCGCACTGGTCGGGCTACCGCTACTTAAACTCGCCTCCCTGCTCAATGAATTCGGGATCGACCCACTGGCATGAACTAATTCAGCAGCAACGGCAACTCGCTGAGGTGATCTACACAGCCGAGCAGCTCATAGGGGTGCAAACGCTCGCGGTGATGCGCGCCAAAACTGACTGCCAAGCGGTGGACGCCAGCATTTTTAGCCATCTGCATATCGTATTCGCTATCGCCGACCATTACCGTTTGCTCGGGCGATACACCCAGCTCTTCCATAAGCTCTAACAACATCAAAGGGTCTGGCTTGCTCGCAGTCTCGTCTGCACAACGGCTCGCGGCAAACCAGCGATGCGCATTCAAGCCATGCAAAGACTCATCTAGCCCCTGACGGCGCTTGCCGGTGGCGACTGCCAAAGTAAAGTCGGCAGCCAATAACTGCTCTAGCATCTGTTCTGCACCATCATAAAATGGGCATGGACCGGGCGCGTGTGCTTCGTAAAATTCTGAGTAGCTCTCAATTAGCTGGGCATTGAGCTCGGCGTTGACACCCGGCCACAAGCGGTCAATAGCGACCACTAAGCTGAGGCCGACAATATCTCGCGCCGCAGCGGCGGTCGGCTCTGGCAGCTGGTGGCGCTGCGCAGCTAACTGCAGGCAGTCGACAATACGACCCAAAGAGTCTGCCAGGGTGCCATCCCAATCGAAGACCACCAATTTTATCTCGCTGCTGGTTGTACCCATCATTTATTCTCCAAACGCAGTTTTGCCAGCACTTTACCCAAAGCCTCTGGCAATGGGGCTTCAACCGTTAATGTCTCGCCACTCAGCGGATGGCGCAAGCGCAGTGATGCGGCATGTAAGAACATTCGGCCCAAACCAGCTTTACGCATCTGGCTGTTAAAAAGATCGTCACCATATTTTGGGTCGCCCGCCAAAGGGTGGCCTGCTAGCTGGCTGTGCACGCGAATTTGATGAGTTCTGCCGGTTTCAAGGGTTACGCGCATCAAGGTAGCGTCGGCAAAGGTCTCTTCTATCTGGTAGTGAGTCACTGCCGGCTTGCCCTGAGCGTCGGCGCGCACCACTCGCTCACCGGAGGCAACCGTGCGCTTGAGCAGCGGCGCATTAATTGTACTGCGCCCTTTAGGCCAACGCCCTTTTACTAAGGCCAAATACTGTTTTTCGATTTTTTGCGCCAGCATACTACCGTGCAGAGACTTTAACGCGGCGCGTTTGCGCGCCAACATCAAGCAGCCGGAGGTATCTCTGTCGAGCCTGTGCACCAATTCTAAAAAACGGTCCTCTGGCCGCATCATGCGCAGAGCCTCTATCACCCCACCGCTCTGGCCACTGCCTCCGTGTACTGCTAAGCCCTCGGGCTTATTGATAATTAACATTGCTTCATCTTCAAACAGCGTAGCGGCACGCAAAGAGGCTTGCAGGCGCTGGCCAGGCACTGGGACTGCGGGGCGCTCGGCAATACGTATCGGCGGCAACCTAAGCACACTGCCAGCGACAAGACGTGTCTCTGGCTTTACGCGCCCCTTATTAATTCGCACCTCACCCTTGCGCAACAAGCGATAGATATGCGACTTAGGTACACCTTTGAGAATTTTTAGCAGATAGTTATCCAACCGCTGCCCGGTATCTTCATTCTCAATGGTGATATAACGGACGCCACTGTTTGGCGGATTCGAGTTTTCGATAGACATTGATTGGCCTTGGCTAATAGAGAGCGCTGCCAGCAACAAGAGGGCAACTTGAGGGAGCATATTGTACCCACTACAACCTATGCGCTGAAGAAAAAATTCTTTTTAATTGAGCGGCTTGCAGTTAACTGCTATATTGTTGCGCAAGTCATGAGTGCGCCTGAGTGGCAATTCCTGTTTTGAGGGTATGCACTGGTCTATTAGCACTGTGGCTCGGCGGGCAGAGATACAAATTGAACCTAGCACGCCCCGAGTAGTTTTTACTCGGCAGAGAGAATATCGGCGAGTTAGCTCCAGGTGGAGCTAACCCCAAAACAAGCCGGGCAATCCCGGCGGCAAAAAGGAAGACAACAGATTAGGAGCCACAGCGACGCCTCGCTCTCATTGAGCGCAGAGCCGCTAGACACCTCCACCCTCAGTGCTGTACCTAGCATTGCTTCTGTAAACTGAGTGAATAATAGCCTGACAATGAGAAAAACCCCACACAACATGGCCCTAACCCGGCTCAACCATACTGCGGCAAAGCGCTATTATCGCTTGCACAGTGGTGTTGTGGCGTTATCTAACTAAGGCTTAACACCCTCGTCCACTCCTTTTCGCCGCCTCGCCCACAACACGAGAAGGTGAAATATGAAACGCATGTTAATTAATGCATCGCACACTGAAGAAGTGCGCGTTGCTATGGTAGATGGCCAGCGCCTCTACGATCTAGATATTGAAAACCGCACCCGCGAACAGAAAAAAGCCAATATTTACAAAGGTAAAGTTACCCGCGTAGAGCCCAGCCTTGAAGCAGCCTTTGTCGATTACGGTGCAGAGCGTCACGGCTTTTTACCTCTAAAAGAAATAGCTCCCGAGTATGCCAAGCCCGGTGTAACCGGTCGCCCGACTATTAAAGAAGCCGTTCGCGAAGGCCAAGAGGTTATTGTTCAGGTAGAGAAAGAAGAGCGCGGCTCCAAAGGGGCAGCTCTGACTACCTTTATTAGCTTAGCTGGTCGCTACATGGTGTTGATGCCCAACAATCCTCGTGCAGGTGGTATCTCGCGCCGTATTGAAGGCGAAGAGCGCAGCGATTTGCGCGAAGCAATGCGCGGGTTAGACATCCCCGATGGCATGGGCGTAATTGTTCGCACTGCCGGAATTGGCCGCGCCACCGAAGAGCTTCAGTGGGATCTCAACTATCTCATCAAACTCTGGAACACAGTGACACAAGAAGCCGAGCAAGCAAAAGCCCCCCACTTCTTATTCCAAGAGAGCAATGTCATTGTTCGCGCCATACGCGACTATTTGCGTCAAGATGTTGGCGAAGTGATCGTCGACAACAACGATGCTTTCCTGCTCGCCAATGCATTTATCAGCACGGTAATGCCCGACTTTCGCAGCAAAGTAAAACTCTATCAAGACCCTATCCCACTGTTTAACCGCTACCAGGTAGAAAACCAGATAGAGACCGCCTTCCAGCGTGAAGTTAAGCTGCCCTCAGGTGGTTCGATTGTTATCGATATTACCGAAGCGTTAGTCTCCATCGACATCAACTCTGCGCGTTCAACGCGCGGCGGCGATATCGAAGAGACCGCATTTAACACCAATAAAGAAGCAGCTGATGAAATCGCTCGTCAACTGCGCCTGCGCGATGTCGGCGGCCTTATCGTTATCGACTTTATCGATATGCTGCAAAACAAGCATCAGAAAGAAGTAGAAAATCGCATGCGCGACGCACTGGCGATTGACCGTGCCCGCGTTCAGGTAGGCCGCATCTCTCGCTTTGGTTTGCTCGAAATGTCCCGCCAGCGCCTGCGTCCCTCTCTGGAAGAGACCATGTCGCACATTTGCCCACGCTGTGATGGCCAAGGCACCATCCGCGGAACACGCTCACTGGCGCTCTCCATTCTGCGCTTGATGGAAGAAGAGGCACAAAAGGACTTCAGCCGCGAAGTGCGCGCCATTGTTCCTGTCCCGGTAGCCACTTTCCTACTCAACGAAAAACGCGGCGAACTCGCAGCGATCGAGTCGCGCAACCGTATTCGTGTCACTGTACTGCCCAATACCGCAATGGAAACACCACACTTTGAAGTGCAGCGCATGCGCACTCAAGACGATGAAGAGCAAGGCTTCAGCCACGAACTGGCTGCCCAAGCTGCGCAAACGGTTGAAGAGACTACGGTTATCGATGCCCCCGCACCGCTGCCTATCTCTCAGCCCGCAGTGAAAACACTGGTACCCGACACCCCGGCCCCGGTTGTAGAACCGAAAGCGAAAAAAGAGCCAAAACCCAAAGCTGCCGGCAAGAAAAAAGCTGCAGGAAGCAAGGTGGTGCGCAAAACTGCCACTAAACCCAGCCTATTAAAGCGCATTATTACGGCGCTGTTTGGCTCTAACGACAAACCTGAAAAACAAGCTGTCACCAAAGGCGGCGCAGCAAAATCAAGCAATGGGCGTGAAGAGCGCAGTAACAACCGCTCCGGCCGGGATCAAAATCGCAATGGCAATCGCAACAATCGCCGCCGCAATGACAACCGCCGCCGCAATGAAAATAGCGACCGCAACGCTGATAATGCCGAAGCAACAACTCAAACTCCGGCAACTCAAGGCGAAAGCTCAACTGAAAACCGCAGCGAAACGAGTGATCGACCCCGCCGCAACCGCCGACGCGGTGGACGTAATCGCAGCCAGCGCAATGAGGCTAGCGTCGAGCAGAATGGCGTTTCTAGCGAACAAGCTAGCGAAGCGACTACAACAACAGCTGTTGACACAACTGCAACCGTAGAAGCTGTAACGCAAACACCGGCTGAACAGCCAGCCACTCTAGAATCACGCCCCGATAACGGTCGCCGTGAACCCCGACGTCGCCGTCAGCGCCAAGAAGTACCCGCCGAGCTTCTTGAGCAAGCACAAGCGCTGACAGCTAGTGCAGATGACAACGCCAGCGAGCCCCAAGCAGCCCCGACAACTGAGCTGAATGAACCCGCTGTAAACACCACTGCGGAACAAACTGAACTGGTACTAGAAGCACCGATTCAAGATGCAGTTGAAATAACTGCTGAACCCGAAGTGGTAGCCGAGCCTGAAGTGACTGCAGAGCCTGAGGTGGTAGCCGAGCCCGAAGCGGCAGCAGAGCCTGTAGTGACAGCAGAGCCCGAACTGACTGCAGAGCCCGAAGTGACTGCAGAGCCTGAAATGACTGCAGAGCCTGAAATGGCAGCAGAGCCAGAAGTCACGGCAGAAAAAGAAGTTATTGCTGCACCGGAAGCGACCGAAGTAGAAGCTGTGAGCAGCCCAAAACGGCCGAGTAACGACCCCCGGCTCAAGCCCAAAGCTATTAGCTCGGTAGAGGTAGTAACCGAACGTCGCGAACGCCCACTGCCCAGCGCACTGGACACAAGCCAACCAGCGCCGGTAGCCGTTGTTCAGCGCGAAATTAAGCGCCCAGCGAATGATCCGCGCACAAAACGAACCGCGCCGCCTGCTGCAGCAGAAGAAAAGCTCGATTCAACGCAATAATCACTTGATACGAGAGTGGCGAGATGTATAATTTCGCCTTCCTTTTGAGGGGACGAGAAATCCCACAAAAGCGTGAATTTACTAACGTCCTGCCGCGGTAAACCACGATAAAGTTTAGGAGGGGTGGCTGAGTGGTCGAAAGCACCGGTCTTGAAAACCGACGAGTCGAGAGGCTCCCAGGGTTCGAATCCCTGTCCCTCCGCCATAAATAAAAAACCCCCGCCCTCTGGGCGGGGGTTTTTTATTTATCGGACGGGGCTCGCGGAGAGAACCCCCGGTTCGATTCAATGCGCAGCATTGAAGACAAGCCGCGCAGCGGCGCAGCCCCAACGGGGTCATTGTGCCCTCAGGGCGCAATGATCAATCCCTGTTTGCCACTCTACCACCCACTCGACACACCCCCGCCCTCTGGGCGTGGGTTTTTTATTTATCGGACGGGGCTCGCGGAGAGAACCCCCGGTTCGATTCAAT
>JBELGO010000015.1:0-1752 GCA_042091915.1 SAR92 clade bacterium | reverse complement strand
GCGCAGCATTGAAGACAAGCCGCACCGTTGAACAAAGACGATGCTAAGGCGTATACCAAATGGCCGAACTGTAGGCACGCTCCTGAATGGTTGACGGATACTCGTCACTCACTTCTAGGTTATAACGCACCGCATCATAGGTACTCCAGCGAGGAGTGGGAATTTCCAGAACACGCACGTAATAAAACGCTTTTTGCTGAGGATCAAAATCTGGATCACGCCAAACAGTGCTCAGCTGCTGAGCACCTATCGAGTTACTCCAAGTCGCAGTTGTGACATCGACAGTGTTGCCTACAGCGGGAAGCTTGCCCTGTGCATTGGGTTGGCGACGCGCTTTATCACTCCACTGCACGTCATAAACTCTCTCTTGCGTTCTACCCTTTGCGTCCAACCAACCTTTTATCACTTGCAGACGATCCAAGTTGCCGCTCAGCGGGTCTTTGATGGCGCTAATTAAAAATTTGGGCACGCGCTCTCCTGCACTGGCTAGCTCACCCCCCATCGGCACCCCACGGCTATAACCATTTTCTGCCAAAGCCGATGAGTTGGCATCATCGGCAACAAAATCCCAGCCACCAAAAAAGCGCAGAGTAATGCGCGGCCCTGTGGTGGCGTAGACTTCACGTCGTTTCATCGCATCAAATATCGCTTCGCGAGTATTCTCATGCGCCCACACGGCTGCATAACCCGAGGCCAATGCTTCCCAGCTCATGTAGTGAGCATCCCCGAGAGTGCCTATTGCTCTGCTGAGCCTCTCTGCGTCGGGCTCGACACCGCTGTGCTTACCAAAGAAATTACTCTCCTCTGCTGTAGCCAGTGCGGTGTGGCTGTCGCTAGAACCTATCACACCAAACTTATACGGATTAACACCTAGCTGCTGCTCTAGCTTGAGGCCATTTTTGAGTGCTTCGCGGGCGTACTCGTACTGCAGCATCGATTTTTCTTTTGGCACCAACAGCAAATTGGCTTTATCCCAGAGAACATCGTGGCCGGCAAACTCATCGTTAGTGGAGAGGTAAGGGTGCGATTCGCCATCACCTTTTATCTGCGTCACTTCGTAAAGCGGCTCCCAGCGAGCGCGCTGACTGGCATATTCGGGAGTAAGCGGCTTGCCGGTTGCCGGATTGCTCTCGGTCGGAAACATAATTCCATTGCTGACGTTGCCATTGTGTGCAAGCGCCAATACTTGGCTGCCGGTGGTTTGCTCATAACGCGCCATCCAGCTCCACAGATCTTCTGGATTAAAGCTCTCCAAAGTGGTAAACGGTAGCATCTGCCCTGCTTCTTCGACGCCACCGCGGTAGAGAACATTGCGGTGTAAGTTGTTGCCGTTTTCGGTAGAGGTCCACTCATATCCGGCAATCGTTGTAAAAGTGCCGGGGTGATTAAATTGCTCGGCTACCTTGAGGTAACTCTGCCAAATAGAGTCACTGAAACGCTCATCAATCAGTACATCGGGCATCTTGGCGTTGGTGAAATCCGCAATGACTTCCATCGTGGCACCCAATGCCACATTACCGCCCTGAGATAAACGTTTGTGCCAATCGGCGACTTTGGTATTTTTTAACAGCGCGGGGTTGCCGGCAATTATTTCGTTCATCGCCCCCATGCCATCGGAATGATCTGAAACCACCAGAAAATCTAGCGGACGTGAGAGCTGTATCTTCTCACCGTGGGTACTCTCAACACGCTCACCTCGTGCCAGCCTATAAGCTTGCTCTGGGTCTAAAGTAACACCAAAAGCGCGCGCAT
>JBELGO010000014.1:0-27574 GCA_042091915.1 SAR92 clade bacterium | reverse complement strand
AGTCATCGCAGTGCTCACCCCGCGGGCGGTTAGACACTCTCAATTTGTATCACTTGAGCGGGGCAGCAGGCAGCGCCCTCAGTGGCGGACTCGAGCAGTTCGTCTGGCACGGTATCGCTTTCGATGTAGACGATACCGTCGCTATCGAGTTTGTAGACTTCCGGGCACATCTGCGCGCAGATGCCATAGCCGCAACAGAGAGTTACGTCGATGGATATTTTGTGAATGGCATTACTCATGTGCGATCTCCTCACGGGGTGTTGCTGTTGGTGCCGACTGGATGCCAGCGCTAAGCATAGGCCGGCACTGTGCAGCGGTTTTAGTTGTTATCTCAATCTGATTGATACTACACAGAATTAGTAAATATGTCACTTTGTGCGCGGTGGTGCTGGGTCATTAAGGTTTGACTCGCCGGCAAATGATGGGGCTGGGCGGGGGAGATTTGGTGATGAAGGCAACGCAATACGGGTCGCCAGGGCAGATTAAATATTTGTTGCACACTATTTTTAATTGTGTTTATATTTTTCTTGGTCAATCTGCTTATTTGAACGTTTACAGCCACAATGTCCTGTCTTCTTTTGGCAAGGGAGGGGTGGCAGCAAGAAATCTTGGCCGGCAGCTCAGTAAGGGGTGTTGCCGGCACAGGGTCGGGTTTGGCAGCGCAGCTGCTCTGCTCATTTGAAGGTGGTTAACTCTAACTATAAACGGGAGAGACAACACTATGTCTACCAATCTTAAAAGTAAAAAATCACTTGCCACTAGCTTGCTAGCGGCTGCCGTGGCAACGGTCTCATCGGTCGGTTTTGCTCAGCAGAGTCAAACCGCAGAGTCGGAGATTCATGTTCTCGAAGAGATTATCGTCAGCGCGCGTCGTAAAGAAGAGAGCTTGCAGTCGACGCCGGTCAGCGTTAACGCACTCAATAATGAAGCGCTACTCGAAGCTAACATCACCTCGTTTACCGACCTGCAGCAGAATGTGCCGGGGGTATTTTTTGCCGGCAGTGGCGGTCTAAACAACCCCGTGTATGTCATTCGCGGCCAGTCTAAGGGCTTGCTGGGTACCTCATCACCTGCGGTGGTCAGCTACTTTGCCGAGGTGCCGCAGCCGTCTTGGGGTAGCGCTGTACCGCAATTTGATATGGCCAACATTCAAGTGCTGAAAGGCCCGCAAGGCACACTGTTCGGCCGCAACACCACCGGTGGTGCCATCCTCTACAGCCCGCAGGCTCCTGAGCACGAAATGAGCGGTTACCTCAGCGGCAGCCTGGGCGATGAAAACCTCACTCGCGTCCAAGGGGCGATCAATCTGCCCTTGGTAGAAGGTAAAGTAGCGCTGCGCTTGGCGGGCGATATCAACCAGCGCGATGGTTACACCAAGAATATCGGTGTGGGTGGTGACTTGGACGCCGTCGATACCCAGAGCTTCCGCGCGTCACTGCTGGTCGAACTGGAACGCTTCAAAAACCTGTTAATTGTCGACCACTTTGAGAGTGAGAACGACGGCTTTAATACCTCGTTGAGCGCCGACGCCTTTATCGACACCCTCGACAACATTGTCGGTGCCAACCCGACTTTGGGCGCCTTCGGTCTGACCGCGCAGATGCTCGAAGAGTACGCCTTGGCGGAGCAGCGCGGCCCAAGGGTTAACGCCCCCTACTTTGACCAGAGTGAGAGCAACGAGCGCATGACGCTGGTCAACCGCACCGAGTTTGATCTCAATGAGTCGCTGCAGTTGGTCAATATTTTTGGCTATCAAACCACTGATCTCTACTATGCGCCCAATATCGATGGGATTGGCTCTCTGGAGTTGAGTTCTCCACCTGTGCCCGGAGCATTGTCGGGTGACCTCACTCTCATCAAGGCAACCCTCGCAGATGAGAGCAAGCAGTTGAGCAACGAGCTGCAGCTCAGAGGCACAGCCTTTGACGACCGGCTCGACTGGTTGGTCGGCGCGTTCTATGTCAAGATGGAACCCGATGGTGGCGGCCAGATGAACGGCACCACCGTTCTCTCAGGTATCTTTGACTTTGGTGAGGTGGAGCGCACTATCGGTCTTGGCCCCTCTAACGGCCAATATCTGTTCCTCACCGACGAATCGCAGGCGGTCTTCTTCCACGGTGAGTACGCGCTGACCGACGCTCTGTCGTTGGAGCTTGGCGTGCGCTACACCGAGGATGATTTCGAGGCCTGTGTAGCCACCGGCGCCAGGGCGTTGGAGGGTGGTGAGCCGATGGATGTTATTTCGGAGTCGCAGTGTCGCGCCGGCGAAGGTGTCAACAACGCTGGTGTGGTTGAAAAAAGCTCTAACGAAACCACCTACAGCCTCGGGGTTAACTGGCAGGCGACCGATAATATCTTCGCTTATGCGGTGGCGCGCCACGGTTACCGCGCTGGCGGTGGCAACGGACCTGTCTTCGACGGTGCGCTAATCCCCTATCAGAGCTTCGAACCGGAGACGGTTGATGACATCGAGCTCGGCTTGCGCGCCGATTGGGATCTGGGCGGCGGGGTGTTGGCGCGAACCAACATCACCTACTTCTCCGCTGAAGTGACCGATGCCCAGGGCGACATTGGCGGTGGTGTGTCGACTGGTCGTGGGTGTGTTCCGGGTGATCTGACCTCGGGTACCCCCGATGGCGATTGCGATGTCAGCAACGACCCCACCGGTGGTGCACTGGTGTTGAATGTAGGCGACACTGAGGTCGATGGTGTCGATATCGAGCTGGTGCTGGCGCCGAACGATCACTTGACGCTGAGCCTCAATGCCACCTTCCAGGATGCAAAAGTGAAAGGCTACGATACTCAGGCCAACCCACTGATCCAGGGAATCGTCGCTAGAGGGGGTGCTGATCCCTTCTTGTTCTTCGTCGACGACACCATTCAAGCCAACATCCGCTACGCGCTGCCGATGGGTGATCTGGCTGAAGAGTTCGTGGTTAACCTCAACTACTACGACACCTCAGAAGCGGTGAAAGGCAATATTGAGATCCCCGGTTACAGCCTGACCAACTTCCGCGCCGATTTGCGCAATGTCAAAGGCAGTAACGTCGATCTCTCGCTGTTCGTTAACAACCTGACCGATGAGGAGTACCTGATCTCTAGCGGTGCCTCTACCACTTCGTTGGGTGTTGGCGGCTTCGTCTACGGTGCGCCGCGTCTGTGGGGTGTAGAAGCGCGTTACAGCTTCTAACTGCAGGCGAATAAAAAAACCGCTGCCGAGCGATCGGCAGCGGTTTTTTTTTGCTGGCAGTTAGCCCCTGCGCGGCCAGTAGCCTGTCACCCAGCGCTGCTGTGGGGCGCTGTCTGTACTGCTAAGGGGGTGGTTGCCGATGCGCATGAACCGGCAGCCAGCCGGGCCGCGGTGTTGTTATCGGTTTTGAGGTTACTCCTTGACTAGCAGCACGCAGCCAGCCAGAGGCCCGCCACCGGCAGCGACAACAGCGACATCATGTGGCCGGGTCTGGCGCAATGCGGCGCGCCCCCACAGCTGCGAGCAAGCCTCATGAACATAGCCAAGGCCGTGGGTACGCCCCCCTGAAAGTTGGCCGCCATTGGTGTTTATCGGTAGTTGGCCGTCGAGCGCAATGCGATGGCCGCCCTCGATAAAGGCGCCGCCTTGACCCTTGTCGCAGAGCCCCAAGGCCTCTAGCCAGAGCAGTGTTAGGATGGAAAAGCCATCATAGAGCTGTGCGCTGCCGACATCTTTGGGTGTGTAGTCGGTGCGCTGCCAGAGCATTTTGGCACTGTCTTTTGCCGCCATGCCAGTCAGGTCGATCTGGTCCCACGACCACGGCTGGTGTAGCGCGGAACCGATCGCTTCAATACGGATCGGCGGGTTGCGGCCGTCGCGAGCGGCCTCTTTGCGCGACAAAATAATCGCAGTTGAGGCGTCGCAGTGGACGTCGCAGTCGAGCAATCGCAACGGCGTCGAGATGAAGCGCGAGTCGAGGTAATCAGCCATGGTCAGGGGCGTTCTAAATACGGCTTTCTCGTTGTGTACGGCATTGGCTCGGCAGGTCAGTGCTATTTGCGCCAGCTGCTGCTCGGTGGTGCCATACTCGTGGAAGTGACGCTGTGCATACATCGCCATCAAGTTGATGCCTGAGACGACATTAAACGGGGTGTACCACTGCCAAAAAAAACTGCTGTCGCGGCCCACTGTCTTGTTGCTCAGCGCGCCGGCATTTTTGTTTACCTGACGTCGGCTCGACTCGGTAATGGTGCGGAACACCAGGACGTGGTTGCAGAGTCCTGCGGCGATGGCCATGGCGCCGTTGATAATGCCGGCGATCGGGCCTGGGCCCTCATAGCCACCACCGAACCAGTTCACCTTCAGGCCGAGTGTGCCGATCAGTGCGTTGGGGCCCACCGGTGAAAAGGCGTCGCCATTGTTGTTGTCGCCGGGCCAAGCGGCGACGCCATCGATGTCGTCACGGCTCAGTCCAGCGTCAGCGATCGCCTCTTTGCAGGCGTCTATGGTTAGTGCCATCGCCGATTTTGCCGATGGGCGACCCACTTCAGATTGCCCTATCCCGGTGATCGCGACATTTTTTTCCAGCAACCGATCGCTGTTCATGATCTCTCCTCAACAAACAAGGGCAGCCAGATATCCTCTTGTTGTAAAAATTCTACTTCGACGCGCATACCAATCCTGACCTTGGCGGGTTCGCAGTTGATGACATTGCTCACCAAGCGCAAGCCGGGCTGTTCATCGAGTTCGATGATGGCGATCACATAGGGCAGATCGAGCTGCGGCGTCCAGGCCTGGTGGTTGATGGTAAATGTCGCCACCTGGCCGCGGCCAGAGACGGCAGTGGCCGCCACCTCTTCGCTGAGGCAGTGGGGGCAGACCGGAGCCGGAGGATGAAAGAACCGTTGACACGGCTGGCAGCGGTGGATGAAAAGACGGCGCTCTGCACCGCCCTGCCAGAATCGCTGCGATTCAGCGGTGAGTGCCGGAAGTTTTCTACTCATAGTCGATTCCATTGAATATTTGACTCTTGGTCTAGTGATTCTATCATTGTTTGTAGACACTATACTTATATGTGTTTAATATCTTGACTCAATCAGAGAGTGTTATCGGTTCAAAAGGGGTTAAATGCAAACCCCACACCGTCACTCTTTGTCGATTAAAACAGGGAGTAGCTGTTGAGACTAGTAACCTATCAGAAACCCGGCGGCACTCATCGCGCCGGTGCATTTGTTGACCGGGACCGAACCATTGTCGATCTGCAGCTGGCCTGTACCGCGCTCACCGGTGCAGAGCGGCCGGAGTTCAACTCGGTTCTAGCCTTGGTTGAGGCCGGCGAAGAGGCGCTCAAGGTTGCCGCCGAGCTGGTGGCAGCGGCGCCTGTGGCAGCGCGGGTTGAGCGCGACGCCGTGCATCTGCACGCGCCGATTCAACCGCCGCCACAAATGCGCGACAGCTCCTGCTTTGAGTTGCACTTGCAACAGTGCTACCAAGCGGCGCGACGAGCTCAAGCGGCGCGCACCGACGACCCTGAAAAAACCTACCGAGAGATGGACACCAGTGCCGACGATCGCGCCATCGCCACTTTCCGCCGCCAGCCTATTTATTACAAATGTAACCGTTTCAGCGTAGTCGGCGCCGATCAGCCGGTGCTGTGGCCGGCCTACAGCAAGCTGCTGGATTTTGAGCTGGAGTTGGCCTGTTACATTGGCAAGAAGGCACTCAACGTATCCGCGGCCAATGCCAGTGACTATATTGTTGGCTACACCATTTACAACGATGTCAGCGCTCGCGATACCCAGGGGCGCGAAATGCCGGGCCGTCTGGGCCCCGCCAAAGGAAAAGATTTTGACACCGGCAATGTGATGGGGCCGTGCTTGGTGACCTGCGATGAGATCGACGATGTCTACAACTTAGAGATGATCGCGCGAGTCAATGGTGAGGAGTGGGGCCGTGGCAACACCCGTGACATGCATTGGAAATTTGAGGACGTTATCGCCCATATTTCAAATTCAGAGACACTGTATCCCGGCGAAGTGCTAGGGTCGGGAACGGTGGGCAATGGCTGCGGTCTGGAGCACTCTCGCTACCTTAAGCCCAATGATGTGGTTGAGTTGGAGATTGAAAAGCTGGGTATTCTGCGCAGCCAAGTGGTTGTGCCGACACCGGCGAATGCCGTTCAAGTAACACAAGCCGCTGCCGGTCAAGCAGCCGCAGCGGTGAAAATGTAGGGTGTGCCACCACTTTGTCAGGTGCACTAAAAGTGACAACAGGAGAGAGATATGAAAGCTCAAAAAGGCCCGGTACTACGCGACGGCACCACCGTTGAATCGCTGGTAGATCTGCAGATGCGTGAAGTTAAGTTGAGGGCGCTCTCAGACCCAGAGATCTACGAAATAGAGCAGCGCAAAGTATTTGGTAAAGTCTGGCTGCTGCTCGGCCATGAGAGTGAAATCCCCAATGCTGGAGACTACGTGCAGCGACACATGGGTGACGACTCTGTGATCGTCGCCCGCGACCGCGCCGGTCAGATCCATGTCAATTTAAACGTCTGCCCTCACCGCGGAATGAAAATTACCACCCATGAGGCGGGCAATGCACAGGTTCACACCTGTATCTATCACGGTTGGGCGTTCACCAATAGCGGTGACTTCCTCGGCGCTCCGGTTGCTGAGGAGTGTATGCACGGCAAAATGCTCAGCAAAGAGCAGCTGGGGCTACAAAAAGCCCGAGTGCAACTCTACGGTGGGTTGATCTGGGCCACGTGGAATATTGATGGCCCGTCATTGGAGGAGTTTCTCGGCGATACCAAATGGTATTACGACATGCTCTACACCCGCAGTAACAAAGGTTTGGAAGTGGCGGGACCACCACAGCGATTTATCGTCCGCGGCAATTGGAAAACAGCTGGCGAACAGTCGGCAGCTGACGGTTATCACACCCTGACGCTCCACCGCTGGCTTGGCGAGGGTGCCGGAGCTTACCAGTCTGAAGAGGCAAAAAAAGCCGGTGAAGAGCTGGCTAAAGAGATGTTGGGTGCCGAGGTCAGCTCTCCCCACGGGCATGCATTGCGTTGCATCGACTTGGCGCGAAAGATCAAAAAATTGACCGGCAAAGACCCCGCGGAGCTGACCGTTGAAGAGAAGTTAATGGCGCTGCCGCCGCCGGGGATGACCGCCGACATGGTCAGCCAGCTCAAAGAAAATCTGACCGCTGAGCAGATACAGGTGATGTCCTGGATGCCGCCGCAAGTGGGCGGTATGTTCCCCAATATCATCTTTGAATTTCTATATATCCCCCAGCCTGATGGCGGTGTGGTCGGTTCATTGGCGCTGCATACCTATGTGCCGAAGGGGCCGGATAAGCTGGAGTTCACCAACTGGATCTTTGTTGAGCGCGACACGCCCCCTGAGTTAAAGAAGCAGATGATCGAGCAGAGTGTGCGCCTGCTCGGTACCTCGGGCATGGTTGAAGCCGATGATTCGGATACTTGGCCGCATATGACGCTCTCGGCCAAGGGGGCTCAAGGTCGCAATAGCACCATGAAGTATCAAGCGGTGTATGAAACAGGGGCGCCAAAGGGTTGGCCCGGTCCCGGCATAGTTAATGAGGGATTTACTAAGGACGATACGCAGTGGCACTGGTGGAAGTACTGGTATGAGCTGATGATGGCCGATGAGTGAGTGACCATTTACTACCGACCCCAGACAACAGGACTTTGAAGGAATCTATCATGACAAATATGGCTTCTCCCACCGCCGGCTTGGGTAATTTGATTGCGATCGGCTCTGAGCAGTACAACCGAGTGCTGCAGCATTACTACACCGAGGCGCTACTGCTCGATAACTTGCAGCTCTCCGATTGGGCGGCACTGCTGGCGCAAGATCTCGTTTATACCGTGCCGATGCGTCAGACTCGTTCGGTAGACGAAACGGCCGAGTCCTACATCCGCTCGGTGATGCATATGGATGAATCGTACGGATCGATCATGGGCCGTATTATGCGCTTGAGTGGCAAGAGCGCATGGTCTGAAAATCCCGCTTCGCGTGTGCGTCGTTTCGTCAGCAATGTCCAAGTGTTTGAGACTGAGCAAGCCGATGAGTTGGCCTCGATCAACTACTCGCTGGTAACGCGCAATCGCTTCGACGATGACTTCTTCGATCTCATCCCCTGCGAGCGTCACGACAGGTTGAGAGTCACCGATGATGGGCTGCTGCTGTGTAGGCGTGAGGTGCGCATAGATCAAGCGCTGCTGGGCACCCCCAACCTCTCTATCTTCCTGTAGCGCGAGCAGCAGCTCCCCGAGAGCTGTCGGCAGTCGCTGCCGGCACTCGCTCAGCCGAACTTGACCCGCTGGGAACAGCCTTATGCTTATTGATGTCCACGCCCACATGATCACCCCGAATATGCTCAACTGTGACCCGTTTTGGGGCCCCAGGATGACGCTGAAGGGGTTTACTGTCGGCGATTTTTCCCTCGGCACTAAACAGCCTGCGGCGTCGACTGACGCAGAAGCTGAAGCCAACTTGTTGCGCAAAATGAGTCACCAAGGCCGCCGGGCATTGATGGCCGAGCGCGGCGTTGACCGCCTGGTTTTTTCAGTCCCCTCGCACGCTTTTATGTATTGGGCGGGCGACTTCGGCAACCGCTATGCGGCTTTGTGTAACCAAGAGCTGTCTAATTATTGTGCCGCAGACCCAGACCATTTTAGTTTTTGGGCCCATGCCAACCTCGCCGAGCCTGAAGCTGCCGCTAAAGAAATTCATCGCGCAATCACTGAGCTGGGTGCGGTTGGCGTCTGTGTCGGAGGAGCCAACTTTAACGGGCTGCAAGCTTACAGCCCCGAGCTCGACCCGGTCTGGGCGGTGCTCGAAAAGCTCAACGCGCCAATTATGGTGCACGGCTATAATCAGTCGGTTTGGTGGGGCAAAAAGCATACCGACGATAAATTTGAGACCACCTCGATACTGGGCGACTGCTACGATGAGTCGTTGTTTTTTTGGTATTTGATCTGCGGTGGCGCTCTAGACCGGTTCCCCAACCTGAAAACCTATATCACCCATGCCGGTGGCATGGCGCTCTTCCAGCTCGGTCGGCTCAATGAATTGAACCGAGGCATGGCCCCCGACGCATTGAATGAAAAACCACTGGTCGACTACCTGGCCAACTTCTGGTTTGATCTGGATGTTCACAGCGTTGCGCTGCGTCGCGCAGTTGTCGACCTGGTCGGCGTAGGCCGGTTGTTGCACGGCACCAATTTCGGTGGTGCCTATGATTTTGGTGATCCCGCGGCAGGGCTTGGCCTAACCGAGCAGCAGAGTGAGAAAATTCGCAGCGGCAACGCGCTAGCACTGCTGAATTTGGCCGTCTAGGCGTCAGCCAATTCATCCAGCCAGTGCTGATCGTCGGCGCAAAGTGCCGCTGGGCGGTCGCTAAAGTCTTGTGTCGAACCGACTATGCGCAAAGCCTGTGCGGCGCGTTGCGGTTGCTGTGCAAAGCAATGGCCCGAGTTGCGCGCGTGCTGCTCAATATCTAAGTCGCGCAACCGCCCCAAAGAAATCATCGCGCAGCGCCGCAGTACCAGCGCCGCCTCTACGGTCTCGGCGTCGGCCCATTGGGTTAGCCACTGGCTAAATCCGCGGCCAATCGGTTGCGCGGCAAATGCCGCTGGCGCCACGATGACGCCGTTGTCAATCTGCCAAGCGAGAGCCATAGCGCCGTCGCGATACAGTGTGGCTCGGGTCCGGCCGGCCTGGTGCCGCGGGATAGTCACTGCGTAGTCGCGACGGCGAATGCCACCGGCCGCTGCCGCTATGGCTAGACCCGCCTCGTCGAACATATGGCTGCACTGCTGGGTCTGATCAGTGTGTTGGCTCACCGCAGTGCTCGATAGCGAGAGCGGCATACCGCGCAACAGCTGCAGTTGGTCGCCAGCACTGGCGCACAAGGTGTAGGGGGTGCGCAAAGCGGTACCCTGAGCCTGGGTGACCACGCCGCGGTGATAGTGCACCTCGACACGAAAATGGTGGTAGTCGTCTTCTAAGCTGACGCGGGCACAGCCAGAGTGCTCGCAACCGCGAGTTCTGATCTGTATGGCGCGACGGAACTGTAAACTGTTATCTCGGTTAGTCATGGGCTTATCTTTACAGTATTATCTAATCTGTTCAACAACTATGATTGTCGGCAGCCAGAGTGCCGGTTAAATTCAACCTCGAGGAGAAAATATGGGACTGCTTGACAACAAAGTTGCCTTAATCACAGGCGGCGGCGGCGGGATTGGCCGCGGTATCGCGCGTCGTTTCGCGCGCGAAGGCGCAGCGGTAGTAATTGCTGAAATTGACCCAGCCAGTGGCCGTGCTGTCGCCGAGCAAGTCACCGAATTGGGTGGCAGGGGTTTTTACATTCATACCGATGTGCTGAGCAAGTCGAGCATTGTCGATGCCATTGCTGCCGCGGTAGAGCAGTTTGGCGGCTTGGATATTCTCGTTAACAACGCTTTTGTGCCGGCCAAAAATGTGCTCCTCGAAGAGAAAAGTGATGAATTGCTCGAGCAGACGCTGACTTCTACCATTAAGGCGACCTGGTGGGCGATGCAGGAAGCACTGCCGCACATGCGTGCCCGCGGCGGTGGCAAGGTGATCAACTTTACCTCGATTGACGTTGATATTGGCGCCTGGTTGCACGCCGATTACAACACCGGCAAGGCTGGGGTAGTGGGGCTGACACGCAGCGCCGCCGCCGAGTGGGGAAGATTCAATATTACCGTCAACGCCATGGCGCCGACCGCCATGGGGGCAACTTTTCATCAGCTGGCGGCAGACAATCCCGGTTTTGCCGAGCGCGCTGCGGCGATGCGGCCGCTGGGTCGCTGCGGCGATCCGGAGGAGGATATTGGCCCCGCAGCGCTATTTTTGGCTTCAGATTTATCGCGCTATGTCACTGGAGAGACGCTCCATGTCGACGGTGGCTTGCATCTGCCCGGTTATAACTCAAGGCCGACCGGCGTGGCTATTTTAGAGCCTAAGCTCGAGTCATAAAGTAGGGCCTCATGGCCCTTTAAGCTGGATATCGCCGTTTGCACTCTCTAATGTAAACATATTTGCAATTTCTGTTTATATTGTTCATTATTGTCCAGCTGCGGCGCTGCCATAGAGTTCATCTAGCGCCCGCTTTGGCTCAATAAATAATGCGGCAATCCGCCGCTGACAGAGAACAACTGATCAGGAACTGACGCTATGCTCATCGATCTGCACGCCCATGCCCCCCATCCCGACTACTATAACCAACACCCGTACTGGGGCCCTGCATTCGAGTTGCAGCCCGATGGCGATGTCAAATTGCGAGTGGGTGATTGGATTCTCACACTCGGCGCACCGGAGCGCAAAGCGGCTTTGCGAAAAGCCCATGCAGAGGGCAAAACACTCGATGTGGCTGAGTATATGGAGCGCTGGCGCGACCCCAAAAATCGTCTGGCCGGAATGGATGCTGCCGGGCAGAATGCCCAGGTAGTCAATGTCCCTTCACATTGTTACATGTACTGGACCGAGAAAGACTTTTCGGTGTCATTTTCGCGCAAAGCCAATGAGGTGCTCGCCGAGTACTGTTCGGCAGACCCCAGCCGTCTCATGTATTGGGCACAAGCGCCACTCAATGCGCCAGAAGAGGCGGCCAAAGAGATCCGCCGAGCCTGTGGTGAGTTGGGGGCAAAAGGTCTCAGCGCCGGCGGCTCTAATTTTGGTGGGCTGGAGTTTGACTCGCCGGAGATGGATCCGGTTTGGGCGGCGCTGTGCGATCTGGATGTGCCGATGTTTGTACACGGCTACAACCAGTCCGTCACCTGGGGTGCGCAAGCCAACACCGATCGCTACGAAACTACCTCGATCGTCGGCATGAACTACGACGAGACCAAAGCCTTTTGGTACCTGATCAATGGTGGGGTGCTCGATCGCTTCCCCGATCTCAAGGTGTATATCACTCACGGTGGTGGCTTTGTCCCTTACCAGTTGGGTCGTCTTGCCCAAACTAACCCCAATTTAGATGTCTATCACAACAAAAAACCGGTGCTCGACTATATGAAGAACTTCTACTTCGACGTTGAGCTGCACGAGTTGCCGATGCGCCAGGCGCTGGTCGATGTGATTGGTGCAGACCGGGTGCTGTACGGCTCAAATTTTGGTGGCAGCGATGTCGTGCGGCACGACTTGACCGAAGGGCTGGTTCTCAGCGATGAAGATCTGCAGAAAATCCGTTGGAAAAATGCCTGCGAATTACTGCACTTAGACCCCGCCAAGGTTGGCTCGCCGGCATCGGCAGCATAACCGATGAAGTTGGCGCGATGTGAAACTGCAGACGAGCAATTCTGGGCGCTTGTCGATGTAAAAACCGCCATGGCACAGCCTATCGTCGGCCAGTTCGCCGACTGGTCGCCGGCGCTCATGGCGGCGATCAATGCGGGTGATGCTGCGCGCGGCGAAGCCGAGTTGCCGCGCCGCGGCGAGCCGCTGCCGCTCAGTGAGCTGCGCCTGTTGCCACCCATTGAACCCGTCAACCGTGTGGTTGTGGCCGGTGCCAACTACGCTAAACATTTGGCAGAGGACTTTGGCCTCGCTGCGCCGTCGCAGCCAGTGGCATTTTTAAAGTCTTTCGGCGCGCTGATCGGGGCAAACGACCCGATTCGCTATCCCCCCCTGACTAACGAACTCGACCACGAAGTTGAGCTGGTGGTCTGTATTGGTCAAGTGCCGGTAGATCTCAATGCGCCGATGCAGAGCGTGCTTGGCTATACCGTCGGCAACGATGTCAGCGCCCGTGATCTGCAGCGCAGTGGTCCAAAGGGTATTGGCATGGACCTGTTTGCAGCTAAGAGCCAAGACCAATCGAGCGGTGTTGGCCCGTGGTTAGTGACTCGCGATGAGTTTGGCGATGACAGCCCGGCGCTGCGCATGATGCTCACCGTCGATGATGACATTCGTCAAGATGGCTCCAGCGGTGATATGACTTGGGGTGTCGCAGAGTTGTTGAGCTTTGTCGAACAGCGTTCGAGCTTCGCCGCCGGTGACATCATGTTTACTGGCTCGCCCGATGGTGTCGGTCAAGGCACCGGCAAGTTTCTCAAGCCCGGCGAGATGGTCGAGGCCAGTATTGAAGGGATCGGCGCGCTGCACAATCGAGTCTCGGCGAGAGCAGAGTAAGCAAACCAGCAGATAACAGAGTAAGGATGAACCGATGGTTGATAAGCAGCAGCAAGTGGTAGTGGTGGGTTCGGGTCTGATGGGCACCGGCATTGCCCACGCGTTCGTGAGCAGTGGCTTTACCACGACGCTGGTGGATATGAGCGCGGCGGCGTTGGCGAAGGCCAAGGCGCAGATAGAAGGTATTCTCGATGGCGGGGTCAAGCTCGGCAAGCTTCAAGAGAGCGATGCCCAAGCGGCAAAAAGTCGACTCTCTATTTGCGAAAATCTCGCCGATATCCCCAGCCAGGCGAGCTTGTTAGTTGAGACCGTCTCAGAGACTTTAGCGGTCAAACAGGCGGTGATTACACAAGCTGCAGAGATTTTGGGCTCACAGGCGATTCTCGCCACCAATACCTCGGCGTTGAGTGTCACCGAGATCGCCAGCAGTCTAGCCGAGCCGCAAAGGGTCATCGGTATGCACTTTTTTAACCCGGTGCATAAAATGAAATTAGTCGAACTGGTGCTGGGTATCGCTACTGATGAGGCGACGGTTGCCGCTGCCCGCCAGTGGTGTGACGCGATTGGCAAGACGTCGATTTTAGTCAACGAGGCCCCCGGCCTTACCACCAGCCGCATGTCGGCGATGCTTGGCAACGAAGCGATGTGGATGCTGCAAGAGGGCACCGCCAGCGCCGAGGATATCGATACGGCGTTGCGGATGGGCTTTAACCATCCCATGGGGCCGCTGGAGTTGGGTGATCTCACTGGCTGGGATACACGGCTGTCAGTGCTTAAGTATCTCCATGCAACTCTTGGCGAGAAATTTCGTCCGTGCCCGCTAATTATCAAAATGGTGGCCGCCGGAAGGCTCGGACGCAAGGTGGGACACGGGGTGTACGCCTATGATGATCAAGGGCAGCGGATCCCTGGATCGGGGCTCAAGGGCAGCAATCTGTGAAGCCGATTTACATCGTTGATGCTGTGCGCACGCCGGTTGGTCGCTACCGGGGCAGTTTGTCGAGTGTTCGCGCCGATCACCTCGCGGCTCACCTGTTAAATAACATCGTAGAGAAAAATGGTCTCTCTGCCGAGCAGATCGACGATGTCATTTTGGGCTGCGTGACACAGGTAGGCGAGCAGTCGGCCAATATTGCCCGGACCGCGTTGTTGAGTGCCGGTTGGCCTGTCTCGGTGCCGGGTTTGACCATAGACCGCAAATGCGGCTCGGGTGAGGTGGCGATCCAGCTCGCCGCTGGCCAAATTGCTACTGGCAGTGCCAACCTGGTAGTGGCCGGTGGCGCAGAGAATATGAGCCGCGTGCGGATGGGCGGTAATCGCGATGTTCACGGCGAGCCCTTTGGCTGGCTGGTTGAGCAGCGCTATGAGTTGGTCGGGCAGGGTGAGGCGGCCGAGCGTGTCGCCGAGCGCTGGGCGATCAGTCGCACCGATCTAGATGAGTTTGCCGTGCGCAGCCATAGCCGAGCCGCCGCCGCGCAGCAGCGGGGTCTGTTTGCACAAGAGATCTGCCCACTCCCGGTCGCCACACTGCGAGAACAGAGCTGGGGCGAACCGACTCCGGATGAGTTAGTTGCCGACGAGACGATTCGGCCTACCAGCAATGTGGAGAAATTAGCGACACTGGCGCCGAGTTTCCGCGCCGATGGCCGCATAACCGCCGGTAATTCTTCGCAAATTTCAGACGGTGCGGCACTGCTGTTGCTCGCCTCTGGCGAAGCCTGCGACTTGCACGGCTTGAAGCCGCGCGCCCGTATAGTGGCTCACACCACCGTCGGCTCGGATCCAACGCTAATGCTCACCGGCCCAATCGCTGCCACTCAAAAGGTACTAGCGGCGGCTGGCTTGTCTGTTCAAGAGGTTGATCTTTTTGAGGTGAACGAAGCGTTTGCCTCGGTGCCTTTAGCGTGGCAGCAAGAGTTGCAGGTCAGCGACGACAAGCTCAATGTCAACGGCGGCGCAATTGCCTTGGGCCATCCATTAGGGGCTAGTGGTGCGCGTATTATGACCTCGATGTTACACGAGCTAGAGCGCCGCGGTGGCCGCTACGCACTGCAAACTATCTGTTGTTCTGGTGGCATGGGTACCGCCACGCTCATCGAGCGGCTGTGAAGCGCGAGGCGAGCTCTCGGGTACTAAATAGAGTAGGAGAGTCCGGTGTTAATAGATTTAACTAGCAAGCGGGTGATTGTCACCGGCGGGTCGCGGGGCATCGGTAGGGCGATCGCCACTGCCTTTGCACAAGAGGGTGCTCGGGTGGCTATCTGTGCTCGCAGTCGGGCTGCGCTGGATACCGTAGCGGAGGAGTTGCAACAGTTTACTGATGCTGTCATCGCCCGCGTTGTGGATGTGACAGACACCCCAGCGGTCAATGCTTTTGTCGATGAGGTGGTGGAGGCTTGGGGAGGGGTTGATGTACTGGTCAATAACGCCGGGCAAGGCCGCGGTGGCAACCTCGATACGCTGACTCCCGAAGATATTCTCGAGCACGCCAACATATTGCAAATGGGCCACTTCCGGTTCACCAAAGCGGTGGTTCCACACATGCGCGCCCAGCAGTGGGGGCGGATCATCGAGATCAATGCGTTAGCCGGGGTTGTGCCTACCCCCGAGGGGATTCCCTCAGTGATCAACCGGGCCTCTTGTGTGGCGCTGTCAAAATCGCTGGGGATGAATCTCGCGGCCGACGGTATTTTAGTCAATAGCTTGAATATGGGCTGGATTGACACCGGTCAGTGGGACCGCCATTTCAAAGAGATGCCCGCCGGTGTTAGTCGAGAAGAATTCGACCAGATGGTGCTTAAAGTGGTGCCGATAGGGCGGTTTGGCACGCCGCAAGATGTCACCGGCATGGTGCTGTTCCTAGCCAGTGATTATGCCAGCTTTATCAGTGCCGCCTCGATCGATATCGCTGGCGGTATGGGCGGCCAAATTAGTTATTACCCCACCTTAAAACGTGATTTTGTCGCTGCGGCCAAGCGCCGCAACGAAACCGAATAACCGATCTAGCCGTTCACGGTTTAGATCTAACCCCGTTATTTTAGGAGAGAGCAATGTTTGATTTATTGATGAGCGCCGACATGATGCTGGAAGATCCCGACGGCATGGCTGATCTGTTGCATGAAAAGTTGGGCATTTATAAGCATGAACGCTGGCGTCAGGCTTTTGATAACCACCCCTATATTGCCCATTTTTTGCGGGTGCATAAATCGCTCGCGGTGGCGCCAACGCGGGTAGAGCCACAGTGGCATCTCGAAGAGGAAAACCCGGGCGATCCGATGTTCCATGATTTTCTTGAGAGTCTCAAAGATTATCAGGGTCGCAGTCGTCCGATGATGACGCACGCGGTAGTGCTCACTATGAGTCAGCCCGATTTCGGCGAGTTTATCGCTAAGCTTATGCGGCGCGGTCTGCCATTTCGTATGGCACAGCGAACCCCAGAGATGCCGTTTGACCGTCTCTGGTTGGGAACTACGCCGGAAAATCCGCGCTACTCGCCAGAGGTGGATGGAGGGCTTTGCATAGAGGTCATGGGCACTGAGCCGCTGCAAATGCCCAAAGAGATATTCGACCCCGAGCTGATCTTGCCACGCGATGCCAAGCCAGGCGATATGGTGCGGATTACTGCGCGCGGCTTTTTGGTGCGCAACCTCGACCAGGTGCTTGCGCGTCTTTCAAGCAACCTCGACTGGGAGCCCAGAGAGGTTGAGCAGCTGGACGCCGAGGGCTACCGTCGCGCCCGTATGGGGTTCAACTGTGTCGGTTCAGCTTGCCTAGATCTTATCCAGCCAACCGAGTGGGACTGCCCCGCGGGCCATTATTTAAACAACTGGGGGCCGGGGCTCTATTACATCCGTATTGGTGTTAACGACTTGGCGGCGAAAGCGCAGGATCTCACCGAGCGCGGTGTCGCCTTTACTTGGCTTGACAGCAGTCAGGCCGTCGGTGGCAAAGCATTGATAAAGGTTGACCCCAGCCAATTGCGCGGCCAGATGTTTGAGTTCGAGGAAATTTGAGATGGTCGATGTCAGTGAGCTTGAACTGACCGCGTTTAACCCATCGGTCGCGGTTGCTATCGATCAGGGTGTGGGGTGGGTAGTGCTCAACCGCCCTGAGCAGATAAATGCCATCAATGACGAAATCCGTCACGGTGTCCCCCAACTGTTGGCTGCGCTCGACCACGATCCGCAGGTGGCAGTCATTGTGATTCGCGGCGCTGGAGTGCGCGGCTTCTGTGCGGGTGCCGATATTAAAGAGCAGCGCGGTGTCGAGAGTTCAATCGAAGTGCGCCAGCGGATGGAGCAAACCCGCTGGATCGAGTCGCTCGACGCGGTGCAAAAACCGGTCATCTGCGCGATTCACGGTTATTGTATGGGCGGCGGATTGGAGTTGGCGTTGGCTTGCGATATCCGCTTTGCCGCACCGAATGCGCTGTTGAGTCTCCCCGAGACGGCGCTCGGCTTGATCCCCGGCGGCGGCGGTACTCAGCGTCTGCCCGCACTGGTGGGTAATGCTAAGGCGATCGATATGATGCTGACCGGCGCGCGAGTGGCTGCTCAGGAGGCGCTCCAGATAGGGCTGGTTACCCGCCTCTCTGAGAGTGTCGAAAGCCATCTTGAAGAGGTTAAAGCACTGGCTCAATTGATCGCCAGTCGTCCCCCTCTGGCGACCCGTTATGTCAAGCGGGCGGTGCGAGCGGCAATCGATCTCGAGTTGAAAAAGGGGCTCGATTTAGAGCTGGATCTTTTCTGTCTGTTGAAGAATTCTGAGGATGCTCGCGAAGCAGCGCAGGCATTTAAAGAAAAACGTATCGCTAGTTTTACCGGTAAATAATAGGCGCAAGTTAGCGGCACGCCAGGCCGCGAAGAGGGTGGTAGCTATGGGTGAGGGTAAATTGCATAACAGAGTGGCGATCGTCACCGGTGCCGGTGGTGGTTTGGGCGGTGAGTCTGCCCGGGTATTGGCCGGCCATGGCGCCCGTGTTGCAGTCACTGATATCAACCTCGCGGCCGCCGAACAGGTCGCTGCAGAGATTGTTGCAGCCGGTGGTGAGGCCATAGCGCTGTGTTGTGACGTCGCCGAGGAGTCGCAAGTGAGCGCGATGAGCGAAGCGGTAGTGGCGCGCTTTGGTCGTATCGATATCTTGCACAACAATGCCGCGATCTTAACCAATGAACAGCGCAGCAAAGATCTCGATGTGATCAATATGGATGTTGAAGCCTGGGACCGCGCTATGGCGGTCAATCTGCGCGGCGCTATGTTGTGTGCCAAATACGCGATTCCAGAGATGTTGAAGCTGCAACGCGGCTCCATTATCTGTTCTACGTCGGGCTTTGGTGTGCAAGGGGATATGACCTTGACCGCCTATGCCGCCTCAAAGGCCGCGTTGATCATTCTGTGTAAGAGCATTGCTGCCCAATACGGCAAACAGGGTGTGCGGGCCAACGCATTGCAGATCGGTTTGGCGCCGGCAGAGAATGCCCACGGCACCATGAATCCTGCAGTGATGGCGGTGATCCGCGACAACCACCTCACTCCAGAGCTGGGTACGCCCCGCCAAATAGCCGATACCGTAGCTTTTTTGGCCTCTGACGAATCCAGTTTTATCACCGGCTCGACACTGGTTGCAGATGGTGGGTTCTCCAGCCACGCGCCGAGTCTGGTCGGTGTTAAGGCGCTACTGGCGGCAGCGGGCACCAATAAAATTTAATTTTCTGCAAATGGCCTGCCGCCGTTTGCCTGACAGGCGCTTCATTATGGCTCGAACAGCGACGCAAAACCCTTGGCTAGTTGTTCTCTACGCCATTGTCATGCAGGCGATAACCGTCGGCATTGGTGTCTACTCATTTGGCTTTTTTGTCTTGCCGTGGATGGCCGAGTTCCAGCTCGAGCGCGGTACTATTCTACTGGCGATAACTCTCTCGTCGCTGATGGGTGCGGTAATTTCACCGTGGTGTGGAGCGCTCTGTGACAGACTCTCCAGCCGCACATTAGTGGTGCTCTCCTCGCTGTTTTTTGCCGGCGGCTTGTCGCTAGTCAGTGTTAGCAGCTCTTACTTTGTGATCATTGCTGCGTACGCGCTGATGTTGCCGGTGGGGGTGTGCCTGTCGGGCACACTGATGGCGTTGACCTTGGTTGGCCGGCTGTTCAACGAGAAGCGCGGGTTGGCTATGGGTGTGGTAGTGCTGGGGACAAATGTTGGCGGTCTGGCGCTGCCGGTATTAGTCACCCTATTGCTCGATCAGTACAGCTGGCAACAAGTGTTTCAATGGTTGGCGATGGCCGTCGTGGTATTGGTGTCGCTGCCAGCCTTATTGGTGCTCAGAGGTGGAGCGTTACAGTCGAGCATTGAGCCGGTGGGCAAGTTGCAACGCGCTTCCGGCTCAGTGATGCGCTCGCCAGCGGTGCTCAAACTGGGGGTGGCGTATCTAGTGCCTTGCCTTCTATTTGTCGCGCTGCTGCACAATATTGGCGCGCTGGCAGCGGATCTATCCATTCACCAACAGCAAGCCGCGTTCATTACCGCGGCAGCCTCGGTTGTGATGGGCGTGGGCAAACTCTCAGTGGGTGCGCTCACCGATTACATCAACGACCGCATTCTCTATCTCGGCTGTATGGCCTCGATGGCAGTGGGATTGGTGTTAGTCAGTTTCGCTTCGACGTTTATCGCCTTGTTGATAGGCGTCTCGCTCACTGCCTTAGTGATGGGTGGCACTTCACCGTTGGTATCCACCGTCGTCGCCGACCGCTGGGGTGTGGCGATGATAGGCCGCGTCATGGGGGTGGTGCACGCCTTTGCCGGTGTCTCTGCGCTAGGGGCTTTCTTGGCGGGTTATCTGCGCGATGTCACCGGTGATTACCGGCAGGTTTTCTTGTACCTGCTGCTGGCGATTATTCCAGCGGTCTACTGCATGTTGACGCTGGGGAGTAAAACGGTGGTGTCAGAGTCTGCTGAGACTGTTGCCCCGTAGAGTCGAGCCTACTGCAACCAGACAGTGATACAGACTGTCACCACAACACAGAGCAAAAACCAGCGCAATACCTGCTGTGAGACAGTGACGGCAAACTTTACCGCCAGCCAAGCTCCAACAACCGAGCCCAGCGCCAGTAATAGCCCGGGAATCCACAAAATTTGGCCGCGCAGAATAAACACGGTTAGCGAGACGAGGGTAAACACACCGGTCGCGGCCATCTTTAAAGCATTGGCCCGCACCAGATCATAGCGCAGTGAACCACACAGTGCGGCAATCAAGACAAAGCCGACGCCAGCTTGGATAAAGCCTCCGTAGATGCCTGAGAGCAATAGTCCAAAAAATCCGCTCGGCGATGACCAAGGCGAAAGTGGTGTCGAGCCCTGCGGTGGGTTAAAAGACGAGGGCTTCACCACCATCAGCACCGCCATGGCAATTAGTGTGGTGAGAATAACGGGCTCTAAGATAGCGACATCGAGATAGGATGCCAGTAGGGCGCCAGCGAGCGAGCCAATCAGCGTGGGAACCATCATGGCAACAAAACTGTGCCACTCAAGCATTCCGCGCTGCCTAAATCCGCGAATGCCCTCGGCGGCCTGTAAAAACACGCCGACACGATTGGTCGCATTGGCGATATCAGCGGGAATGCCAAACAGCATTAAGGTGGGGATAGTGAGGAAAGAGCCGCCGGCGGCGAGAATGTTGACAAAACCGGCAATGATACCGGTCCCAACTAATAGCAATACCATCAGCCAGCTGAGTTCATATTCCATGCTTTGCCCCTGCCGGCTGCGTCGTTTAAATGTCTGCACCATTGTAGCGCGTTGGCGTTGCCGATTAAGTGCTTGGCGGGCTCTGTCATGTGACTTCGAGTCAAACGATTATAAGCCGCTCGGCGGGCGCGCGGCGATGGCTGTTTTTTATTATAAATTATTGTTTTAGTTGATATTATTGTATTGGCTTGGCGGTTTTTAGGGGTCTGGCCGCGGCCTCTGGTGGGTCGCTGTTGGCCGCCCTTGTGATAAAGTAAAACCAACACTTTGCTACGGAAATACACCATGACAGAAACTTGTATCATCGTCGGCGGCAGCCATGCCGCGGCGCAACTCGCGCCGAGTCTGCGCCAAGAGGGTTGGGCTGGCAGAATCATAGTTGTCAGTGACGAGAGTTCCTTGCCCTACCACCGGCCGCCGCTCTCAAAAGACTTTTTGCAGGGCTCACGCGATGCGCAAGCACTGCTCATTCGCCCGGCTGATTTTTACACCCAGCAAGGGATCGAATTTAAATTAAATCGTCGGGTGACATCGATCGACCGCGCGGCACATACCGTGACACTGAATGATGGCGAGCAACTCAATTACACCAAGCTGGCGCTCTGTACGGGTGCGCGTGCACGCCAGGTGGCGCTGCCCGGCGCAGATCTGGACGGTGTCCACTACCTGCGCACGCTCGAGGATGTCGCAGCGATCAAGCGCAGTGTGGCTCCCGGCCGTCATGCGGTCATCATCGGTGGTGGTTACATTGGCTTGGAGACCGCCTCCGTGCTGCGCAAGATGGAGATGGAGGTTACCGTGCTGGAGATGGCGCCGAGAGTTTTGGCGCGGGTGACCACCGAAGAGTTGTCAGCCTTCTACAGTCGTGTTCATACCGAAGAGGGTGTGGTGATCAAAACCGGCGTGTCAGTGGCAAGTTTGCAGGGCACAGACCATGTCTCCGCGGTCTGTTGTGAAGACGGCGCTGAACTTGTGGCCGACTTGGTTGTGGTGGGTGTCGGAATCCTGCCCAATACAGAGTTGGCCGAGGCGGCCGGTCTCACCGTTGGCAATGGCATAGTCGTCGATGAATACTGTCAGAGTAGTGACGCCGATATTGTCGCTGTTGGCGATTGTAGCCTCCATCCCAACCAATTTTACGACAGACAAATCCGACTCGAATCGGTGCCCAACGCTACCGAGCAGGCTAAAAGTGCTGCGGCGACTTTGTGTGGCAATGCGAAGCCCTACCATGCGCTGCCCTGGTTCTGGTCTAACCAGTACGATTTAATGCTGCAGATCGCCGGTCTCAGCCAGGGTTTTGACGAGGTGGCCATTCGTGGTGATACCACTTCGGGCCGCAGCTTTGCCGCTTTTTACTTCCAACAAGGTCGGTTGATCGCTGCCGACTGTGTCAATCGGCCCCAAGAGTTTATGCAGAGCCGGAAAATCATCAGCGAGGGCACGCCAGTCGCTCGGGAGCGATTGTTGGATGAGAGTATTGCGCCCAAACAGTGGCTGGACGACGCCACCCAGTGACCGGTCAGCGCACAAAACCACCAAAATTCAGCAACGGGATTGTTAATTTATGAGCTTAGAAAATCAGATAATTATTGTCACAGGTGCCTTGGGTACTTTGGGAGCTGCAGCTTGCGCGGCGATTGTCGCCGCCGGCGGTCGCGCTATTGCGGTCGACTGTGTTGAAGGGGCGCCAACAACCGGGGCTATCGCGACCCCGGCTTGCGATTTGACTAATGCTAGTGAGACTGCAGCGGCATTTGCAGCAATCCAAGCTGAGCACGGCCGCATCGATGGATTGGTTAACATTGCCGGAGGGTTTGCCTGGGAGCCGCTGGCTGATGGATCGATTGAGACCTGGGATCGTCTCTACCAGATGAACGTCCGCACTGCGGTCAATGCCTCATCCGCAGCGCTGGCCTATTTCCCCGCTGAAGGTGGGCGAATCGTCAATATTGGTGCCGCTGGCGCCCGCAAAGGCGATCTGGGCAACGCTGCTTACGCCGCCTCAAAGTCTGGTGTGCACCGCCTTACCGAGTCGCTAGCGGCTGAGTTGAAACCGCGCAATATCGGTGTCAACGCCGTGTTGCCGAGCATCCTCGACACAGCGCCAAACCGCCTAGCGATGCCCGACGCCGACTACAGCGAATGGGTCGCGCCTGCCGACCTTGCTAATGTGATTGTGTTCCTGTTGAGTCCTCAGGCCAACGCCATAACCGGCGCATTACTGCCGGTCACCGGGCGGCTATAGCGCTGGTAGTGTCGTGAGCGACACTACTGGGCGGCCAGAATCATCCCCACAGCGTTGCGAGCGGCCGCCATTGTGGGGGCGTTGGTATTGCCAGAAATCAGTTCAGGAAAAATAGAACTGTCGACAATACGAAGGCCGCTGACCCCGCGCACTCTAGTTTGGGGGTCGACTACCGATTGGCTGTCGCCCCCCATCCGGCAGGTGCCGGAGACATGGTAGGCGGTGACGCCGCGAGAGCGACAGGCGTCCAATAGCTCCTCGTCACTCTGTAGCTCAGCGCCCGGCCCCAGCTCTTGTTTGATATAGGCAGCCAACGGCGCTTGCTGTGCAATTAGCCGCATTACCCGCAGCATGGCAATTGTGGCGGCTTGATCCTCTGGGTGCTCTAGGTAATTGGCGCGAATGAACGGCTTCTCTTTGGGGTCGTTGGAGGTGATGTACAGCTCTCCTGAGGACTGCGGGTGCATGTGATAACCACCGATCGTCAACCCAGGTAGGCTGTCTAGCACAGGGCCCTTGGGGCTGTTAGCCACGGTGTAGAGTCCGGCACCGATCTGGCAGTCGGGCCGCGATAGTTCTGGCCGCGATTTGATGTAGCCGATAATCTCTTGCGCGGCATTTGCCATTGGCCCGCTGCGGTTAAGCGCGTAGCGGGTGATGTTTTTTAACAGCCCAATACCTTGGAAAGCCTTATTTAAGCTGCCCTTAGTGACTCTATAGGTGTTGGTGACATAGAGGTGCTCACGCAGATTTTGTCCCACCGATGGCACATCAGCGATAACTGCAATGCCCAGTTCAGACAGTCTTTGCGCTGCACCGATACCAGATAGCTGCAGTAATTTGGGCGACTCGATCGCGCCGGCAGATAAGATGACTTCGCAGTTGCAGTGGATGATGCGGCGGCCACTGCGGTCCTCCACTTCTACGCCGATGGCGCGTTGGTCTTTGAAGACGATGCGCAGCACCTGAGTTTCAACCATTACGGTGAGGTTGGCGCGGCGCATGGCAGGGTGCAAAAAGGCCTTGGCAGCACTTTGCCGAGTACCCTGCCAGATATTCCTCGGTTGATAGCCAATGCCGCCAGTTGAGGCTTGGTTGGTGTCGGCGACGCGGGCTATTCCTACCGCTTCACTGGCGTCTAAAAAGGCCTCGCAGAGCTGCTTGGCTGCGGGGCCGCCAGAGTCCTTTGGGTGGCCGGTGATATGCAGAGGGCCACCCACCCCGCGGTCGCCAGCCGCGCCTAATTGATGATCTTCATGGGCCAAAAAATGCGGCAGCATGTGATCCCAGCTCCAACCGTCGCAGCCCCAATTCTCCGCCCAGCGATCGTAATCGGAAGCAAATCCTCTGGCATATACCATGCCATTGATTGAACTGGAGCCACCCAAGGTGTGACCTTTCAGCCAGTACTCACTCTCCTGCCCAGCACCTCTGTCTACTTGATAAGACCAAACGTGTGGGTTGTCGGGGGTGAGTAATTTGCCGATTCCGCGTGGCATAGCGATCAGCAAGCTGCGATCCACAGGGCCGCTCTCGATCACCAAAACGCGGTGTTTTTCATTTGCAGAGAGGCCATCAGCAAGCACACAACCCGCAGAACCGGCACCAACAATAATATAGTCGTACATCGCTTAAATCCGTCGGTTAACCAATTGGGTAGTGAATAGCTTTTTCTAGCAGATACTCATGCAACCAGTGGGGGCCAAATTCACGACCAATACCTGAGCGCTTGTAGCCACCAAATGGCGCGCTAAAGTTAAGGCCGCCGGTGCCGCCATTGATCTTCACATCACCGCTGCGAATTTTTTGCGCGAGCTTAAACGCGGTCACTTTATCTTGGGAAAAAACAGCGCCAGAGAGACCGTAATTAGAGTCATTTGCCAGCGCCACCGCCTCATCGTCACTGTCAAAGCCTATCACTGCGCCGATGGGGCCAAACACTTCCTGCTGCGCCAATAGTGAGCCATTATCGACATCGTCAAAGAGTGTCGGGGTGAAGAAAAAGCCCCGTGACAAATGTGCCGGACGGCTGCCGCCGAAGGCTAATTTGGCGCCACCCTCAAGTCCTATTTGCACGTAGTGTTCAGTTTTGCTCAGCGCCGCCGCGCTGATCAGCGGTCCAATCACCGTATCCGGCTCGCTAGGATCGCCCACTTTGAGTTGGCCCAGCAGCTGACAGACCGCTTGGACAAACTCAGCGCGTACCGAGTTGTGCACGATGAAGCGTGTAAGCAGCGCGCAACCCTGGCCGGCGTGAAGGGTAAAATTGAATGCAGCATTAGCTGCGGCCAGAGCGATGTCAGCATCGTGACGGACGATCATTGCTGATTTGCCGCCGAGTTCAAGGTGCACTTTTTTTAAGTTTTTGGCCGATTGTTCGAGGATTGCGGCCCCTACACTGTCTGATCCGGTGAAACTGATCAGGTCTACGCGGGGGTCAGCCGTGAGCGCACTGCCGACGTCGACAGCGCCGGTTACAATATTGAACACCCCCGCAGGAAGCTCGGCCTCATCAGCAATGGCGCCAAGTAACAAGGCCGAAAAAGGTGTCAGTGGTGAAGGCTTCAGAATCAAACAGTTGCCCGCCAGCAGGGCTGGGGCTAATTTGGCAATATTGAGTAAAAGCGGGTAGTTGTAGGCGCTGATGGCGGCCACTACGCCATAGGGCTCGTAGACTGTCAGCGACCCGCCCAGCGTGCCCGACGAGTTCGGGTCCAGCAGGCTGGGGTTGATGATGACCTCATTGCTGTGTGGCTTCAGTTCAGCGGCAAGTTGCAGGCAGTAATCAATGGCTTCCAGCGCCCCCTGAAACTGCGGACCATTGAGTAGTAGTTGGGTGACGCCAACTTCGGCTTGTAGTACCGCCGACACCTCTCGATGCCGCCGTTGCAGGCAGTCCCGGAAACGTTTGATGCAGGCGATTCTGGCAGCTATCGACAGGGTCGGCCACGGGCCGTGATCGAACGCCTCGCGGGCGGCGACAATGGCCGCATCGAGGTCGGCGACACCGCCCAGCGGCGCCTCACCAATCGGCTCCTCGGTGGCGGGATTGCAGACGGTCTGGTAGGTTGCCGACAGCGGTTGCTGCCACCGGCCATTGATATAGAGGTGACGCAATTGTGTGTAGTCGACTGGATTCATGGGCATTCCTCGCAGGGTCGATGCTTGAGCGTTGGCGCTCAGAGAATCATACACAAGGAAATGATTTGTGAACAGAAATCTGATTTATGTTTATTTATTCGCCGCTATCGACTGAACCGCTAGGCGCGCCTGAGTCAGTCCAACCTGTGCAGTGGCTTGGACGCCGGCAGCACATCTAGCGCGGCGATAATAATATCGGCGGTCGCCAAATTGCTGGCGTGGGGAATGTTATAGAGGGTCGCCAGCCGCACCAGCGCTTTGACATCGACGTCGTGGGGGTGAGGCGAGAGCGGGTCGATAAAAAATACCAGCACATTCAGCCGGCCTTCGCAGATCATCGGGCCGAGCTGCTGGTCGCCGCCCAGCGGACCGCTTTTAAGCGGGTGGATAGTGAGCTCTGGGCACGCCTCGGCGAGCCGTTTGCCGGTGGTGCCGGTGGCGTAGATAGTCGCTTTGGCAAGCCGCTGGCGATGGCTGACACTCCATTCGCAGAGCGCATCTTTTTTATGGTCGTGGGCGACTAGGCCGATATTCATATAAACCTCTCAGCGCTGGTTGAGCTCGGTAGTAGTTAGCGCGGCGCCGGTTGGTGCCGATTGTGCAGCGCGTAGAAAGTCGCCTGCACGTAGTCGTCGGGGTCGCCGGAGTTGTTCTGATTGTACACCCCGGCTTTAAAGTAGAGATAGTCGTCGTCAACCGCGTAGCCGCTGTCGCGCATATCGATACGGGTGGCGCCGAGTTGGCGTCCGGCGCGGCTAATGGTCACCTCTAGCCAGTCGCCCTCGGCGCGGATGGTATAGCTGAACTTTTCGTTCAGGGCGATACCGTCGCTGGGCTCTGGTGCGTTGTCGGCGCGGCTGCCCAGTATTGGGTACCAGCGGTCGTCGCCACCAGAGGGTTCATGCGCGGCATAGATCGCACCGCGCTGGTGGCAGGGGAGTTTGCGGTAGTAGAGTCGGACCGGCTCATCGTGCTTGGCGTGAATCTGGCCGATGATGACGCGGCCAATCTGGTAGGTGAGACCGCTGCTGGTGACATGGTTTACCGCCAGCGTGGCGGTCAGTTCGCCGTCGACGCCACCGGCGCGCCGCTTGGCGGCAGCGGGGGCTGTGGAAAAGACCAAATTGTTGGCATTGGGCAGACCGTCGCTGCCCTTGGTGGCGATGCGCTCATTGCCGGCGCGGAGCATTTCGCGCAGTTCGGTGCGGGTGTATTTGGTGTTGTTCGAGGTTTTGACGACTACGCCAAGCTCGAATCACTGATCGACGCCAACACCAAGCTGT
>JBELGO010000013.1:0-28813 GCA_042091915.1 SAR92 clade bacterium | reverse complement strand
TGTGCTCTTCCGATCTGACCGGCACGCCGGTGTTCGCTGCAGGAGACGGCAAAGTCATTGAGTCGGGTTACAGCAGCGCCAACGGCAACTTTGTCTTTATCAAGCACGGCCAGACTTATATCACTAAGTATCTTCACCTGCACAAACGCTCTGTGAAAACTGGCGACAGTGTCAAACAGCGCCAAGTGATCGGCTCGGTCGGCTCGACCGGTTACGCCACCGGGCCACATCTGCACTACGAGTTCTTAGTCAACGGCGTTCACCGCAATCCGCGCACAGTGCCGCTGCCACAGGCCACTCCGGTACCCGTCGAGAACCGCGTAGCCTTTGAAGCGTTGGCTGGGCCACTCATGGCGCAGCTCAAAAGCAGCGAACAGCCGACAGAGGAGCTGGCCGCCAACTCTGGCAGGGAACAGTGAGCGCCACTCCCCAGATCGCTGTCGGCATTATGTCGGGGACCAGTTTAGATGCAGTAGATGTTGTCGCCTGTCGCTTTCATGCCGATTCATCACGCCAACACCGCGATGCCGCCACACTAGAACTGCTGGCCAGCCACACCGCTCCCATCCCCGCGGCGCTGCGTGAAACCCTGCGCAAGGCAACCGACAGCCAAGCCGATTCCGCCCAACGCCACTGGTCATTGGCCGACTTCGCCACTGCCGAAGCCCAGCTCGGCGAGCTCTATGCCGGCGCCACACTGGAGCTGCTGCAGGCAGCCCAGATAGCACCCCAGCAAGTGATGGCGATTGGCTGTCACGGCCAGACCGTCATGCACCTGCCGCCACCCCACTCGCTTGCCGCGACACTTCAACTCAACGATCCGGCACGACTGGCCGCGCGCACCGGCATCCCTGTGGTGGCAGACTTTCGTCGCGCCGACATCGCCTTGGGCGGGCAAGGTGCGCCGCTTGTACCGGCTTTTCATCGAGCTCTATTTTCGACGCAAGAGCCTCGTGCGCTCTGCAACATCGGCGGCATAGCCAATTTAACCCTACTGCACGGCGACCACTGCACTGGGTTTGACTGCGGGCCGGGCAACGCACTCTTAGATAGCTGGTGTCTGAGCCACACTGGCAAACCTTACGATGAGAATGGCGCGTGGGCGTCCTCTGGAAAGGTGGTTGAGCCGCTACTACAAGAGTTGCTCGCTCACCCCTATTTGGCACAGCAGCCACCCAAGAGCTGTGGCCGAGAACAGTTCAACCAGAGCCTGCTGGCCAATTGCAGCGCCAAGCCCGCCGATGTGCAGGCCACTCTGACCGAATTCACGGCGCTGGCTATTTGTTCGGCGCTCGCCTCATACGCCGACCGCCAGCAAGTGATATTTGAAGAGCTACTAATTTGTGGTGGCGGGGCAAACAATGAATTTTTAATGAGTAGAATAGCCGCCCAAAGCAGCCAACCTGTCGCGACCACGGCAACGGCTGGGTTAGCCCCAGAATGGGTAGAGGCGGCAGCGTTTGCCTGGCTGGCTCGGCAGCGCCTACTTGCGCTGCCCGGCAGTGTAACCGCGGTTACCGGCGCCGCTCGCGAGGCAATACTCGGCGGGCTCTACCTGCCGTAAAATTTGCACGAAGACTAGATAGAGAAAGAAGCGCCGCAACCACAGGTAGTTGAGGCATTGGGGTTTGTCACAGCAAATTTTGAGCCCATGATGTCCTCTGCATAATCGACGGTCGAGCCGACCAGATAGGGGTAGCTCATCGAGTCGACTAATACCGTCACACCATCGCGGCTGACCGGGGTGTCCTCTTCACCGGCCACCTCTTCAAAAGAGAAGCCGTACTGGAAGCCAGAGCAGCCGCCGCCGGTGACAAATACCCGCAGCATAAGCTCAGCATTGCCCTCTTCTTCTCTGAGTGCATTAACTTTAGCTACCGCACTATCCGTAATAGTGAGCAGGGTTGGGGTAAAGGTCTGAATACCTGACATAAATACTCCGTTATTCCACAGAGTGACAATATAGTGGCTGCTGGGCGAAATTCAATCACTTATTGCGGACCGCGGTTCGTTTAACGGCGGCTGCACAATCTCTGACCAAGCGTATTGCGTCTGATATTGGGGATTTTTCATCCAGCTGTAGCGCAACTCCACGTGAAGTTGCTGCGGGTCAAACTCCTCAGGCAGCTCAATTTCGCCGCGCACAATGGTAAAGTAACGCACCCGCACGGAGCTCTCACGACTATCGCCCAAGGCATCAAAACTCAGCTCGACGGGCTGCCCCTCACCGGTGCCGCTCAACCAGAGACGCGCCTTAACCAGCAGGCTTTCGCGCTGTTTGTTATTTTGCATCAAAACCCAGCGGTAACCAAAGCGCCGCGCATTGCCATCCGCCCCAATTGGCCAAAGCCCCATCTCACCCACTGAGAGGCCCTCTGGCAGAGCCTCGATACCCAGCGTCTGACGGTAGAGCGCCAACTCTTCGTTGACGCTGCTGAGTTGCGCGCGCAGCGCCACCATATCTTCACGCAGCAGCTCTAATGCCTGCTCTGCCACCGCCGCGTCGAGCTCGGCCCGCGCGAGCTGCATAGCTATCTCTGGATCTACCGGCGCAGGCAACTCAGCGACGCTTGGCGATTGCTGTACGGTCAGTGTTCCGAACTGATAAAGCCCCACCAACACCAGCGCGCCGAGCAGACTCGGAACTATTTTGCGGCCGACATCTTTCACACTAAGGCAGCAGTGCCGGCGCTTCGAGTCCGGCGCACTCTTCCAAGCCAAGCATGATATTCATACATTGAATCGCCTGCCCAGAGGCCCCTTTGGTCAGATTGTCTTCAACCACCAAGACCACGACTTTGTTGCCGCCCTGCGGTCGGTGCACCGCAATGCGCGCAACGTTGGCGCCGCGAACCGAACGGGTTTCAGGGTGGCTGCCAGCGGGCAGCACATCGACAAAGGGCTCGTCGGCAAAGCGCTGCTCAAAGAGTTGCTGTAAGTCGACGCTGCTGTCGGTGAGGTTGGCATAGATTGTGGTGTGAATACCGCGGTTGATCGGCAGCAGGTGCGGTACAAAAGTGAGCTTGACGGCACTGCCGGCAATGTCGGCAAGGCCCTGCTCTATCTCCGGTAAGTGGCGGTGGCCGCCAGCCGCATAGGCTTTAAAACTGTCGCTAATTTCTGTCAACAGTGTGGCCACACTGGCCTGCTTGCCAGCACCGGTAGCGCCCGAAGCGGAGTTGGCGATGACATCGCTCTGATCAATACAACCCGCCTCCAACAGCGGCAGCAGCCCTAGCTGAACTGACGTTGGATAGCATCCCGGGCAAGCGACTAATTGCGCGCCTTGGATGGCTTGGCGATTTACCTCGGGCAGACCGTAGACCGCCTCTGCGACTAACTGTGGTGCGGCGTGTGGTTGGTTGTACCACTGCTCCCACAGCGGCACATCGCGGATACGGAAATCTGCCGATAGATCAATCACTCGACAGCCGCGCGCCAGCAGTGCCGGCACAGTCGCCTGCGCCACTCCGTGGGGTGTAGCAAAAAAGACCACATCGCAGTTCGCCAACTGCTGTTCGTCCGGCTCACTGAAAACTAGTGCACTAATGCCACGCAGATTGGGGAACAACTCTGCAACCGGGCGGCCCGCTTCAGCTCTCGAAGTGATGACTTCAACACTCACATTGGGGTGCCCGCTGAGCAGCCGCAACAACTCTACTCCGGTGTAGCCGGTGGCACCGACAATCGCTACTTTGATACTCAACTTCTCTCTCCTTAAAATCTCTTCGCGGTCGGGGCTTAGGTGGCCGCGCCCAGAGCCGCTATAATACGCCAATTCTGCGTTTACCGCCCCATATCAACCGACCAGGGATCACTGCCATATGCCAGTAGAGACGAACTCCTCCTTGATTGGGGCACACCCGCCGCGCTGGCGCGACCGACTCGCCAGCAGCGAAGCCATGCTGACCCTGGCAGCCACTGCTGTAGTGGTCGGATTGATCACCGGCACCGTTGCTATTATTTTTCGCATCGCAGTCGAGTGGCCGTTGGACCAGCTGTTTGGCAGCGGCAACGCCGAACACTTTGAACAACTCCCGGCGCTAGCGAGGTTCCTACTGCCATTGGCCGGCGCTGTTGTGTTGGCGGGCGTTTGGCACTTTATGCGCCCGCGCCAGCGGGCCACCGGTGTCGCTCATGTTTTGGATCGCACCTATAACTTTGCCGGCCGGCTGCCATTTGCCAATGCTCTGGCGCAGTTTTTGGGCGGTATCGTTGCCCTGTTAAGCGGCCAATCGATGGGCCGCGAAGGGCCTGCCGTACACCTCGGCGCCGCCTGTGCCTCGCTGTTTGGGCGGCGCTTAAAACTTCCCGGCAATAGCCGCAGAACACTGATCGGTTGTGGCGTTGCCGCCGCCATCGCGGCCTCGTTCAACACCCCTTTAACCGGTGTCATCTTCGCCATGGAAGTGGTTTTGCTGGAGTACACCGTCGCCGGTTTCTTGCCGGTGATTCTCGCTGCCGTAACCGGCGCCTCTCTGGCGCAGTGGCTCTACGGCAGTGCACCGCTATTTATGCTGCCAGACTTGCACTCTGCATCACTGGCTGAACTGCCAATACTGGCGCTCGGCGGTGTGTTGATCGGCTTGTATGCCGCGCTGCAGTTGCGGCTGTTTGCTCGCCTGCGCAGCCCAGGCAGCGGCTGGCTGGACGGCTTGGCGCTGCACCCTGTGGCCGTGCGCTTTAGTCTGGCTGGGCTGCTGACCGGCGCCGTGGCTGTACAGGTGCCCGAAGTAATGGGGGTCGGCTACGATACCGTGCAGCTGGCGCTGCTAGGTCAATTGACAGTTACCTCACTGCTGGTCATCGCAGCCGCCAAGGGGCTCACTTTTATTGTCAGTGCTGCCGTCGGCCTGCCGGCAGGCTCAGTCGGCCCCGCGGTGGTGATGGGCGCTGTCGCCGGGGCGGCCTTGGCCAGCTTGGCGGCGCTGTTGCTGCCCGACAGCCACAGTAGTGTCGCGCTCTATGCAACTGCAGGCATCGCGGCTATGCTCGCCGCGCTTATTAATGCGCCATTGGCAGGGTTGCTGGCGGTGATCGAACTGACCGGCAACCACAAGCTACTTATGCCGGCCATGGTCATGGTCGCTACAGCGACACTGACTGCACGTTTCAGCAGTGGCTTGCCGGGCATATTTGCTATTGGCCTGGCTGGCAACAACTACGCCTCCGCCCGCTTTCGAGCACTCAGCCGTGTCAGTGTAATGGCAGCGATGGAGAGAAATATTGCCGTACTCAACCAACCACAACTAAGCAAAACCGCCACCGATGCGCTGCTTCACCACCATCCTCGCTATCTGCTGCTGAAACTGGATAACGGCACTGTGCTCATCAATGGCGCCGAAGGGCTAGCCGCGCTGAAGACCGACAGCGGCTTGGTCTGGTCTGAACTGGCTGGCGACCCCAGCAGCGCAGCAGCCATTGATAACACTGCGACGCTCAGCGACGCGCTAGAGAAGATGGATAGAGCGGCCACCGACTGGGTTTTTGTGGCACAATCAGCGCCGGACAAAAGTGTGCCATCCATCTCCGGTGTGTTGAGCCGCTCGATGATTGCACAACATTACTGATCTCTGCCAACCACGTTAGGAGCTGCCGTGTACTCTTGGGTTCTCGCCTTCCACCTGATCGCCGTTATCTGCTGGTTTGCGGCACTGTTCTATCTGCCGCGCCTGTTTGTCTACCACGCCATGAGTGACGACCAGATCAGCCTTGAGCGCTTTATCGTAATGGAGCGCAAGCTCTATCGCGGCATCGGCACGCCTTCAATGGTAGCTACAGTCGCGCTGGGCAGTTGGTTGGTGTTACTCAATCCCGACTACTATTTGAGCCAGACCTGGTTCCAACTAAAATTTATTTTGGTCGCACTGCTGGTGGTTTACCATTTCGCCTGTCGCTACCATCTGGTTCAACTGCGCGACGGTGTCAGCACTAAATCGCACATCTATTTCCGCTGGTTTAACGAAGCGCCGGTTTTAGCACTCATCGGCGTGGTGATTTTAGTCATCGTAAAACCCTTTAGCGGCTGAACTTTTTACACTCTATTACTGGAGCAAACATGAGCCAAACGTACTCTACCTCTCGATCACAACAGCTCTTCAGCGATGCCCAGCGGCATATCCCTGGCGGGGTTAACTCGCCGGTGCGCGCATTTCGCTCGGTGGGCGGCACGCCGGTGTTTTTTGATAGCGCCGAGGGCGCTTACATGCACGATGCCGACGGCAACCGCTACATCGATTACGTGCTCTCGTGGGGACCGATGATTCTCGGCCACCGCCATCCCGCGGTGCTTGACGCGATTCGCGCCCAGCTCGACAAGGCTCTGAGCTTCGGAACCCCGACGGCTGGCGAAATTCATCTCGCCGACAAAGTCTGTCAAATGGTACCCGGCATGGACATGGTGCGCATGGTCAACTCCGGCACCGAAGCGACCATGAGCGCGATACGTCTGGCGCGCGCATTTACCGGCCGCGATAAGATCGTAAAATTTGAAGGCTGCTATCACGGTCACTCAGACTCCCTGCTGATCAAAGCCGGCTCCGGTGCACTGACCCTCGGCGTGCCTAGCTCACCGGGCGTCCCCGACTGTTTGGCAGACCACACTATTACGTTGAGCTACAACGACGCCCCCGCACTTGAGCTGCTGATGGCCGAGCTCGGCGAGCAGGTCGCCTGCATCATTTTTGAACCGGTGGTTGGCAATATGAACTGCGTGCCGCCGGTGCCCGGCTTCTTGCAGGCAATTCGCAACTGCTGCGATCAGAGCGGTGCAGTGATGATTTCCGATGAGGTGATGACCGGTTTTCGCATCGGCCCAACCACCGCCTGCGAATATTACGGCGTCACCCCAGACTTAATTACACTGGGCAAAGTGATTGGTGGCGGTATGCCGGTGGGCGCTTTTGGTGGCCGCCGTGAGATCATGGAGCAGATCGCGCCACTCGGCCCGGTCTACCAAGCTGGCACACTCTCGGGCAATCCCGTGGCAATGGCCGCCGGTTTAGCGACGCTCAACATGCTCGACAACTCGACATTTTTGCCGCCCGTGGCCGCCCAGACCACACGCCTAGTTGAAGGGCTCGCCGAGCGCGCCGCCGCTGCCGGTGTGCCATTTACGACCAACCACGCCGGCACCATGTGGGGATTCTTCTTCACCGAGGAGGAAAAAGTCGTCAACTATAGCCAAGTGATGGCCTGCGATACCGCGCGCTTTGGCAAGTTTTTCCACGGCATGTTGGCCGAGGGAGTCTACTTAGCCCCCGCATCCTACGAGGCGGGTTTTATGTCGGCAGCTCACAGCGACGCCGATATCCAGCACACCCTGGACGCCGCCGAGCGCGTTTTTGCTACGCTCTAAATTGTGACATTGACTGAGATAACGCTATGAGCTTTACCACTGCCCGCGGCAGCTTTCCCGCCACTCGCCTGCGCCGCAGCCGCGCCACCGCCTTTGCACGCAATTTGGTGCGTGAAAATGCACTCAGCAGCCACGATCTGATCATGCCGCTGTTTGTTATCGACGGCAGTGGCCAGCGCCAAGCGGTCGCCTCGATGCCGGGGGTAGAGCGCCTCTCTATCGATTTACTGGTTGCCGAGTGTCGCGAGCTCGCCGATCTCGGCATACCTGCGGTTGCGCTGTTCCCGGTTGAGGAGAGCGCGTTCAAGTCGCTCCACGCCGAGCGCGCTTTTGACCCCAATGGTTTAGCTCAGCGCGCAGTGCGCGCAATCAAAGCAGAGCTACCTGACCTGGGCGTTATCACCGATGTCGCGCTCGACCCATTCACCACCCACGGCCAAGATGGCATTATTGACGAGCACGGTTATGTGCTCAACGACATCACCACTGAAGTGCTGGTTAAGCAGGCGCTCTCACACGCACAGGCCGGTGCCGATGTTGTCGCCCCCTCCGATATGATGGACGGACGCGTCGGCGCCATACGCGGCGCATTAGAGCAAGCCGGCTATGCCAACACGCTGATACTCGCCTACGCGGCCAAATACGCGTCGAGCTATTACGGCCCGTTCCGCGATGCGGTTGGCTCTGCCGGCAACATAAAAGGTGGCAACAAAAAAAGCTATCAGATGGATCCGGCCAACAGCGATGAGGCTCTCCACGAGTGTGCGCTCGATCTCAATGAGGGCGCCGATATGATTATGGTCAAGCCGGGCATGCCCTATTTAGACATTGTGCGCCGTGTCAAAGATGAGCTGCGTGTACCTACCCTCGCCTATCAGGTCAGCGGCGAGTACGCGATGCACTGCGCTGCATTTGATAACGGCTGGCTGAGCCGCGAAGAGGTGATCCTCGAATCGCTGACCGCTTTCAAGCGCGCCGGCGCCGATGCCGTACTCACCTACTTTGCCAAACAAGCAGCCTTGCTGCTGCGCGGATAACAGAATGCGCGTCGACCGCTTTATCTCCAACGCCACCGACTTATCGCGCAACGATGTCAAAAGGTTGATTAAAAATGGCGAGGTAGCTGTAGACGGCACAACCGTTAAAGACCCCGGGCAACGCCTTAGCGCAGGACAAGATATCACCATCGATGGCGCACCCATCGCTGCGCCGCAGGCGCGCTACTATATGCTCAATAAACCGGCCGGGGTGGTTTGCGCCAATCGCGATCGCGAACACACCACAGCCGTAGAGCTCATCTACGAACACCGCGCCGAAGAGTTGCAAATTGCCGGCCGCCTAGATATCGATACGACTGGGCTGGTCTTGTTAACCGATGACGGGCAGTGGAACCATCGCCTGACATCGCCGCGCAACCGCTGCCAAAAACTCTACCATGCCACCCTCGCCGAGCCGCTTGAGGATCCAGCCAGTGCCGTTGAACGCTGCGCCAAAGGGATTTTTCTCGAGGGTGAGAAGCGTCGCTGTCAGCCGGCCACGCTCACTGTACTCGATCCCTGCACCGTGGAACTGGCAATTGTCGAAGGAAAATACCATCAGGTAAAACGCATGTTTGCCGCACTGGGCAATGCTGTGGTTGCACTGCACCGCCACAGCGTTGGCGAAATAGTTCTCGACAGCGATCTGGCGCCCGGCGAGTACCGCCCCCTCAGCGCCGCAGAAATAGCCGCAATCTAATGGCCGGCCGACACTCTTTGGGAGATGCTGGCGTCACACTGCTGATGGAGCAGTGGCAGAGCGATGCGACACTGATAGCCGCCGATGAAAACTGGAGCGATGCACAGTGGGCGCGCGGCCACAGCGCCACCGTGATCAGCAACCGCTGTGATATTGCCAGCGCCGCCGAGCACGCCGGGCTCAATGTGCTGTTCAATGATTTTGATTTTTCGCCACTGGCGGGGCAATTATTTGACTGCGCGCTACTGCGCTTGCCCAAAGAGCGCCCGCTCTGCCACCACCTTATCAACCAGCTGTTTAACACCTTGCAGGCCGGCGCCACCGTGTGGATTTGCGGGGCCAAAAACGACGGCATTAAAACCACATTCAATCGCGCGGTTGAACGCTTTGGCGGCACCACTGCGGTTGTCAGCAAGCTGAAAAAACACGGTTCACTCTATCTGGGTGCTGTGCGCAAAGAAAACAGCGCCGGCAGTGCGCTCGACGACCAAGATTATCCCCAGCTGCGACCTCTCGCTGCAGATCCACACTGGCAGAGCAAACCGGGGATTTTTGGTTGGCAAAAAATTGATCGCGGCAGCGAGTTATTGCTACAAAATTGGCAGCGCCTAATCAGTGAGGGCCAGCTTGCAGCGCCGGAACGTCTGCTCGATCTCGGTTGCGGATACGGTTATCTCGGCATCTCGGCAGGCGCTTGGCTGGCTGAGCGCGAACACAGCTGCGAGCTCGTATTGAGTGACAACAGCGCCACGGCACTACTGGCCGCGCGCGCCAACTTGGATCGGCTACCCGATCTGCTCGGCGAAGCCAGCCAACTACTGGCGGCGGATAGCGGCCGAGAGATCGAGGGGCACTTTGAGCTGATCTTATGCAACCCACCTTTTCATCAAGGCTTTAGTGTCGACGGCCGTCTCACCGAAAAGTTTATTGCGGCCACTCGCCGTCTGCTGAAACCGGGCGGCGCCGCACTGTTTGTCGTCAACGAGTTTATCCCCTTAGAGCGCGCCGCCGAGCAACAACTCTGGGTTTGTGAAATTGAGCGGCGCGAAGGGTTTAGAATTCTGCAGTTGGAGTTACCGGCCTAACCGGCCGCAGCGTCGGCTATCCAGCGTTTGAGCTGCGCCTGCTGATCAAACCAGTTGAGCCCCGTATTGCGCGCCAAGCGCAGCAGCGGTGTGCGGCTGGCAAACAGCTGCTTTAACACCTCCATCGCCGCCATGGTGGCTAAGTTATCTGGTTTGCGGCGCCGTTGATAACGCCCCAGCAGCGCCGTGTCACCGAGCAGACTGTTACCGCCCGCCACTTGCACCGCTGCGGCCAACACCTCTGCAAGCACCGCGACATCTTTCAAGCCGAGATTGACACCCTGGCCAGCCAGCGGATGGATGGCGTGCGCAGCATCGCCGATCAACGCCACATTGGCCTGAACATAATCGACGGCATGACGCTGAGTGAGCGGTACACGGTAGCGCTGATCACACTCCTCTATACAACCCAACACACCCTCGCTGGCATAACTTAACTGGCGACAAAACTGCTCTTCGTCGAGCGCCATCAACTGCTCGGTCTCACTGCTAGTTTGCGACCAAACCAGTGAACAGTAGCGGCCATCGCCGCCGAGCGGCAGCAAAGCCAGCGGGCCGTGCGCAGTAAAACGTTGATAGGCGACCGACTGGTGCGGCCGCTCTGTGCGCACTGTTGTGATTATGGCGTCCTGCCCATAGCTCCAGCTGCGCGTGGCAAAGCCGAGCCGTTCGCGCAGCGGCGACTGAGCTCCATCCGCAGCAACCACCAGTTGCGCTGAGAGCTGTCGGCCACTGGACAGCTCCAACACCATACCGCCCTCCTTGCGATGTTCAGAGACCACGGTAGCTGGACGCTCGATGGTGACGCCGGCGCGCGCTAGCTGTTGTTGCAGTGCTGTTAGCAGCGGCTGCTGCTCTACAATGGCGCCCAGTGCGCCGTGCGAGGAAGCGCTAAACGCTATCTTGCCACTGCCATCGCCATCCCAAACACGCATTTCTTGATAGGGCGTGACATGCTGTGATCCGATAGCTTGCCAGACACCGAGGCGGTCAAGAAGTTGCTGAGCATGGCTGTTGAGCGCCATCACCCGCGGGTCAAACCCCGACTGGGAGTGCACAGCTGTCGAATCACGCGCCTCGATCAGCACCACGTTTACAGGGAGCTTGGCCAGCGCCAACGCAGCGCAGCTTCCCACTACACCCGCCCCGACCACCGCGACATCGCACTGCTGCATTGCTGCTTCGCTCATTGTGCGGCACCCCTGTCACTGCCCATTCCAAACTGGGCAAAACGCTCGCGCAGTGGTGGCAACAGATCCATAGCGGCTAGACCACTGCGTCGCAACACAGCTGCACCGGGAAGGCGGCTGCTAAATAATTTCGGCAGCAGATCGCTAAACACGATAGTCTGCTGTTGATCGCTTTGTTGGCGCTGCTGGTAGCGCTGCAGTGTCGACAACTCGCTGGGGCTGTCACCGGCTAAGCGCGCGCGCAATAACTCTTCCGCTAGCGCTACAACATCGCGCACTGACAAATTAAATCCTTGGCCGGCCACTGGGTGCAGCGCATGGGCAGCATTGCCGAGCACAACCAGGCCGCGACGCACTTGCTCACTGCTGCGCTGCAGTGCCAAACCAAATGCACGGCGCTCGCCCACGGCGGTGACCGCGCCTATACGCTCGCCAAACAGCCGCTCTATTTCGCGACAGAACTCCGCCTCACTCGCCTCAATCCAGCGCTGTTCGTCCCCCTCGGCGTGGGTCCAAACCAAGGCTGTGCGGTGTACCCCCTGCTGGCTGGTGAGTGGCAGCAGGGCCATGGGACCGGCGCGATCAAAGCGCTCATAGGCCACGCCGTTGTGCGGCTGGGCCAGTGCCAAATTGGCAATAATAGCCTGTTGTTGGTAATCCGTTCGTTCGCTGCGGATACCCAACCCGGCCAGCAGCGCACTATTGGCACCTTCAGCACTCACTACCAAACTGGCCGCAATCTCCTCATCGCCCAAGATAAGCCGCTGCTGTTCACCACCCGCCACCATCTTCTCTACCTGAGCCGGAGCGCGCCAATCAATCGCGGTGGCGCTGATGGCCGCGCGCAGCTCCGCCAACAACAGCGCGTTTTCAACCACATAACCAAACGCCTCGAGCTGATTTTCTACTGCTCGCAAGTGGGTCAGCCCACATGAACCGCGCTCACTGACATGAATGGTGCTTATCGCTGCGCACTGCGCTTGCAAGTTGCTCCACAGACCTAACTGTTCTAAGTGCTGGCAGCTCGAGGCACTCAATGCGGTGGTGCGCCCGGCCAGCGCTGCACTAGCCGATGGTTTTTGCGGGCTGGACGCTGAGCGCTCTAACACAGTAATACGCCACGGTTGGCAACCCGCCTGTTGCAATCGCTGCTGCTGAGCGGCCAGGGTTAAGGCCAACAGCGAGCCGACCATGCCGCCACCGACAATGGCAATATCACAATTGTGATGGCTCCCCGGCTGACTCATCGGCGCTTCGCTCGCATCAGTTTCTCAATTTCACTGCGCTCAACGGGTACTTGCCGAGTCATATTTTCAACCCCGCGCTTTTTGACGACGATATTGTCTTCGATACGCACGGCAATACCGCGCCACTTCTCTGCAACCGCCGTGGCACTGCGCGGGATATAGATGCCCGGCTCAATAGTCAGCACCATGCCCGGCTCAAACTCTCGCCACTGGCCGTGAATCTTGTAATCGCCGACATCGTGTACATCCATCCCCAACCAGTGGCCTGCGCTGTGCATGTAAAACTCGCGGTAGGCACCGCGCTCAATCAATTCGTTGACTTCGCCGTCGAGAACACCCAGATCAACTAAACCGGCGGTGATCACCTCGACGGTCACCTGGTTGGCAACATTAAACGGCTTGCCGACACGCACTGCTTTAATTGCCGCATTGTTAGCCGCCAAAACCAGGTCGTAGATGGCGGACTGTGCGCGACTAAAACGGCCATTGACCGGAAACGTGCGGGTAATATCTGCCGCGTAGTCGGCGTACTCACAGCCGGCATCGATCAACACCAGCTCACCGTCCACCAAAGGGGCGCGGTTGTCTATGTAGTGCAGTGTGCAGCCATTATTGCCACCGCCAACAATGGTGGTGTAAGCCGGAGCGGCGGCGCCACAGTCGGCAAAGTGGTGTTCGATGGTCGCTTGCAGCTGATATTCGTAGAGCCCTGGAGCGCAGCGCTGCATCGCCAAGCAGTGTGCTTGCGCTGAAATTGTCGCGGCTTGGCGCATCAGCTTCAATTCAGCGGCCGTTTTAATCAGGCGCATTTCGTGGAGCGTGTGGTCGAGGTCGACAAACTCGCCGGGCGGTATAGCGCCGCGACCTTGGCTATCGCCGAGTTGCTGCACATAGTCGAGCAGTTGCCGGTCAAAGTCAGGCTGTTTACCGATGGCGTAGTAGACCCGCGACTTGCCCTCGAGCAGCCCCGGGAGTATTTCGTCGAGGTCATCGATAGGGAACGCATCATCCATACCAAATTGCTCAATGGCGCCTTGCTGGCCGTAGCGAAAGCCGTCCCAGGTTTCTCGCAGCGCATCTTTTTCTCGACAGAACAGGACTGTTTCACCTTGGGCGCGTCCGGGCATTAATACCAGTACCGCCTGCGGCTCTGGGAAGCCGCTCAAATAACTGAGATTAGTACTCTGCTTGTAAGGGTAGTGTGTATCGCGTGAGCGCACCGCCTCTGGAGCGGCAGCAATAATTGCGATGCTGTCTGGGAGCATTTGCGCCATCAACTCGCGGCGGCGCTCTGCGTACTCTTTCAGGGCAATCATCAGCGTAAAATTTAGTGGATCGTCGGCGCAGGTGGCTGCTCGCCGCCGCGCAGGTCGTCAAACAGCAGTTGTACGGCCACACGAATATATTCACACAGTTCGACATAGTCGCGCTCTTCGTCATCATCGCCCTGCAAGTCGGTAGAGACTTGAGCGATCGCTGCGAGATCCTCGAGCGCCTCGCGACCCTCTTCGGTGACATTAAATGCACCGCCAAGGCCTTCGCCAACACCGGAGAGAAACGCCCCGCACCACTCGCCCGTTGCGGCGAGGCGATCGGCTAAAGGCAGCTCTTCACTGGGCAGCAGCAGTTGAAAACTGAAGCCCTGGTCTGAGATCCCCTCAATAACTAACGCCAAATAGTCGCGCAAAGCGTCATCGGCGGCAGCGGCGCGCTCCTCGTCGAGCGTCAGCCATTCGGCGGAAAGCGTCACCAGCTCGTCAATCGAGACGGCGCCAGCAGCTATCCGACCACAGACAAAACCGTGGTAAGAAGAGGGCGTCACTGAGAGCCGCAGCTCATAAAAAAATGCTTCTATCTGTTCGAAATCCACCGCACTGCCCCACTTTTTAATCTTTTAATCGGCCGCTATCCTAGCACCGTTGCGAAGCTGCTGCATCAGAACCAGACAGCCCGAACGCGGCGCGATTGACCCGCGCAGAGCCCGCGCCTATAGTGCTCAAATATCTGCGCAAATAGCACCCTTATACCACTACAGCACCGCGAGCGTTTTTCTCACAATCATGACTGACCCAGATCATCCGTTACTGGAAAAAATTGACCAGCTCATCGCCCTCTGCGATCAGATGAAGCGCGACAATCAGCAACTGGTTGAACGCCAATCTGCCCTGCTGACTGAACGCAGCCAACTGGTCGAACAGAACGAATTGGCTCGTCAAAAGATTGAGCTGATGATCAACCGCTTGCGCGGCCTCAACACGGACCAGTAGGGGCAACTGTCATGAGCAACTCATTAAAAATTAAGATCCTCGACAAAGAGTATCAGGTCGCTTGTAAACCAGAGGACCGCGCGGCACTTGAGCAATCCGCAGAGCTACTCAACGAGAAGATGCAAGAGGTGCGCCGCGGTGGCGCCATTATTGGTCTAGATCGAATTGCGGTAATGACCGCCCTCAATCTGGCCTATGAGCTGATTGCCAACCGCGACAATAGCGGTGCACAGAGCGAGAGCAACGCGATAATCGATAGCGCTCAAGAGCGTGTAGAAGCCGCGCTAGAACGGTTCAACTAAAACAAAAAATCTTACCGCAACCCTGTCGACCCTCGCTGCGCCTATGCTAGACTGATCATCACCTGGGGTGTTGGCCAGTCGCGAAGTCCTTGAGCCGATACTTTTTACCCGGCCTCGCTGCGTGAGAGCTGTTGTGCACGTCCGCTCGACGGAAAGCCTGAAGCACTCCCTGCGTCGCCCCCTTGAACCTTTCGGTTCAAGGCCATGTTGACAGCGGCACCTTGGGCTCTACTCTCTAATTCTGAAACTGTTATGGCTACTGACACCCTGCGCACAGAGTTGCGCAACCAACGCCGCACTCTCTCTGACGAGGAGCAGCGCACAGCCGCTCAGGCCGTGGCAAAACAGCTCGATCAACAGACCTGGTTTCACTCAGCCAAGCAGCTCGCTCTCTACAGCGCGAGTGATGGTGAGATCTCCACCCATCCACTTTTTCAAAGCTGTACAGCTCGCGGCAGTGTGTGTTTGCTGCCGATTATTGCACCGCAGCGACAGATGCGCTGGGCACTGTGGAGCGAAACATCGCCCCTTGCCGCTAATCGCTACGGCATTCTCGAGCCCGCCTCACCGCACTCATACGCTTCGCTACAAAGCTGTCAGGTGGTAGTTGTGCCGCTGGTCGGCTTTGATCGCAGCGGCCATCGCATCGGCATGGGCGCTGGCTACTACGACCGCGCGCTAGCCGATTTCGATAGCCAGCGCCGCACAGTTTTTGTCGGGCTCGCCCACAGCTGCCAAGAAGTTGCTAAAATCACCCCCCAAGCGTGGGATATCCCACTCGACTACATCGCTACAGAATGTGAGCTAATATGCGCAAAACCAAAATAATCTGCACGATCGGACCGGCTTCAGAAAGCTTTGATATGTTGGAAAAACTGGCCAAAGCCGGCATGAACGTAGCCCGCCTAAATATGTCTCACGGCGACCACGAGTCACACGCTAAAGTGATTAAGGCAATCCGCACTCTCAACCGTAAACTGCACCACCCGATTGCCATTTTGCTCGACACCCAGGGGCCTGAGATCCGCACCGGAGATATTGTCGATGAGCTGCATCTGCGCGCCGGCGATACCATTTCGGTCGTCGCCCGCGGTGAAGAAGATGTCGAGGCCTCCTCTATTCGCATCAATTACGACGACCTGATCAACGACGTCAATGTCGGCGACATCATCACTGTCGACAACGGCCTAATCAACTTAGAAGTGCTGAGTAAAGAAAAACGGGTCATGCAGTGCACCGTGATAGACGGCGGCTTGCTTAAAAGCCGACGCCACGTCAACTTGCCCGGCATTCGTGTCAACCTGCCGGCAATTACTGAGAAAGACCGTCGCGATATCGCTTTTGCTGTTGAGCAAGAGGTCGATTTCATCGCACTCTCTTTTGTGCGCGAAGCCAAAGATGTGCTTGAGCTGCGCGAGCTACTCGGCAGCAAAGCAGACAAAATTAAAGCGATCGCCAAACTCGAAGACCAAGAGGCGATTAAAAATATGCAAGAGATTGTCGATGTCGCCGACGGCATTATGGTGGCGCGCGGCGACCTCGGCGTTGAGATACCGCTCGAGCATCTACCGCGCGTGCAGCGCCGTATTATCCGCAGCTGTGCCGAAAAAGGACGCCGCGTGATTGTCGCCACGCACATGCTGGAATCGATGATCGACAACCCGATGCCAACGCGCGCTGAAGTCACCGACGTCGCCAATGCGGTCTATGAAGAGGCCGATGCGATTATGCTCTCCGGCGAAACAACTATCGGCAAATACCCAACTAAATGTGTTGAAATCCTCGACCGCATTGCCCGATCCACCGAGAACAGTCGCGGCTTGCGCTTTACCGACAAGCTAGAGGGCAACCACGATAAACAGCAAATTGCACAAGCGGCGGTCAACTTGGCCGAGTCGATTGCAGCAAAAGCGATCATCGTGCCGACCCGGCGCGGGCGCATGGCCGATCTAGTGACCAACTGCCATCCACAGCAGTCGATTATCTGCGCATTCACCAACGACAGCCGCACACGCCGTCAGCTGGTGCTCAACCGCAACGTGCTCAGCTATCGCATTAACTTCAGTTCAGACCCGGAAAAAACTCTCGGTACCGCCGCGGCAATTATGATGCAGCGCGACGAGTTCAGCCCCGACGATCGCGTGGTAGTGATCTCGGATGCGCTGGCAGGCACCGGTGTCGAGGCGATTCAGATCCGTCGACTGGGCGATCTCAACCACCACGAGGCCGAGACTGCCCCTATCGACAGCGAATAAGCTAGAGCGTCAGTGACTTAAAAAGAACTGACAGGCCGGATTGTCCGTCTCGTTGGTCCACGGGTAACCGATACCATCGAGAAACTTCGACAACGCCTTGAGCTCGCTGTGCTCGGCTTGCATCGCCACTAACACGCGGCCATAGGCAGCGCCGTGGTTGCGGTAGTGGAACATAGAGATATTCCAACGTCCGCCGAGCTGATTGAGAAAATTCGACAGCGCGCCGGGGCGCTCGGGAAATTCAAACGAGAACACTAACTCACTGCCCGCCTGAGGCGCTTGGCCGCCAACCATGTGGCGTATATGGGCCTTGGCAATATCGTTGTCAGTCAGATCGGTCGCGGCGTACCCGGAGTCAACCAGTTCGCCGACTAACGCTTCGCGATCGCTGTCGCCACTCACTTGCACACCGACAAAAATATTCGCGGCGCGCTCGCTGGCAAAGCGGTAGTTAAACTCAGTGACATTGCGCTTGTGCAGGGCGCGACAAAATGCGCGAAAACTCCCCGGCCGCTCATCGATAGTCACGGCCAGTATCGCTTCGCGCTTCTCGCCCACCTCTGTGCGCTCGGAGATGTAGCGCAGCCTATCAAAGTTGATATTGGCACCGGAGTTGATCGCCACCAGCACTTGGCCGCTGACACCCTGTTGCTCTACATATTTTTTCATACCAGCCACCGCTAAAGCGCCAGAGGGTTCACTGATAGAGCGACTGTCGTCATAGATATCTTTGATTGCCGCACAGATCTCATCGGTGCTCACCGTCACCACGGAGTGCACAGTATCGCGCATCACTTTGAAGTTCTCTTTGCCGACCTGTGCCACCGCAGTGCCGTCGGCAAAAATACCCACCTCGGGCAACTTCACACGCCGACCAGCATGCATCGCCGCCTCTAAACAGGCGGCATCGGCGGGTTCAACCGCAATCACTTTGACTTCGGGGCGGACAAAATTGACGTAAGCGGCAATCCCGGCGCAGAGGCCACCACCGCCCACCGGCACAAAAATCGCATCAAGATCCCCGGGCAGCTGGCGCAAAATCTCCATACCACAGGTCCCCTGCCCAGCGATGACATCGGGGTCGTCGAACGGGTGAATATAAACCAACCCTTTCTCAGCCACCAGCTGCTGCGCATGGGCGGCAGCGGCATCGTAATTATCACCAATCAACACCACCTTAGCGCCGCGGCTGCGCACGGCATCGACCTTAATCGCGGGAGTGGTTTTGGGCATCACAATGGTCGCTTTAACACCCAGCGTTTTAGCGCCAAGCGCCAAGCCCTGTGCGTGATTGCCGGCAGAGGCGGCAATCACGCCGGTGGCGCGCTCGGCGTCGCTCAACTGCAAAAGCCGGTTGTAGGCGCCGCGACATTTAAACGAAAATACCGGCTGCAGATCCTCTCGCTTGAACAGCACCTGATTGTTGAGCCGCTTCGAGAGCCGCGGTGCCGTGTCGATAGGCGTCTCGACAACGAGATCGTAAACCCGCGCAGAGAGTATTTTTTTGACGTAACTATCGCTGTGTTTTGACATGTTTTTTCCCGCGCTATCTAGCGCTTTCAACTGTTCGGTCGCAGTGCGCCACTCAAGGTCGCAATGTTACGGACAACCGCGCGACTTGGCCAGCGACAGTTGTTCTCCATAACCACTGCAGCTGAGTGTTCAAGCGATTATACTGCACGCCTATCTCGACCTTGTGAGGAGCAACGCGTGACCCAAGACCAACTCAAAGCCGCGGTGGCTGCCGCCGCCGTAGAAACTGTACTACCCATGCTCGACAGCGACACGATTATTGGCATCGGCACTGGCTCAACGGCCAATCTTTTCATCGATGCCCTAGCTGCACACAAATTCGATTTTGCCGCGGCAGTCGCCAGCTCAGAAGCCTCTGCCGAGCGCTTGCGCAGCCACGGCATTGAAGTCGTCGACCTCAACAGTGCCGGCCAGCTGGCGGTATATGTCGACGGCGCCGATGAAACTGATCCGCAGCTCAATCTCATCAAGGGCGGCGGCGCAGCACTGACACGCGAAAAAATTGTTACCGCGGCGTCGCGACAGTTTGTCTGCATTGCAGATGACAGCAAGTGGGTCGAGCATCTCGGAGAATTCCCACTACCGGTGGAGGTGATTCCGATGGCTCGCAGTTATGTCGCCCGCCAGCTGCTGGCGATGGGGGGCGATCCGGTGTGGCGCGAGGGGGTGGTGACCGACAACGGCAATGTGATTATCGACGTGTTCGGCCTCATGCCAATTCGCAAGCCAGCCCAGCTGGAGAGCGAGCTCAACCAAATTGCTGGCGTGGTCTGCAATGGCCTGTTCGCGCAGAGGGCGGCCGACTGTTTACTGCTGGGCAGCCGCGACGGGGTAAAACAGATTACTCGCTAAAATCTAGCGAGCGTTCGCCAGTCGTACCAACTGTTCTAGCTGCTCCGCTAGATCGCTCCCCACTGTGGCGTAACTCAACCCCTGCGCCGCTATATTGGCTGCCAGTTGATGTTGAGCTAGGTGGTAGTGAGCAGTGGCAATAACTAGGTAGGCCTCAGGTTCGAAGCGATCGAGCCGCTGAGCCCGTTCGGCACTACTCAGCGCGGCTCGCCACTGCTGCGCCTGCAAAAGCTCCCAGCTGCGGCGCAATAATTCAGCCACCGCTCGCTCAACCCCCAGCGAGGGCGCCGTACTGATTGGCGCAATGGTCTCGCCGCCACTGGTGGTTGGCGGATCAGCACTCACCCCCGGCTCCTCCACTCGCCCTGCGGGAGGCCCTAAAGTTGAGCACGCACTCAGCAGTGCGCTCAATATAACCACAGTGAGCAACTTCGAATTTTGCATCTGTGTCTATTTTCTCCGAATAATCGATCTGCCTAGTTTAGCACTATAGCGACGGCTAACGTCCGCGCCACCAGTCTCGCAGTGGCGCCAACCAATCGCTGCGTTGTCGCTCGGCAGCTCGGCCACAAGCAGTCATACGCTCGGGCGCAGTGCCGCTGATATAGGGTAAAAAGTAACTGTTGGCGCAGCCCTCAGCACTAAGCTGTTGCGCAGGCAATTCAACCCAGCGGTAGTCGACGCCGGGTGGGACTCCAAAAGCCAGCGGTTGCAAACCTATCGCCTGCATGGTCTCGGCCCAGATCGGAAGCGCCCCGGTGGAGCCGGTTATCGGCATCGAGCCGTTGTCGTCGCGGCCGACCCACACCACGCCCATAAAATCCCCACCAAAACCGGCGAACCAACTGTCGCGGTTGTCATTTGTCGTGCCAGTTTTACCCGCGCTGGCGATCTGGCGATCGAGCCAGCGGTAGGCGCGCCGTCCTGTACCCTCGCGCATGACGCCTTGCAGAGCATAGTGGAGCAGATGCATCACATCGCGGCTAAAGCGCTGCTGCGCGGAGTAGTCGTAGCGGCGCAGCGGTTGCTGGTCTGCGTCATAAACTTCTCGGATAGCGCGCAGTGGCGTAAAAAATCCCTCGGCGGCGATGGTTTGATAGAGCTGCGCAACCTCCATAGGGGTCAGTGCCAAACTGCCCAACAGCAGGGCTGGGTGCGCTTTGGGTTCGCGCTCTAAGCCGAGTCTGCGCAGCGTATCCAGCACCTTATCGACCCCTAACTCGAGGCCGAGATTGGCCGCCGCTAAATTGTACGAACGGGCCAGCGCTGAGAACAGGGGCAATTCGCCGTGACTTTTTTTATCAAAGTTCTGCGGCTGCCAGAGCTCTCCGCTGTCGGTAGTCAACGTTATCGGACGGTCTGAAACTGGTGCCGCCAGAGTGTAGTTCTGAGAATCCTCCAGCGCAGTCAGATAGATGGCCGGCTTGATGGTAGAGCCTATCTGACGGCGCGCATCGAGTGCGCGATTAAAGCCCGCATAACCAGGCTGGCGATCGCCGAGCAGAGCCACCACTTCACCGCTGGCAATCCTGACCACGGTTGCTGCACTTTGCAGCGTATTGGCGTCAATCTTGTAACTCTGTTCCAGCTGCTGCAGACGCTGTGCAGTCGCTCGCTCCAACTGGCCCTGCACCAGCGGGTCGAAGCTGGTAAAAATACGCAAGCCTTCGGCGCGCAGATCGCTGTCGCGGTAATCTTGCTGCAACTGCTGTTTCACCCACTCTAAAAACGCCGGATAACGGTTGTAACTACTGCGCTCTGGCGGCACTACCGCCAGTGGCTGCTGTTTGGCGTGGGTCGCCGCAACTTCACTAATAACCCCCTCACGGGATAAAATAGACAAGACTAAATTGCGCCGCTTGAGGGCGCGTTGCGGCTGATTCCAAGGGTTGTACCACGAGGCGCCCTTGCCTACCGCAACCAGCAGTGCCATATCCTCGAGCGCCAACTCAGAGACCGGCTTGGCAAAGTAGTGTCGCGCGGCGAGTCCGTATCCATGAATAGCGCGCTTGCCCGCTTGGCCGAGATAGATCTCATTGATGTAGGCTTCAAGTATCTGTTCTTTGCTGTAGTGCCACTCCAGCAACAGTGCCATCACCGCCTCGCGGAGCTTGCGCTGCAAGGTGCGCTCTGAACTGAGATAGAAGTTTTTCACCAGCTGCTGGGTGATAGTGCTGCCACCCTGTATACGCCCACCACTCAAATTGGTTTTTAGCGCGCGCAGGGTACCGCTCACCGAGAGACCAAAATGGTTAAAAAATTGTCGATCTTCCACCGCCACTACCGCCTCAACTAACAACGCGGGGAGCTCCTCCAAGCGCAGCAGTTCGCGATCTTCATAGTGCGCAGGGTAGATACCGCCGATGCGCATCGGCTCAAGGCGCAAGAGGTGCAGCGGCTGGTCGGAGTCGGCTTGAGCTAAAGCTTCAATGCGCTGATCGGCTACCACGCTCAACAGGCGGGCAGGCTCCACCCCATCGGTAAAAGTGAAGCTGCGACTGTGTAGCTCAAAATGGCTGGCGCGGCGACGGTATTGTCCAGGGCCGCTGATCTGCTCAACAGCTCGGTAACCTAATTGTTCAAGCTCCTCTTGCAACGCCTGCGCAGTGATCGGTGCGCCGACATAAAGCTCCAGTGAACGCGCGTAAACATGCGCTGGCAGCGCCCACTTGCGCCCCTCAAAGGTGGTACGGACCTGGCTGTCTAACAGCAACAAAATAGTTACAAAAACGCCAAGGGTTAATAGCGCCAGCCCTTTTCCGAGCTGCCACCACCGGCTGGCTGTACGTCTTTTAGCTCTCAAACTACTTCTCGCATTTTGGTTGCTGTTACCCTTTGCAGTGGGCTCTCTCTGCGCGCAAGCCTTCTCATTGCTGCGCAGCAATCGCATAATAGCGCAACACGCAACCAGGACTCATACCATGAGCAAAAAATACCAACTCTACGCGCTTGGCAACGCACTCGTCGACACCGAAATCGAAGTCTCTGACAGCGACCTAGAACTACACGCTATCGACAAAGGCGTGATGACTCTAGTCGATGAACACCGTCAAGCTGAGCTCACCGCAGGGCTTAGCGAGCACCTCACCTTGAGCAAGCGCGCCTGTGGTGGATCGGCAGCCAACACCGCCATTGCACTCTCCCAATTTGGCAGCCGCGCTTTTTTCTCCTGCAATGTCGGCGATGATGACAACGGTGAGTTCTACCTCGAAGATCTTGCTGCCAACGGCATCGATCACTGCGGGTCGAGCGGTCGAGATATCGGCACCACAGGGCGCTGCTTGGTGATGGTAACTCCAGACGCCGAGCGCACCATGAACTCTTACCTGGGTGTCAGCGATCAACTGGATGAGAGCAATATCGATTTTACCGCTCTGGCAGCATCGGACTATCTCTATATAGAGGGCTACCTGGTCACCTCAGAAAAAAGTCGCGCCGCTGTGGCTCAGGCCCGCGAATTTGCGATTGCCAATGGCGTCAAAATTGCGCTGAGCCTCTCCGACCCGGGCATCGTCGCCGGCTTCGGCGAGCAGCTGAGAGAGATGGCCGGCAACCAGATTGACCTGCTGTTTTGCAATGCGGCCGAGGCGATGCAGTGGACTCAAACAGAGGAGCTTACGGCTGCTCTTGAAAAACTGCAGTGCGAGGTAAACAGCTTTGCTGTAACTAATGGCAGCAGTGGCGCCACCGTTTTCGATGGCTTTAACAACCACCACTGTGCAGCTCAAGCCGTGACCGCGATTGATACCAATGGTGCTGGCGACATGTTCGCCGGAGCTTACTTGCACGCACTCGCCAACGGATACAGTGCGCCTAAAGCTGGTCACTTCGCCAACGTTGCCGCGAGCTGTGTGGTCAGCCAATACGGACCACGCTTACACAGTGCTGAATACCAACCGCTGCTACAGGCTCTAGAGGACTAATCAATGGTGGCTGTGATCGTCACCGCCGGAACTCGGCGCAGTGCGCCGCACTGGCAGTTCAGCTTTCACTACCCCGCAGCTCGTCGCTAGTGCAATCTCTATGCTCTCCAAGTGGCTGGCGTGCTCGCCGAGGCCAAACAGCATCAAGTGATTGCCTCCTGGCGCTAATAACAGCGCGTCGCCGGCGGCAATGGCTGGGCTCTGCATTGGCCGCATGCGCATCACACCCTCTTCTACAGACGTACTGTGCAGCTCGACTCGCTCGGCCTGAGGGCTGCTGACAGCCTCGATGGTACAGTCGCTGGCGGTGTGGTTGTTGAGTAGCGCGAAACCGGCCGTAACCGTTTTACCCGGCGGCACAGCTCGGACCCAACCCTCATCAACTGTAAGCGCGCCAGACTGACTGCAACCCGCCAACAGTGCCGCCACAACTGAACAAGCTGCCGCTGTCATGAGAAATTTTTTGTTGCGCATAGATCACCTCTTTTTCATGGCGCGCAAGCGCCGCGATAATTTCTAGGTGTCTATCATAACTCACTTGGCGCACAGTGCGACTGCGCTCACCCAGCAGACAATCTCTGCTAAAGTAGCTATCTGCCCCAGCCGCACCTTTGGACACTTTGGAGCTTTACATTGACTCTTATTAAGACATTTAAGACGTTCTTTTTGGCAACCATTCTGGCCGCCTTGAGTAGCCCGCTTTGGGCTGTTGGCGGCAGTAGCTCGAGCCTCTCCGGACTGCAACAACCCGCTTTTCTGCCGGTAGAGCAGGCCTACCAGGTCGACCTTGAACTGATAGAGCGCAGCGATAAAACCGTCACTCTTGCCGCGCACTGGCAGATCCAACCCGGCTATTATCTCTACCAGAAACAGTTCTCTGTTGCCGCCGACAACGCCCTCGCAAAGCTGACTTTTGCCCCTGGAGAGGAGCTCTGGGACGAGTTCTTTCAAGCTCAGTTAGTCGTCTATCGCAACACAACCACAGTTTACGCTGAACTACCGCTGAGCCAGCTTACTGACAACGCCTCACTGACGCTGCGCTCGCAAGGATGTGCCGATGCCGGCCTCTGCTATCCACCGCGCGACCAATGGTTTACTGTTGATCTGGAGCGGGGCCTATTCACGCCGTTGCAGCAACCGCGCGAAACACGCCTAGAGAGCACCACTGTTGCGCCACTCAGCCTGCCTCTACTGCTCTCCATGCTTTTGGCCGCAGCTGTCGGCGGCGCGATACTCAATTTGATGCCGTGTGTTTTCCCTATCCTCTCGATCAAACTGCTCAGCCTGACGCAACACGCCAATAGCCGCCATCCCACTTGGCTGCACGGGCTTATCTACAGTGCCGGCGTTATTGTCAGCTTTGTGGCGATTGCCGCTCTAATGCTGGCCCTGCGCAGCGCTGGCGAAGCGATCGGCTGGGGATTCCAACTACAATCGCCACTGTTCATTGCCGCTCTTGCCGCACTGTTTATACTCATGGCTTGCAATCTTTTTGGCCTCTATCAGTTTTCGCTGGGCGCACCAACCGCCACACCCGCCCCCACTTTATCCGGTGCATTTGCCAACGGCGTACTCGCCACCATTGTCGCCAGCCCGTGTACCGCCCCTTTTATGGGCAGCGCGCTGGGCTTTGCCATCACTCAGAGCAGTGCTGTCGCACTGCTAATTTTTGCTGCGTTGGGCGCCGGCATGGCACTGCCATTTTTACTGCTGACACTTTCGCCACGCTTGGCCGCCGCTCTACCCAAACCGGGTGTATGGATGGATCAGTTTAAGCAGCTGCTCGGCTTCCCACTGCTACTGACCGCGGTTTGGCTGCTGTGGGTATTTGCCGGGCAGACCTCTATCGACCAGCTGGCTCTGCTGCTGGTTGCACTGATTTTACTGGCTCTAACCAGCTGGAGTTGGGGGCTACTGCAACGCCAGCGCAGCTCGGCCAAGATCGCTCTGTTACTGATCAGCTTATTGGCTACCGGCGCAGCCACCCAGCAGGCACTGCATCAGCAGCAGCAAGCCAACTGGCAGGCTTACTCACCGGCTCTGCTTGAAAAATTGCGCCTTGAGCAGCGCCAGGTGCTGGTCAACCTGACCGCTGATTGGTGTGTGACCTGCCTGGTCAACGAGCGCCGCGCGCTCTCTGGGGAAGAGTTTTCGCAACTTTTGGATGAGACTCAGACCGTCTATATCAAAGGCGACTGGAGTGAACCCGACCCTGAGGTTACAGCACTGCTCAACGCCCACGGGCGCAGTGGCGTCCCCCTCTATCTGCTCTACCGGCCGGGCGCTGCGCAAGCGGAGTTCTTACCACAATTACTCTCTCCCGCGGCTGTAGCCGAAGCGCTCAAGCCGAAATAACCGATTTTAACCGCACAATGCCGGCCTATTTTTCGAATATAGAAGAATTTGGCCGATAAAGGTCAAAACTGCCGACAACTGGCTGTATCTTGGTGACAACAGCGTCGATCGCTAAAACAGCGTTACAGTATTTTGCAAAATTGCAGTAAAAAAGAGGCTAAAAGCCTCTAATTTCTGCGAAAAATGCTAGAAAACCCCAAAGTAGACAATTTTGGTTTTTTCCTGCAAACTGTAAGCCTGTTTTTTTAAAAGTCACCTCAAGAGGATAGCGCAATGGCCACATTACTGGTTCTGCATGGCCCCAACCTCAACCTGCTCGGCAGGCGTGAGCCAGAGATTTATGGCAGTGTGACTCTCGATCAGATCAATCAGCAACTTGTGGATACTGCACAACAGGCGGGCCACACCCTCTCAGCGATGCAGAGCAATGCTGAACATGAACTGATTGATCGTATCCACGCCGCGCAACGCGAGGGCGTCGACTTTATTTTGATCAATCCAGCCGCGTTTACCCATACCAGCGTCGCCCTGCGCGATGCACTGGCTGGCGTCAAGATCCCGTTTATTGAGCTGCACCTATCCAACGTCTATGCGCGCGAAGAGTTTCGCCAACACTCTTTTCTCAGTGATATTGCCCTGGGCGTCATCTCTGGTTTTGGTGCCGAGAGCTATCAGCTCGCTCTGGCTGCCGCACTGAGCCAGCTGGAACATCACAATCCGCTAAACTAAATATCCGCACCACTTATTAACAGATAACAAGAGATCGCATCATGGACATCCGCAAAGTTAAAAAGCTCATCGAGCTGCTCGAAGAATCCAACATCAATGAACTCGAAATCACCGAGGGCGAAGAGTCGGTACGCATAAGCCGCGGCGCGCCCGCAGCAGCGCCCAGCTATGCTGCCGCACCCGCCCCTGCGCCCGCACCTGCTGCACCTCAACCTGCAGCCGCCCCCGCTCAACCAGAGACTCAGCCTGCAGCTAGCACAGGCCACAGCGTCAATTCGCCTATGGTCGGCAGTTTCTACCGTTCGCCCGCACCGGGCTCACCCGCCTTTGTCGAAGTGGGCAGCAGCGTGAAAAAGGGCGACGTTATCTGCATCATCGAAGCGATGAAAATGATGAACCAAATTGAAGCAGACAAATCGGGCACTATCGGCGCCATACTGGTTGATGACGGCGAGCCGGTCGAGTTTGACCAGCCGCTAGTCACTATCGTTTAACTACTGCGTTCGCCACTTGAGCCCACTCGCCCAACTCTGCACAGAGAGCGTCGCGCGACGCCAAGAGAGCCCGATATGACACAACCCCTTTTAGACAAAGTGCTGATCGCTAATCGCGGCGAGATCGCCCTGCGCATTTTGCGCGCCTGCCGCGAACTCAACATTAAAACCGTGGCGGTGCACTCCAAAATTGATGCCGACCTCAAGCACGTAAAACTCGCCGACGAGTCGATCTGTATTGGTCCCAATCCGTCGCCGCAGAGTTACCTCAACGTACCTTCATTGGTCGCCGCCATGGAAGTCACCGGCGCTCAAGGAGTCCATCCAGGCTACGGCTTTTTAGCTGAGAACGCTGACTTTGCCGAGCAGGTAGAGAACAGCGGCTTTATCTTTATCGGCCCTAAAGCCGAGACGATCCGGATTATGGGTGACAAAGTCGCGGCCATCCGCGCCATGAAACAGGCTGGAGTCCCCACTGTCCCCGGCTCCGATGGCCCGCTCAGCGAAGACCCGACCGAACTCAAAGCCACCGCTCTGCGCATCGGTTATCCAGTTATCATTAAAGCTGCCGCCGGTGGCGGCGGTCGCGGCATGCGCGTTGTCGAGAGCGAAGCCGCTCTGGTTAATGCCGTGACTGTCACCAAAACAGAGGCGGCTGCCGCGTTTAACGACGGCACCGTTTACATGGAGAAGTTTCTCACCAACCCGCGCCACGTTGAAGTACAAGTACTTGCCGATGGACAAGGGGGAGCCATCCACTTGGGCGATCGCGACTGCTCACTGCAGCGCCGCCATCAAAAAGTCCTTGAAGAGGCGCCCGCCCCCGGAATACCTGAAGAGGCTCGCCAGGGCGTATTTGAGGCGTGCGTCAATGCCTGCAAACAGATCAACTACCGCGGCGCCGGTACCTTTGAGTTTCTCTATGAAGATGGGCGCTACTACTTCATTGAGATGAATACTCGCGTGCAAGTTGAGCACCCCGTGTCGGAGATGATCACTGGCGTCGATATCGTCAAGGAGCAGCTTAAAATTGCCAGCGGCCAGCCACTGTCACTGCGCCAAGAAGATATCGTTTTCCGCGGCCATGCCTTCGAGTGCCGTATCAACGCCGAAGATCCCGACAGCTTTTTACCTCAACCGGGTCTCATCAAAGGCTACCATGCACCGGGCGGACTGGGTGTTAGGGTCGACTCGCATATCTACGCGGGCTATCGCGTACCCCCTAATTACGACTCTCTGATTGGTAAAATTATCACCCACGGTGACGATCGCGAAACCGCCTTAGTGCGCATGCGCAACGCCCTAGACGAGACCGTCATTGACGGCATTAAAACCAATATACCCCTGCACAAAAAGTTGGTCGTTGACGGTCCCTTCCAAGAGGGCGGAGTAAATATTCACTATCTCGAAAAGAAACTAGGTAAGTAGTGCAAACTCCTGAATGGATCGAAATCCACCTACAGTTGCCGCAGATCGGAAGAGCACAC
>JBELGO010000012.1:0-28917 GCA_042091915.1 SAR92 clade bacterium | reverse complement strand
TGGTGCGTGCACTGGTGTCGGCATCTTCGGCCAGGCTGGTCACCGCAGAGGTCAATGCGACGCCGCTCGGCGCCTCGTTAACATCGGTAATGCTCACCGACACCGCCTGACTATCGGTTTTACCGTTCGCCGTCGCAATAACCGTGATGCTGTAACTGGCGTCAGCCTCAAAGTCTGCACTGCTGTTCAGCGTCACCTCACCGCTACTCGAATCAATCGTGAACAGCGCATTATCGCCGCCACTGCCCAAACTGTAGACGACTGCGTCCCTTTCAGGGTCCGCCGCTATGGCCTCGTAAACCAACGTATTGGCCGCCGCATTCTCGGCAACACTGGCGCTACCACCTGAGCTAAAAAACGGTGACTCATCGATATTGGTTATGCTCACAACGAGGTCAGCCGTCAGCGGCGATGAGCCGCTCACCGTGTCATCAAATACCACGGTGTTAACCAACAAGCTGCTGGCAGTTTCAAAATCGAGCGATGCACCGGCTTTTAAAAACAGTTCTGCTCCATCCACCTCAAAGTGCTCTTCACCAGAACCGCCAATAGTAATGGTGTTGCTCCCCAAGGCATCATCGGTAATCGCAATATCAGCCACCTTAGTGCGAGTGGTGGTATCGGTGTCTTCGGGCAAACTAATTTCCGTTACGCTCTGGCTTGTTACCGCCGCTATCAATGAAACGTCGGTCGGCGCTTCGTTGACATCATTGACTGTTATCGCGACAGCCAAGTTAGAGCTTAAACTACCGCTATCAGTTACTACTATTGTCATAGTAAGCACGGGGGTAGCCTCAAAATCGATGGCACCAACTACGGTTACTTGTCCACTGATAGGATCTATCTCAAAGGCATGTGAACTACCCGCGGCGAGGCTGTAAGTAATTGCATCTCCATTGGGATCTGACGCTTGAGCTGTATAGATTAGAGTGCCCAGAACACTGTTTTCGTCGACATTCGCCGTATTGGCGGAGATGAACTCGGGAGGTAACGGAGCTATTATCTCTGTAATCGGGAGAGTAACTTCGAGTTCACTACTATTGCCCGCACTGTCTGTCGCTATTACCGTGAAAATATAACTCTGTTGGTCGTCAAACTCGGAGTCTACAGTGAATGTCACTTCACCAGTGACAGAATCAATAGTGAAGAGATCATTATCACCACCAGCACCTAGCGAGTAGGTAATAGGGTTCACATCTGTAGCTTGCGCCTGGTAGATGACAATATTGGCGCCACTTTGCTCTGGCAGCGGCGCTGCCGAATTACTGGAGTTGAACTCTGGCGGTGTGAGATCGAGCCCACCACCTCCGCTTCCGCTTCCGCCACCATCATCAGCTTCCGCACCCAAGGCAGCAGTGCCCGCACCTGTGCCAACCCAAAATAACGCGGAACTCTCCTCATCTTCACGGCGCCAAATCACACCACCGTCATCAATCACCGGTGAGTCTGAGTTGAATACCAAAGAGCCGCCCAAAGAGAGCGCTAGATTATTATCACTATTAAAGAAATCTTCGATGGCGAGGACAAATTCTCCCTCGTACTCTAGCGCGAGCGTGTCACCCTGCTGATAAAGAACAATATTTGCCAATTGCTCTTCACTGACATCGAGGGTATAGACTTGACTATCTTGCCCGGCTATTCGCTGAATATCGCTGGGATCTATGAAGAGTTGACGCTGAGTCTGTGCTGCCTCTGCTAGATGATTTTGAGCACTCGGCTGATCTTGAATATCCATGCGGCTTCTCCATGCCTAAAATCAGTGTGACACTGATTTTTTTGGATTTATTGCTCTTTCATCCATGTTGTAGCGCTCAAAGTAGATAAGCGCAACAAATAAAAAATATAACTTTAGCTTTATTATAACTTGCTAACTACTGGTAATCCAAAGAAATACACTTGGCGAGAGGCTAGTTGTAGAAAAAAAAGACTTATTTAAGAAGCAAATTATCAACTGAGATTACTTGCTCGCTTGATAATTTTGATATATTCATTTAAATCAGACAGTTATAGATAAGCCAGGGATTTATATGAAAATACCATTACTCCTCTTGCTTGCTGGCTTGGCACTCCCTTGCAGTGCCGTTGAGTGGCAAACAGTAAACCATCAACAAGAACCGCAACCGTCGGTCATGGTCACTATTAGCCATACCGACAGCGTGGTTGATCAGAGTGATATTGGCTATCCAGCACCTGCCGAACCCAATAACGGCAACCAGCACCTAACGCGTTTTACCGATAGCGAAGGTCTTGTCTCTTTTGCAGAGACACAGTTAGAGACATTTAGCGGACAGAGTGTGCGCTTTAGAGCCCAAGATTACCGCGACATTGTTTTGCCACTTAACGAAGCTCTTCAGCAAAAAGTCATTCAACTCGAGCCACTTCCTCTAGAAGAACGCCCGGCTCACTACCCAAGTAATGTCTGGCTCTCCCAGCTAGACTTTGATGGCGACAGCCAGCTGAAAAAAAACTTCCAATTGAACTGCGGCTTTTGTCACCAGCAAGCCTCTGTGTTTATGCGCAACGAGCGCACGGTAGAGCAGTGGCAAGAGCTCTTCCAGCGCATGAACAGCTATGGCGCACGCCTACCGGACATTGATCACCAGCGCATAGCGGAGATTTTACAACGCGACTACCGCACCTTGCGCAGCCATCCAGAGAGTGTCCCTGCACCGCGCCGCTGGCAGCCTCACCTGGCCGACATCGAGATGACTGAGTGGGAGATCGGCGACGGTTTCTCACAAATGCACGACTTTTTGCTCCACCCCAATGGACGCGTCTACGTCGGTGATAATCTCTTTGACCGCATTTACGAAGTAGACCCAGAAAACGGCAGCCATATTGTCCACAAATTGCCCAAACTCGAGGGTGCGCACAATGGTGGATTGCTCGGCAACCGCTTTAAGGTATTCCCGAAAATAGACAATGCCATGGGTGTGCACTCTTTCGCACTTTCACCCACAGATGGTCATATTTTTATCACACCCTCGATGCAGCAAGCGTTGATGGAGTTCAATCCGCACACCGGTGAATTCACCACCTACACTATGGAAGAGGGCTATTATCCGCACACTATTCGCATTGATCAGCAGGATCGAGTCTGGTTTACACTCGCGGTGTCTTCGCAGGTGGCCATGTTCGATCGCACCACTAAACAGTTCACTTACTTCAACCTCCCTGCCCGGACTTTCAAAGAGTGGGTCACTCTACAGCTGCTACCGATTATTTTCTGGTTCGATCCAGAGAACCGTCCGCAGCCAGCACCGGATCGCGATGGCAACGGCTTGCCGATGCCCTATGGTATTGATATCGCCAGTGATGGCACAGTTTGGGCAGCACGCCTATACGCCAACGACTTAGCGCGTATCGACGCCAACGACGGAACGGTAACTATGATCGACTTTCCCTACCAGGGACCGCGTCGATTGCGGATAGATGCACAAGACAATCTCTGGATTGTCGCCTTCCAAGACTCTCTGTTAGTCAAATACAATCCACGCAGTGGCGAGTTCACTGATTACTCTCTTCCTGTGCTTAACGAGCTGCCCTATTCGCTCAACGTGGATAAAACTCGTGGTGTTGTTTGGGTCAATGGCAATCAGTCCGATACTCTTCTAGCAATGGATATCGCCACAGAAAAATGGCGCGTCTATCCACTCCCTAGGCAGCGCTTTTTTACTCGCGACATAGAAATTGATGAAGAGACTGGAGCGGTTTATACCAGCAACTCTCACTTTCCCACCTGGCAGAGCGAAGGTGGTGTTCCTACACTTTTACGTATAACCCCCAAGGGCTCAGAGTGAAATCTATTCTACTATTGCTGGTATTGACGCCAACCCTGGCTGCCTGTGCAACGCAAGCAGTCAGCTCGCTATTACCGCGAGATAATAGCCCTGCGGCGTTGACTGTATTACCCAGCAATCACGCTTTTGAAGATAAACAAATTAATCGCAACAATGTCGGCAAGCTTGTCGAAGCATGGCGTTTTCGCAGCGGTGAAGATCAGTTAATGAATGAACTGCGCACGGCAGCACAGAGCACACCACTGCTATTGCCAGAGGTGGCAGGTGCTGCGCTTGTTTACTGTACCGCCTTTGATCAAGTGATTGCTCTCGACCCAGCCAACGGTGAGCCGCGATGGCGTTTCAACCCGCACAGTGAGACACAGTTGCGCGAAGGGGCTGATCGTGGCCGCGCTCATCGCTGCCGAGGCGTCAGCTACTTGGAAGAGCAGCGTGTAGATAAAGGTCAGACTTGTCGACACCGGCTCTTTTTAGCCACATCAAACCGCGCACTGTGGGCGCTAGATGCACTCACTGGGGAGCCCTGCAAAAACTTTGGCAATGCCGGTCAACGGCCCTTGCCCGGCAGCGATCAACCAATCGGCCAGGTCAGTAGCAGCTCGCCTGTGGCAGTGGCCGCAGATCGAATAGTGGTAGGCTCTGCAGTAGTGGATTTTGAACTGGCGCAAGCCCCCCGCGGCACAGTAGCCAGCTACGACTCGCACAGTGGTGAACTACTCTGGCAATTTGACCCGCTACAAGGTCAACCGCACAGTGGCGGCGCCAATGTCTGGGCTGGCATCACCATCGACGAGGCTCATCAGTTGGTATTTTTACCCACTGGCGCACCCTCTCCCGATTACTATGGCGGCGCTAGGCTTGGCGACAACCGCCACGCCAACAGTTTGGTCGCTCTTGACTTACTCAGTGGCGAAATGCGCTGGGCGTTTCAGCATGTTCACCACGACCTGTGGGATTTTGATAGCCCTGCGCAACCGATTCTTTTTGAGTGGCCCGGTGAGGAGGAGAATATCCCCGCTGTACTGCAACTCACCAAACAGGGTTATCTATTCTTATTTAACCGGCTCACTGGTGAACCACTCTGGCCCGTACATGAGCGACCGGTACCGCCCTCGACGTTAGCCGAGGAACAGACCAGTCCAACGCAGCCTATACCGATTGCGCCACCGCCGCTGATCGAACCCAATTTAACTCCGCAAAATGCCTGGGGCATCACCCCGATCGACCGCTGGCACTGCCGCAAACAGGTCGAGAAAATCGCCAATCTAGGCCTGTTTACACCACCGGCTTTAGAGCCAACATTAATGTATCCCGGCAGCTTAGGTGGCGCTAACTGGGGCGGTGGCGCACTGGTAGACGGCCACCGCCTATTAGTTAATGTCAATAATGTCGCCTTTTCTGGCCAGCTGTTTGAGCCCACAGATAAACAGTCTGTTGCACCGCGCGACCACCCTGCCAATGGCGAGGCAATGCAGGTAGTCATGCAAGGCAGCGGGTATGGGATGGAGGTCAAAGCAATTACCTCGTTTCTGGGCATACCGTGCAATCCACCGCCATGGGGGCAGTTGCTCTCTGTCGATCTCACTGCCGGCACTATAGAGTGGCGCCAGCCGCTCGGTTCAGTGCACGAGATGGCACCGATCAATTTGCCGTTTAAACTTAACTGGGGGACACCCAATCTGGGCGGCGGGATAGCCACCAAGGGTGGGTTATTCTTTATCGCCGCAGCGATGGACCGCACATTGCGCGCATTTGATACCGACAGTGGTGAGTTGCTGTGGTCGCAACAACTGCCGGTAGATGGTACTGCCACGCCGCTTAGCTACCACTACCGCGGCCGCCAATATATTGTCATCAATGCCGGCGGACACATGATGTTTAACCGCCCGCGCGGCGATTACATTATTGCTTATGCACTGCCAGACGACGAGCCACAGTAGAATTAAACCAGAAAAGTAACTTCTTATGGCCAAACCACAGCAGATATCACCCCTCAAAAAACTGATTAAACTTGCCTTTGTGCTGGCTGCTGGCTATGCAGTTGGCCTACTGGCACTGTCACTCTGGCAACACAGTGGAGATATCAAGGCAACTAAGAGTGCACTGGGTCGTCAACTGCAAGGTTTCGCTCTGCGCAACGCTGACTACCTACCTATTGCTGCGGTTGGCGGCCATCTATTCGATAAAAACTGTGCCGGCTGCCACGACGATCCAGCACAGCGCGCGCCCAGTCGCCAAGCGCTCAGCCAGATGGCGCTAGAGAGTATTATGGTGACCCTAGAGTTTGGAAAAATGCAGCCGATGGCGGCGCATCTGTCAAAAATGCAAAAGGGTCTAATTGCGTTTTATCTCAGTGGCGACGACAGTGAAAGCTACCAGTGGGTCGATACCGCTCGCTGTAAAACCAGCACAGCAAAGCGAGATAAACCGGTGGCTGGCAGTTGGGCGGGAGCAGGCAACCAGCGCTATAGCCAGAGTCATATCAACAGCAACAATGTCGCAGAGCTTAAACTGGCGTGGAGTTTTGCTCTGCCCAGAGTGGCAGATATGCGCTCTCAACCAGCAGTTATTGGCGACACGCTCTATGTGGGCGATAAAACCGGCCGCTTGTGGGCTCTCGATCGCCACACTGGTTGTGTGCGCAATACGACTAAGCTGAGTAGTGGTATCCGCTCGGCAATAACCGTAGAGCAGAGCGATCAGGGCAGGCAACTTATACTGGCTGACTCACTGGCAACCGTTTACGCTATCGACCCATTGACACTGGAAGTTAACTGGCAGCGCCCAGTCGGCAATAGTGCCTATTCCGTCATCAGCGGCTCTATCGCTTCTCACCAGGGCAAGCTTTATATCCCTATCTCCTCTTACGAGGTCGCCGCCGCTGGCCAGCCCGGCCACCACTGCTGTACCAGCCACGGGGGTGTTGTGGCTCTGCAAGCAGCCAACGGCGAACCGTTATGGAGCTGGCAGAGCACGCCGCCAGCTACCCAAACCAGTATTACCGCTGCAGGAGTTGAACAAGTTGGACCCTCGGGGGCCTCTATCTGGAGCACACCCACTATTGACGCTAAGCGCAACCGTCTTTATGTCGGCAGTGGCGAGAACTTTACACACCCCGCAACCACCACCAGTGATGCTATTTTGGCGTTAGATCTCGATAGCGGCGAACTGCTCTGGAGCTTCCAAGCACTTGCCGGTGACGTTTGGAACGCCGCCTGCCTCACTAAAGGTGCCAACTGTCCCAAAGATGCCGGCCCCGATTTTGATTTTGGCGCTTCGGTAATTTTGGCCAGCGATCGATTGGGCCGCGATCGATTGTATGCGGGACAAAAATCGGGACATGTCTACGCTCTCGACCCAGATAGTGATGGAGCAGTGATATGGCAGCAGCGCATCGGCAGCGGCACCAGCAACGGAGGGATACACTGGGGAATGGCATTAGCTGGCGACCAGATTTTTGTGCCACTGGCAGACCCAGAGCGGCCACAGCGTTTAGATTACACGCCGATGCCGGGGCTCTATGCCATCGACAGAGAAAGTGGCCAGCGGCGCTGGTCGGTGGCTGCACAGCGCGGTTGCGAGTTCAGTGAAAATGATCGGCCTTTGGTGGGCTTAGCTGCCACCGCCAGTGGCGCACCGCGAGATCTTCAGCGCGACTATCTCTGCTCGTTTTACCACGGCCACTCGGCCGCAGTAACCGCCACTAATGATCTGGTTTTTTCAGCGCGCTTAAATGGTCTGATCGGCGCCTACCGCCAGAGTGACGGCCAACTGCTCTGGCAGGCCAGCACCGCTCACAGCCGGCTGGCCGACAATGGGGTTGAAGGGCATGGTGGCGCAATAGATGTGGGTGGGCAAATTATCGTAGGTGATTGGCTCTACGTCAGCTCAGGCTACGGTATGTTTGGCCAGCTGCCTGGCAATGTGTTGCTCGCCTATAAATTGGCCAATACTGAGCCCTAGGTTTTAGGCTTCTCTGCGACCAGCGGCATCCAGTGCAAAAAACCAAAAATCATAGTCTGCATGAAGTGGTTCTGATTATCTGTCAGCTGTTGAAAACGCTTGCGAAAAAGTGCGTACTCAATCAGATGGATAACAAACAGCGACAAGAAGAGCAGCGCTAAAAACCCTTGGTATGGTGCCAATAGCGACCAGTGCGCCGAGAGTGGCACGCTGAAGTAAAAAGCCAAGGTGATGACTTTTAATATTTTGATAAGCATTTTTTATTTCCTTGAAAGCATTCTAATTCACCTGAGAAAGCCTAACCCGAGCCAGCAAATTTTGCCAGTCACAGACGCCGCCGCGCACCACTGTGCATTACAATGGCCGCCCTATTTTCCCAGAGCACTGCAATGAACTCTTCGCTAGAACTTTTCCACACCTCTCTGGCGCTATCGGTCAACACCTTTGGCTGGGTGGTGTTGGGCTTATTGTTGCTGCGCTTAGGATTGGTTAATGTAGGGCGTATTGAGAAACTTTCACGCTTCTCTTTCCGCTGGATACTGCCGCTGCTACTGCTCAGCGGTGCCGCTCAGCTTGATTGGGCCGAGCCACACTCCAGCCGTTATATTATTCTCGGGGCTATTGCTACGCTGGCCAACTTACTGCTGAGCTGGGGTTATGCTCGCTGGCAGCAGTTAGCCCGCGAACAGACCGGTGTTTTTGTACAAGCTGCATTCCGATCTAATCTAGCCATTATTGGGGTCGCTCTGTGTGCCACCGCCTATGGCAACAGCGGTGTCACCGTCGCAGCTTTAGCTATTGCTGCGTGGACAGCACTTTACAATGTCTTTGCAGTTTGGGTGTTGGGTGCCACCATGAGCGATCAACGCTTAAGCATTAAGCGCGTCGCCATAGATATAGGCAAAAACCCGCTAATTTTGGGCATTGCGGCAGGTCTACTAATTTCTATTCCAGCCGGGCCACCTGCGCCCGTTATCGCTCAAATTGGCGGGCTAATCTCTACTTTTTACTTGCCGCTTATTCTTATTTCAATCGGTGCAACCATGAACATAGCGCAACTGCGCGGCAGCGGTGCAGTGGCGTGGAAAGCTGTAGGGTGGCGATTAATTATGGCGCCAACGCTCTCAGTCGCGCTGGCCTATGCTGGCGGTGTGCGCGATGTAGAGTTGGGTGTACTTTTTCTGCTGATGGCCTCACCGGCCGCGGCGGCCAGTTTTATCATGGTGGTGGCTTACCGTGGCGACGGCACACTAGCGGCAAACATATTGATGCTAACCACACTGCTTTCAGCGATAAGTGTCCCGGTCGGCTTCTTCTTGCTGTCTATTCTAGGAATTATTTGAACCGACTGCGCTGCAATCAAAACATCGCACAGAGAGTGCTGGGCTCACTGTGCGCGAAAGCAGGCTACCGTTTTGGTTTAACTACCAAAAGCATGACGCAAAACAATCGTCTCAATTCGGTCTGGGCCGGTTGAGACCACATCGGCAGGGGCACCGATTAAGGCTTCAATACGGCTTATATACGCGCGTGCATTGGCGGGCAGCTGCTCGAGACTTTGCGCACCCACGGTAGATTCACTCCAGCCTGGTAGCGTTTCATAGATAGGTGTGATGTCGCGATAGTCATCTGCATGCATGGGCATACCCACTTTTTCGCCAGCGCTATTCTGATAACCGATACAAATTTTCAGCTCTTCCAGACCATCCAGCACATCCAGTTTAGTCAGGCAGATACCAGAAATACTGTTGATGCGCACCGCTTGTTTAACCAGCACCGCATCAAACCAACCACAGCGACGCTCGCGACCGGTTGTGGTGCCAAATTCATGGCCTTTTTCGCCAAGATGTTGGCCAACATTACAAGAGAGTTCGGTCGGAAACGGCCCAGAGCCGACACGGGTAGTATAGGCCTTGGTAATCCCGAGCACGTAGTCGAGGTAGAGAGGGCCAATACCACTTCCGGTAGCCGTGCCACCCGCAGTGGTATTCGATGAGGTAACAAAGGGATAAGTGCCGTGGTCGATATCTAGCAAGGTGCCCTGCGCCCCTTCAAAGAGCAAGTTATCTCCGCGCTCACGGGCAGTGTGAATCCACTCGATAACATCACCCATCATCGGCAGTAACTGCTCGGCATACTCTTTAGCCAGGGCCATGGTTGCATCAAAGTCGACCGCCTCGACACCGTAGTATTGAGTCAATGCAAAATTGTGATACTCGAGCACCTCTTCGAGTTTAACCGCAAACTGCTCAAGATCGGCCAAATCGCTCAGTCGCAGACCGCGTCGGGCGACCTTGTCTTCATAGGCAGGGCCAATGCCGCGGCCAGTTGTACCAATTTTGGCACTGCCGCGTTTGAGTTCGCGAGCTTGGTCGAGCGCCACATGGTAGGGCAAGATTAGCGGGCAGGCACCAGAGAGAATGAGTCGATCGCGCACCTGTATACCGCGCTCTTCGAGCATGAGTATCTCTTTTAATAGCGCATCGGGGGCCAACACAACACCATTGCCAATCAAGCAGGTGACATGTTCGCGCAAAATACCCGAGGGAATAAGATGCAGTGCAGTCTTTTTACCATCGATAACCAAAGTGTGGCCGGCGTTGTGACCGCCCTGAAAGCGCACTACAGCAGCAGCTCTGTCAGTCAGCAGATCGACTACTTTACCTTTGCCCTCATCGCCCCACTGTGAACCGAGGATGACTACGTTTTTACCTGTCATTGTTGCTACCTTGTGTCGTCAACAGCCGCGCTGTTTAATCGGGTGATAATTCGGAATTATAAATTTTGTAACTGCCAACTGCCGTTGGACCACACCAACTGACGGTCACAGCGCATCTCATCAGCGCAGACCGATTGGCCGGCGAAACCCTCTACCACGCGCTCGCCTGTGGCGCGCAAACGGGCTATTTCATCGCGCTTGGAGGGCTCTTCACAATAGGGCACAAAAATCCCCGCTGCAGGAGCCACCGCCATCTCGCCGAGATTCGCCAGCACTTTCAGGTCAAAAGCAAACCCAGTTGCCGCGCGCGCGCGGCCAAACTCTTTGCCAATCGCGTCATAGCGCCCACCGTTGCCAATCGCCTTGCCGTGGCTGGGCAGATAGGCGGCAAATACCAGGCCGGTGTGGTAGTGAAAACCGGGCGACTCGCTGAGGTCAATGTGGATGTTCACCCCCGCAGCCTGTAAAACATCAACCAACGCACGCAGCTGATTCAGTGCCTGTAAAACCACAGCTGGGGCATCCGCCAAAACCGTTGCGGCGCGATCGAGCACATCGCTGCCACCAATTAATTTAGGCAGTGCGCGCAGCTGTTCAGCCAGAGTAGGATTGGCGATCTGCTCCGCTATAAAAGATTCAATCTCACTGGCCGCTTTGCGCTGGACCAGTTCAAACAGCTCGTCGCTCTGGGCAGCTTTTAAACCACTGCCTGCCAGCAATCCGCGCAGAATATCGACATGCCCCAAATCAATCCAAGGAGTGGGCAGCCCCGCCTCGCGCATAGTGGCGATGAAAAGCTCGATAACTTCAATGTCAGCGGCGACAGACGCCTCGCCAAAAAGCTCAACGCCAATTGAAATTGGCGCGCGAGATTCCAGCGGACGGCGCGGGCGAGTGTGCAACACAGTACCCGCATAACAGAGCCGGCTGGGGCCCTCGCGACGCAAACTATGCGCGTCCATGCGGACTGCCTGTGGAGTGATATCAGCGCGCACGCCCAACATTCTTCCACTCAGTTGGTCGGTAATGCGGAAGGTCATCAAGTCCAGGTCAGCGCCTGCACCACAAAGCAGTGAATCTGCAAACTCAACCAGCGGGGGTATGACCAGATCGTAGCCGCAACGCCGGTAGAGATCGAGCAGCATACGGCGCAACTGCTCAACTTGTTCTGCGCGTTCAGGCAGCACCTCGTCGATGCCATCGGGCAGTAGCCAGCGGTTACCGCTCATAGTTATCCCCTTTCAATGCTAGCCAAACCATTGACTAGCGATTAACAGCCCAAGGCCAGCTGTCACACAACAAAAGCCAAAGATGCGTATATTTCGCGGCGATATGGACTCGAAGCGGAGCAAAATGGCGCGCCAACGCTCCGGCATCAGTGCCGGCATCATGCCTTCGAGAACCAACAGGAGTGCCACCGCGCGCAACAAATCGACCCAAATCATTACTCAATGCTCTTTTTTGCTGCTCTTGCAGAAAAAACATAAAAAAACCGGGCTATCCCGGAGAATGTTTATTTTATCAAAATAGCGTGTAGAGGGGCAGCGCTTTTTTAACCTGGAAAAAAATCACCATAAAAAAACGGGGCCGAAGCCCCGTCTTTGTTTGCTGCAGATAATTATTGGCCGCGCTGATTATTCAGATAGCGGAAGAAGTCACTGTCCGGCTCCAACAACATCACATCACCCTTGTTCGCGAAAGCGGCTTTATAGGCCGTTAAACTGCGCATAAAGGCATAAAACTCAGAGTCCTTTTGGTACGCCGAAGCGTAGATACGAGCGGCATCGGCATCGCCATCACCGCGTATCTGTTCCGCGTCACGGTAGGCGTTGGCAAGCTCAATAGTCCGCTCTCGATCTGCCGAGGCGCGAATTTTCTCCGCTTTTTCCTTACCCGTTGAACGCAGCTCCCGCGCCTCTTTTTCTCGCTCTGCGGTCATGCGTCGATAGACCTGGCTGCTGACCTCGTCGGGTAGATCGATGCGCTTAACACGTACATCGACGACCTCAATACCCAGGCTTTCGAGCACAGTTGCATTGAGCTGCTCGGTAATACTGCGCATCAGTGCATCGCGCTCTCCAGAGACAACTTCATGCAGGGTGCGCGAACCAAACTCGTTGCGCAGACCGTTGTTGACTCGGTTGGCGAGACGGCTGTTGGCAACTGATTCCACCCCACCTGTCGCTTTGTAGTAGGCTTCGACATCGGCGATTCGCCATTTTGCATAGGAATCGACTATGAGACGCTTCTTTTCAATAGTAAAGAAACTCGCCGCAGTTGCATCGAGAGTCAGTACACGCGCATCAAAGATTTTTACCTGGTCGGCAAACGGCATCTTGTAATGCAATCCTGGCTGTATATCCGCCTCAATGAGCCGACCAAAACGCAATTTAACCCCGCGCTCAGTTTCGCTGACAACATAGAGGGCACTGGAAGCGACCAGTGCTGCGACTAATAAGCCGATGATTAACTTGAGTGCACTGTTCATCGTCGTCTCTCCTCGCGGCTGCGATCTGCCGCCTCTTGTAGACGCTGGATCACCTGGTTGGTGATTTCGTCAACCATTTGATTATTGCCGTCACTGTTGAGCGCTGTGCCGTTGCTGCCGGCGCTCTGCTTGACCAGTTGATCGAGCGGCAAATACAGCAAGTTGTTGCCACCCTCTTGATCGACAAGGATTTTCGAACTGTTGGTCATCACTTGCTCAACGGCGTCTAAATAAAGCCGTTCGCGGGTGACACCCGGCGCCTTTTGATACTCGGTCAAAAGTTTCTCAAAGCGATGCGCCTCACCCTCGGCCTTGCTCACCACTTGAGACTTATAGCCCTCGGCCTCTTCACGGAGGCGCTGAGCCTGACCGCGCGCCTCAGGAATAATGCCGTTGCTGTAGGCTTGGGCCTCGTTAACCAGACGCTCGAGATCTTCTCGGGCGCGGATTACATCATCGTAAGCTGCCTTAACCGCAGTCGGTGGACGCGCTTCCTCAATGTTAATCTTGACCACGTTAATACCGCTGCCATAGATATCCAGGTACTCCTGAAGACGGTCTTTGGTACCTACCGCAACTTGTTCGCGGCCGACAGAGATCACATCATCCAGCGTTGAACCGCCGACCACATGGCGCAGAGCCGAGTCGGTAGCGTGCTGTAGGCTGATCTCTGGATCGCGCACATTGAGTACAAAATCCCGAGCATTCGATATGTTGTACTGCACGTTCAGTGTCAGCTCTACTATGTTCTCGTCTTTGGTCAGCATCAGACCGCGCGCTGGATACTGGCGCTCCTCGGTGACTCGGACTACGGTAACGCGGTCTATAATTGGCGGATTCCATTGCAAACCCGAACCAACTGTATCGTGGTATTTACCCAAGCGCAGGACAACTGCCTGCTCTTTTTCATCAACTTGATACCAACCCGCCAAACCCCACAATACCAGGGCAACTAGAAAAACTACCGGGAGCAAGACACGTGCAGCGGGACCATTGCCACCGGCACTGCTGCCGCCTTCTCCGCCTTTTTTACCACCGCCGAGTTTTCCCAGCCACTTGTTGAGCAGCTCATCCAAATCTGGGGGACCTTGGTTGTTATTGCGGTTACCACCCCATGGGTCGTTACCACCACCTGGCTCATTCCACGCCATGCTATTCTCCGTTATCTAGTTACTGCCTTGCGGCACACTGATGACGCACAAGTTGCGCGCCGGACTATAAAAAAACCTTATAAAAATCATGGGCTAATATAAATTCTAAGCAGCCAAATTATACTCGACACACTATACCTTACAATGGCATTAAATCGGTCAAGTTCAAGTTGCTTCCGTGCAATATTCTCTGCAAGTCGATCTCTGGAAGCTCAACCTCCAAGGCCATAGAGCCCATCTCCGGGTCGGCCACAACCTCATCGCGAACTGCCTGCTGTCTGTACAGTGCTGCCCTCACCGCACCGTGCTCTGGCATCAAAACTAATCTGCCGTGCAGTAACTGGCCCGGAAGTCTCTCAGCTATCGCGCGCTGTAAAAGGTCTATGCCCACATTCTGTTGCGCAGAGATCCACACCGCACAGGGTTGACCTGTCTCGTCGCGATCGATTCGCGGTTGTGGCTCTTCAAGGAGATCAATTTTGTTATACACCGTCAGTATCGGCAGCTGGTCGGCACCAATTTCTACCAGAACCTCCTCAACGCGCTGCATATTAATAGCGCGCTCCGGCGCTGCGGCGTCGACAATATGCAACAATAGATTGGCACTGGCCGCCTCTTCCAGAGTCGCTCTAAAAGCGTCTACCAACCGGTGCGGGAGATGACTAATAAACCCTACAGTATCCGCCATGATGACATCACCTTGGCCGGGGATAGCCACTTTGCGCATGGTCGGATCGAGTGTCGCAAAGAGCTGGTCTGCTGCGTAAACATCTGCCTGGGTGAGGTGGTTAAAAAGGGTCGATTTACCGGCATTGGTATAGCCCACTAACGAGACCGTCGGTGTCTCTGTACGGCTGCGCGAGCGCCGGCCCTGATCGCGCTGTACACGCACTTTAGCCAAGCGCTGTTGTATCGCCTTAATGCGCGCGCGCACCATACGGCGGTCTGACTCTAGCTGGGTCTCACCCGGGCCGCGCATACCGATACCACCTTTTTGCCTCTCCAAGTGAGTCCAACCACGCACTAAGCGGCTTGAGAGATGACTCAGCTGGGCGAGCTCTACCTGCAACTTGCCTTCATGGGTGCGGGCGCGCTGGGCGAAAATATCTAAGATAAGGCCGGTGCGATCAATCACCCGACAGCAGAGCTCTTTCTCTAAATTGCGCTCTTGGCTTGGGGATAAGGTGTGGTTGAAGATGACTAATTCGGCTTTATTGGCTTCTACAGCACTTTTTAATTCATCGAGCTTACCGGTACCTATAAAATATTTCGCGTGGGGCGTATCTCGAGAACCCTCTACCAACTCGGCAGGATCGCCCCCAGCCGAGAGAACTAACTCTTCAAATTCTCGCAGAGCCTCGGGTTCGTGCTCACTTTGCAAATTGATGTGCACCAGCACGGCACACTCGCCACTTTTAGGACGCTCAAAAAATAACGCCATTTAAAACCGTCCGACAAGGCAAAAAAGAGGCGCCGTGGTTGGCGCCTCATTTATGTGATGTAACCCACAAGTGACGATCTTAATACTCTCCATCTAAATCATCGTGCGGCTCTTCACCCTCTTCACTGCCAGCCGTTTGCGGATTAACCGGTAGACGCACTGGGCGCGATGGCACCACTGTTGAGATGGCGTGCTTGTACACCATCTGGCTAACCGTGTTTTTTAGTAGCACAACAAATTGATCGAACGATTCAATCTGGCCCTGCAACTTAATCCCATTAACCAAAAAAATTGAGACTGGGACGCGCTCTTTGCGCAGTACATTCAAAAACGGATCCTGTAAATTATGCCCTTTTGACATGGCATTTCTCCTTGTTGTTGTGCTGCATGTTGTCGCGCAGCGGGGAAGGTCAAACAAAAAATTGCCTCAAATCGAGGCCGAAAAAAAAACGGTTGATCCAAAAATTGCCAACCACTACCTATGATATGCCACTGACTGCAGTGCTTTTCAAGGCCACCTGCAAAATATCTTCACAGCTTTTATAGCTCGCACCATCATCAACGAAAATTTTCTCACCGGCTGGCCAGCTGCGCATCCATGTAATCTGTCTTTTAGCCAGTTGTCGGGTAGCGGCAATACCTTGTTCGACTGCTTGCTGAAGAGTAAGTTCACCTGCACAGTACTGCCAAAGTTGCCGGTAACCGGCCGCTCGCAGCGCTGGCAGTTCAGCATGCAAATCCGTGCGCCGATACAGCTCTTGCACCTCTTCGACAAAACCGTTTTCCACCATCAGATTAAAACGCTGCTCTATGCGCTGGTGAAGCAACGTTCGGTTATTCGGTGTCAGCAACAATTGTTGCGTGCGATAGGTGCTAGCCACGGCGACTGAGCGACTCTCCGCGTGCCAAGCAGAGAGTGGCCGACCGGTAAGCTGGTAGACCTCTAATGCGCGCTCGATACGCTGACCATGGTTGGGATGCAGCTGTGCGGCTGTGGCTGGGTCCACTGCTGCCAACTGCTGGTGGAGTGCCGGCCAGCCCTGCTCGGCAGCTTGCTGACGCAGCAACTCTCTGATCGCTTGATCTGCAGATGGCAGTGTCGACATGCCCTCCAACAGTGCGCGACAGTAGAGCATCGATCCACCCACCACTATCGGCAGTTTGCCTTCACTGTGTGCCTGCTCAATAGCCCGCTTGGCATCGACCACAAAGTCAGCAACGCTGTAGTGGTAGGTTGGCTCGCAAATATCAATAAGTTCGTGGGGCCAGCGGCGCAGCTCTTCAGCGCTGGGCTTGGCAGCACCGATATTCAGCCCGCGGTAAACTTGAGCAGAATCGGCGCTGATTAATCGGCCGTTGAGACGATCGCTGAGCGCCATCGCCAGTGCAGTTTTTCCCGATGCTGTAGGCCCAATTATTAGTAAGAGTGGTAGTTTTGAGCTGTCCACTTTAACGTCCGCGCAAAAACAACTTGTCCAACTCAGCCATACTCAGCTGCGTCCAAGTCGGGCGACCGTGATTGCACTGACCACTTCGCTCGGTCACTTCCATGTCGCGCAACAGTGCATTCATCTCCGCTATCGTCAGTTTTCGGTTGGCGCGCACCGAGCCGTGGCAGGCCATGGTTGAGAGAAGCTCATTGCGCTGCTCAAGAACTCGCTCGCTAACACCATGAGTCAGCAGATCGGCGAGAAGATCGCGGACCAAGCTCTCCACTTGTGATCCCGGCAACAGTGCCGGTATCTCTCTAACTACGACACTCTCACGGCCACTGCGCTCAACGACTACACCTAAATTGATCAGCATAGCCGCGGCCTCTTCGACCAGGTCGGCCTCGCGCTCACTGACCACCAAATTCTCTGGCACCAACAGTGGCTGCGCAACGAGACCTTCGCCCTCAAACGCTGTTTTGAGTCGCTCGTAAACGATCCGCTCGTGAGCTGCATGGGTATCGACAATGACCAGACCGTTGGCATTTTCAGCTAAAATAAACACGCCGTGCAGCTGTGCCACAGCAAATCCGAGCGGCGGGATTTCTGTAGATTGTGGGCTATCTAGCTCAGCATCGAACCGCTGTTCGCGCACACTAGAACCCTCACTGCTGCCATACAGCGCCTGAAAGGTTTCTATAGCGGCACTGGAATCGACGCCGCGATTGGGGGCGGAGTGAGTGCTAAACGGCATACCACCACCCGTTTGACCATTTTCACCGCGCAGAGGTAGAGACGGCTGGCCACTTAAGCCACCACTCTCCGCCAAGCCTTGCTGGTGGTTTTCTTCTGCGGCTTGCAGGCGGTCACTTGGTCTATCGGCGGCAACAGTGCGCTTAATCGACGAGGAGATAAAACCGTGTAACTGACGACTGTCGCGGAATCGCACCTCATGCTTAGTTGGGTGAACATTGACGTCCACCTCCGCTGCGGGCATTTCCAAAAATAATACATAGGCTGGATGGCGGCCGTGAAACAGCACATCTTGGTAGGCTTGGCGCACCGCGTGGCTGACCACCTTATCGCGTATTGGCCGGCCATTAACATAAAAATGTTGCAGATCTGCTTGGCTGCGTGAAAATGTCGGCAACCCCAACCAACCCCACAATTTCAGTGGGCCCGAGACATTTTCAATATAGAGTGCCTGCTCCATAAAAGCCGGACCGACCAGGTCGGCGACTCGCCGCTCTTGCTCCAATTGTGTTTTTGCCGGCTGCAAAGAGCGCTGTGAACGCTGGTTATGACGCAGGGTAAAGCCGACATCAAAGCGGCTGAGGGCCACTTTTTTGACTACCTCATCGACACGGCCGTACTCGGTGTTCTCTTTGCGTAAAAACTTTCGCCGCGCCGGGGTATTAAAAAACAGATCGCGCACTTCGACTGTCGTCCCGCACGGGTGTGCCACAGGCTTTAACTCAACCGCCATATCCCGGCCTGCCGAGACCGCAGACCAACCCATCTCCGCCGAGGCCACTGCAGAGCTTAGTGCGAGCCTTGAAACTGAAGCAATACTGGCCAGCGCTTCGCCGCGGAAACCCAGCGTAGCGACGGCCTCAAGATCCGTGAGTTGATCAATTTTACTGGTGGCATGGCGCGCCAGTGCTAGCGCCAGCTCTTGCTCGGCGATGCCGCTACCGTTGTCGCGAATGCGTATCAACTTAATACCACCCGCTTCGATATCTACTTCGATTTTTGTTGCGCCGGCATCCAGGCTGTTCTCTATTAACTCTTTGACCACTGAGGCAGGGCGCTCGACAACTTCACCCGCGGCGATTTGGTTGGCAAGTTGAGTGCTGAGAACTTTAATTGTCATTGTGCGTTTCGCCCTAAAAAATCGATTAGCCTGCGGGGATGGTCAGTTTTTGACCTACTCGAATAGTCGACCCGGAGAGTTTGTTGGCTGCGCGCAACATGGATAGTGAGACGCCGTACCTGGCAGCTATTTCAGAGAGTGTATCCCCGCGTTGAACCACATAGACACGCAGCAATGAAGGATCCGAAAGATAGCTGTCAGGTGGCGGATTTTCTAGATAATAGCTTTGAATCCCGTTAAAAATAGCTTGTGCCATACGTTTTTGGTAACCACTATTAGTGAGACGGCGCGCCTCTGTAGGATTGGAAATAAAACCAGTTTCAACCAGTAACGAGGGCAGGTCGGGTGATTTAAGTACAATAAACGCCGCTTTTTCGACACGTTTTTTGTGCAGCCGAGCCACCTTCCCCACCTCTTTCAAGACCCGTTCACCCACTTCACTACTGGTGCGCAGGGTGTAATCCATCGACAACCCAAGCAGTGCATCGGCCACCATCCGCTCGCTCGCATCGAGCTTTAGGGGTTCAACACCGCCGATGAGATCGGCACTGTTCTCTCGCTCGGCGAGAAAACGTGCGGCCTCACTGGTTGCCCCACTCGAAGAGAGCGCATATACCGAGGCACCATGTGCTTGCGGATTGGTAAAGGCATCCGCATGGATAGAGACAAAGAAATCGGCACGCTGTGCTCGCGCCGCTGCGGAGCGGTTGCGCAGCGCAATAAACTGATCGCCCTTGCGCACCAGATAACTCTCAAAGCCTGGCTGGCTATCAACAATCGCCGCCAATTTTTTGGCGATGGCGTAAGTCACTTGCTTTTCGAGGATTTTATTTGGCCCGAGTGCGCCCGGATCGCGGCCACCGTGGCCTGCATCAATCGCTACAATAAGATTGCGGCGGTGGCCGGCCAGGACTGTCTCCAATGTCCGATTGGGTGCTGTCTCTGCGGTCAAATCAATGACTAGACGCTGCGGCTGGCTGCTCTCAGCCGCGAGAACGAAACTGTTCAACTGCAGCGCTTGTCGGCTTTCCAGCACTACCCTAAATCCGCTGCCGCGGCTGGCAACACGAAGATCTGAAACCAACGCAGTAGCTTGCTCAACCGCTTCTAGCTGTTGGCGCGCTCGCGGCGATAAGTTTGCTGCGACTAGATCCAAGACCACGCGGTCAGGGCCACTGAGCTGCAGTAAATGATGCTTCAGACCAGCGTCACTTTCAAAAACTAAACGCAGTGCGGTGGGCTGGTGTGAGAATCGCACTGCATCGATATTGACTCCACCAGCCTGCGTGGCACTCCCCAACAGTGACACTAAGAGAAAAATAAATACCTGAGAAAGTGTAGAAAATCTCATCACAATAACTCACCAACAACCCGCAACTGATCAATCAAATCGTTGGCCCACTCGCACTCGGCACCCGCATGCCAATTGAGGGTGCGCCCAGTACCATTAGCTAGATCCTCAATCGTCAGGCTCAAATCTGGCTTGGGCAACCAGCCCGCTCCGCGTTGCGGCCACTCGACAAGAGCCACGCCGGGCTGTTCGAGATACTCGGCAAAGCCTAAAAAATAGAGCTCTTCAGGGTCGCTCAAGCGATAGAGATCAAAATGGTTAACTTTAAAGGCACCCAAATCGTAGGGTTCTACCAACGTGTAAGTGGGGCTTTTGACCGACCCAGCATGCCCTAAACCAGCCAGCAAGCCTCGACTAAAAGTGGTTTTACCTGCGCCTAGATCACCGTTAAGAAAAATCACCAAAGCCTGCTTTTTGTGATCGATATAAGGAAGCACAAGCTCTCCGACGCGCCGGCCATAAGCGACCATCTCGCTCTCACCGTGCAGCTGTAAACTGTTGGTTGCCGCGCTCATACAGTTTAGTTTGCCAGCAGCTCTACGAGGAGGGGAATAAGATCGCTGGCCAGTAAACTGCGCTCCCCGCAACTCTGCAAAGCGCGATCACCTGCAGCGGCATGCAGTGCGACACCCAGCCGCGCCGCATCACCGGTCTCTAAGTGTTGCGCCATTAGCCCACCGATAAGACCACTCAATAGATCGCCCATACCTGCACTGGCCATACCGGGATTGCCCTCAGCGCAAAGTGCCAGCGGAGCATCTTGGGATGCAACCAAAGTCCCTGCCCCTTTCAAAACTGACGCGCACTGCCAAAGTGCTTGCAAATCGCGCACAGCCGCTGCGCGGTCTGCCTGAACGGCACCGCTACTGCGCTGCAATAGCCGCGCAGCTTCGCCAGGATGAGGGGTTATAATCGAGTCTTCGAGAGAGCGGCGTACCTGTAAGCGGCCAGCGGCAAGAATATTGAGCGCATCGGCATCGAGCAGGAGCGGTACCTCCGTTTTCAGCACCTGCTGAAGTAGTTGCTCACTCCACGCGCTCTGGCCCAGGCCTGGGCCAACAACAATAACGCTAGGGCGCTGCAATAACATCTCCAAATCCTGCCCTGAAGTGACACTGTAAACCATGGCCTCTGGGCTTCGAGCCAATACCGCACCCACATGCTCTGGACGAGTGGCCACAGAGACCAAACCGGCACCGCTGCGCAGCGCCGCCTCGGCGGCTAGAGCGACCGCTCCACCACCGCCGTAATCACCGCCCACTATCATGACATGGCCGTAGAGACCCTTGTGGGCATTGCTACTGCGTAGAGGCAATTTTTCCAATGCCTCGTCTCTGTCTATAATCTCTGCAACAGCCTCTGCTGTCTCAAACAACGTTTCGTCGATATCCAGAGTATGCAGTACCACCTCACCTGCCACCTCGGCGCCGCGCCCGGTAAACAACCCAAGTTTAGCTGCGATAAAAGTCACCGTCAGATCTGCCTCTACCACAATCTCGCCACTCCCTGTGGTCGCACACAAGCCGGTGGGCAAATCTAGTGCAACTACTGAGAGACCGCTGGCGTTAATCGCCTCAACGGCTTCGCCGTAGTGGCTGCGCAACGCACCCTGCGCACCGATTCCGAGCAGCGCATCAACGACAATGCCCTCACGGCCATCGAGCAGCGCCGCAACAGTGCCGACCCACTCGACCGTTGAGTTTTGCGCAAAATCGCGCGCCGCGCGACTCGCTTCACTCAAGCTTGAAAGATCACCCAGTTCTGCGACTGCTACGGCACGACCGCGGCCAGACGCTAACGCTGCAAGGGCGTAACCGTCACCACCGTTATTGCCACCGCCGCAGGCGATCAATAGTGGTAACTCTTGACCAAATTCGCGCTCAATCTCCTCTAGGGCGGCGTGGGCAGCGCGGCTCATTAACTGTTGGCTGCTGCGGCCGGCAGCTTGTGCAGCGGCATCGATAGCGGCGACACCGCTGGCACAGAAGAGCCGACTACTCAGTGGTAGTTGGGTATTGAGATAATCGCTGCTAGATTGAGACATAATTGAACCCAGGGTTTAAAATGTTTGCCGATTATAGGCGAGATTACCTCATGACCGAAGGGCAGCAGTGGGCTGAATTGGCTCTACAGATAAAAAACTGGGCTGCAGAGCTCGGCTTTGCCCAGTGCGCGGTCAGCGAGCCCGATCTGGCGCTCGCCTCGGAGCGCTTGCAGCAGTGGCTCCAAGCTCGCCATCACGGCTCAATGGAATGGATGCAAGAGCGCGCTGAGCTGCGCAGCTGCCCTGAAAAACTGCTGCCGGGAACACTGCGAATCATCAGTGTGCGCATGGATTATCTCGCCGACAATTCCATGCTGGCAGTGCTTAAAAGCGACGACAAAGCGTACATATCTCGCTATGCCCTGGGCCGCGACTACCATAAGCTAATCCGCAAACGTCTCGCTCAGCTGGCCGATAAAATACGTGCCGCCATCGATGCCATGCCACTCGATGCAAGCCAGCCAGAACTTATCCAAAGACCCTTTGTCGACAGCGCACCGGTGATGGAGAAACCTATAGCTGAACAAGCCGGGCTCGGCTGGATTGGCAAAAATACCTTGTTGATCAATTCTGAGACGGGATCGTGGTTTTTCCTCGGCGAGTTATTCACTTCGGCCCCTTTACCGGTAGACAGCAGCGACCAAACCGACCAGTGCGGCAACTGCCGCGCCTGTTTGACTACCTGCCCGACCGACGCCTTTACAGCACCCTACCAGTTGGATGCCAGGCGCTGTATCGCTTATCAGACTATTGAGAACCGCGGCTCAATACCCGTAGAGCTCAGGGGCGCGCTTGGCAATCGCGTATTTGGCTGTGATGACTGCCAAATATTCTGCCCGTGGAATCGCGAGCCGGCTCAGACCCAACAAGCCGATTTCGCTCCGCGCCACCAGCTCCAAGACAGCCAGTTGGCTGAGCTGTTTATGTGGTCAGAACAGCAGTGGTTAGAGCGCACAGCTGGGTCGCCGATTCGCCGTATTGGCTACCGCGGCTGGTTGCGCAACCTCAGCGTGGGCTTGGGCAATTGGTCAGATGCCGCAGCTGCCATTCAGGTTTTACAGAGCCGGGCTGATATCGACGACGAACTCGTGCGCGAGCATATCGACTGGGCACTGCAGACACAGCGACAGCGCCTAGACGATCAGCCTTAGAACTTAAATAGCTGCTGGCGGTAGTGGCGCAGCTCGGCTATCGAATCTTCTATGTCGGCTAACGCCGTGTGTGCACCGCGCTTACTGAAACCTTTTAATGCTTCTGGCCTCCAGCGTTTAGCTAGCTCTTTGAGGGTGCTGACATCGAGATTTCTGTAGTGAAAAAAGCGCTCTAAAGCGGGCATATAATTAGCCAGGAAACGCCGGTCTTGGCAGATCGAGTTACCGCACATGGGCGAGCTACCCGCCGGCAACCACTGCTCTAGGAAAACGATAGTGGCCTGCTCAGCATAAGCTTCATCGATTTCGCTGCTGCGCACTCGATCGGTTAAGCCCGAACCGCCGTGTTGGCGCGTATTCCATTCATCCATGCCATCGAGCAGAGCGTCACTCTGATGGATGGCGAAAACTGGCCCCTGCGCTAATAGATTGAGTTGGCTATCCGTCACCAGTGTGGCGATCTCGATAATTCGATCATTTTGCGGGCTCAATCCCGTCATCTCTAAATCGATCCAAATTAAATTGTCTGGGTGATATCCCGCCATGACCACTGCTCCAATACTCGCTTTTGCTGTAGGGGCGTACTTTAACATCGCCGCAGCTAAGCGGGTAATTAACCGTTAAATCCGCTATGCTGCAGCGGTGAAAATCAATCCTCTTACACTGCCAAAGCGTACAAATTTGCCAGCACCGCTGTGGGGCTCTCCTGCACTATGAGCAAACGGCGTCTCAATCAACAGCAACAGCGGCGCATCGACAACCGCCAGCAGCGCAGTCGCGACCATGTTGTCGCAGATTTCCAGCTCGATGATATCGCAGTGCGCTTTGATGGCACGGTGATTGCCCATTTCGGCGATCAGGTTGAGATCATCGACAGCGCCGCAAAGATCCAGCGCTGTCATTTGCGCGCCAATTTAGAGCCGCTGGTGGTCGGCGACCGAGCAGTGATTCAAAGCGACGACTCCACCGCCGTAGTGGTCGCCCGCCAACCGCGCGATAGTGAGCTCATCCGCCCGGATAATTTCGGCAAACTCAAACCGGTCGCGGCCAATATCGATCGTATTGGGATTGTTTTTGCCCCGTATCCCGAAGCCCATAGCAACCTTATCGACCGCTACTTGGTCGCCGCCGAATTGCAAAAAATTACCCCGTTCTTAGTACTCAACAAAACCGATCTACTCGACGCCACCACGCAAGTAGAGATCGAACAGCTCTGTGAGCTCTACACAGAGATTGGTTATACCGTCATCCGCTGCTCAGCCACGACCGAGCAGGGACTCGAACCACTACTTAACTATTTGTCGGGGCATACTTCAATCCTGGTGGGCCAATCTGGAGTGGGTAAATCCTCACTGCTCAACCAGTTACAGCCGCAAGCTAATAGTAGCGTCGGCGCGCTCTCGCAAGGGGCTGACAAGGGCCGACATACCACCACGACTTCACGCCTCTACCCCCTTCCCTCGGGAGGGTCGCTGATAGATTCGCCGGGAATTCGCGACTTTGGGCTCAGCCATATCCAGGCGCGTGATGTGATCGATGGCTATATAGACTTTGACGCATACAAGCGCTGTAAATTTCGCGACTGTCGCCACCAAAGCGAACCGGGCTGTGCGCTGCTTGCCGCCGAGCAGCGTGGCGATATAGACCCTCGCCGGCTGGCCAACTATCGACAAATTGTCGCCACCATTGAGACTCCAGCATCGTGACTTTAACGCACCCAGACGAGGATGACAGGCACGGCCTAATTAGTTAGCATCCCCTGCCATCAGAATTGACTATGATCCTATCGAGAGAGCCCGTATGACATCCTCAACCCGCATTGAACTATTTATCGCGCTGCAGCGACTTCTTCCCAAAACCTGGTTGTCACGCTGCATTGGACGCGTCGCCGAAAGCCGCCGAGTGTGGCTTAAAAACGCACTCATTCGAGCAGCCATTCGCCACTTCAATATCAACTTTGATGAAGCCGCCTCCACCGATCTGGCCGATTACGAGCACTTCAATGCCTTTTTCACCCGCGCACTGCGCGAGGGTGTGCGCCCGATAGATAGCAGCCCAGAGGCGATTGTTTCACCCGCAGACGGAGTTATTAGCCAATTTGGCGATATTGAGGAAGGGCTGCTGATTCAGGCAAAAGGAGTCGAGTACTCTGCCGAAAAACTGCTCGGCAGCCCACAGAGTGCTGCTCGCTATGAAGATGGCGAGTTTGCCACCATCTATCTTTCGCCGCGCGATTACCACCGTGTCCACATGCCATGCGATGGTCGACTTGTGACTAGCCGCTATATTCCTGGCGAGCTGTTTTCAGTCAACGAGAAGACCGCCATCGGCTTAGCGGACCTTTTCGTTCGCAACGAGAGACTTGTCTGCGAATTTGAGAGCGATCGCGGGCCTTTTACCCTAGTACTGGTGGGCGCCATGTTAGTGGCTGGCATTGAGACAGTCTGGAGCGGCCACGAGCAGCCCGGGCCTGGCGATGTACGTGAACGCGACCACAGCGATCAAGCGCTCGAATTTAAGCGCGGCGAGGAGATCGGTCGCTTTCAGTTTGGCTCGACAGTGATAGCACTGTTCCCAGACGACCGTCTCGATTGGCTCAGTATTGTTGAACCAGGCTGCTCAGTGTTGATGGGCGAACGTATCGCCAGCGAAGAGACCTAGAACATTAACCCGCGTGAAAGCGCGGGGAGCAGTCGACCACTTGATTGATAAAGGTCGCCACTCGGTCAGGATTGATATCTGGTGTAATACCGTGGCCCAAGTTGAAGATGTGACCGGTGCCGCTGCCGTAACTCTCTAAGATACGCTGCACCTCGGCGATAATGGTCGCGTCGTCGGCGCGCAGTAGAGCCGGATCCATATTGCCCTGCAGTGCCACCTTGTCGCCCACCAGGCCGCGAGCCTGAGCCAAGTCAACAGTCCAATCGACACTCAGTGCACAGCAGCCGCTCTCGGCCATCGCTGACAACCACTGACCGCCCCCTTTGGTAAACAGTATCACCGGCACTTCTCGGCCATCGGCATGGCGTTTGAGGCCTGCGACAATATCGTTCATATAACGCAGAGAGAACTCGCGGTAAGCCACATGGCTCAGTGCGCCGCCCCAAGTATCAAATATCTGTACTGCCTGAGCGCCGGCATCGATCTGCGCATTGAGGTAGTTGGTCACCGAAGCGGCCAATTTGCTCAGCAGTTGGTGCATCAACTCGGGCTGGGTGTAGAGCATAGTTTTTGCACGGGCAAAATCGCGCGATGAGCCACCTTCGATCATGTATGTGGCTAGCGTCCAAGGGCTTCCCGAAAAACCAATCAGAGGGACAGAGCCGTTGAGCTCGCGCCTAATCATGCTCACCGCATCAGTGACATAACTTAAATCGCGCGCGGTATCGACAACTTCTAACGCTTCAATCGCCTGTTCAGTGCGCACCGGCTTGTGAAATTTGGGACCCTCTCCAGTCTCAAAGTAGAGACCTAAACCCATCGCATCGGGGATAGTGAGAATATCTGAGAAGAGAATAGCGGCATCGAGCGGATAGCGACGCAACGGCTGCAGAGTTACCTCGCAAGCGAGCTCGGTATTTTTACACAAGCTCATAAAATCGCCGGCCTGACCGCGTGAAGCGCGATATTCGGGTAGGTAGCGACCCGCTTGGCGCATCATCCAAACCGGTGTCCGATCAACTGGCTGGCGCAGCAGTGCGCGCAAGAAACAATCATTTTTAAGCGGTGCAAAATTTGACGTAGGCTCTGTCATCGAAAATCTCACTTATTAACTGACTGCGCAACTGAATAGCTGCGCGTACTGGATTAGCAAAGTCTCAAACGTCGAGATAGTCGAGGATACCCTCAGCCGCTTGTCGACCTTCCCAGATAGCCGTGACGACAAGATCAGAGCCGCGCACCATGTCGCCGCCGGCAAAGATTTTAGGGTTGCTAGTCTGGAACGGCTTGTCTTGTGCTTCGGGTGCAATCACACCACCCCAGTCGGCAATATTCACACCGTGCTGGCTGAGCCACTCGGGCGGATTGGGCTGGAAACCAAATGCTACCAAAACCGCATCGGCAGCAATGATCTCTTCGCTACCGGCAATCGGCTCGGGGCGGCGGCGACCATTTTCATCGGGCTCGCCGAGCGCTGTTGTAACAAATTTCACACCGGTGACATTGCCATCGCTATCGCCGACTATTTCTATAGGCTGGACATTAAAGCGGAATTCAACACCCTCTTCGCGGGCATTTTTCACCTCACGGCGCGAGCCGGGCATATTTTCTTCATCGCGACGATAGGCACAGGTTACCGAGCTGGCGCCTTGACGGATGGAGGTGCGGTTGCAATCCATCGCCGTATCGCCGCCACCGAGCACCACCACACGCTTGCCGCGCATATCGACAAAATCGTCAGCACTCTTTTCAAAGCCGAGATTGCGGTTAACGTTGGCAACCAAAAAGTTGAGTGCCTCGTGTACGCCATTGAGCTCTTCACCGGCAAATCCGCCCTTCATCGCTTTATAGGTTCCCATACCCAGGAACACGGCATCGTATTCTGCCAACAAAGCTTCAAAGCTGACATCGCGGCCGATTTCCGTATTGAGTCGAAACTCGACCCCCATACCCTCTAAAACTTCGCGGCGGGTGCGGATCACCTCTTTCTCAAGTTTAAATTCAGGAATACCAAAGGTCAGCAGACCGCCTATTTCGGGATAGCGATCAAAAACTACCGGGGTGACACCGTTGCGCACTAAAATATCGGCACAGCCGATTCCGGCGGGACCGGCACCAATTACCGCGACGCGCTTACCTGTCTGGGTAACGCTCTCCATATTGGGGCGCCAGCCCATCGCTAGAGCCGTGTCGGTAATATATTTTTCTACCGAACCAATCGTCACAGCACCAAAACCGTCATTGAGTGTACAAGCGCCTTCACAGAGACGGTCTTGTGGACAGACCCGCCCACACACTTCAGGAAGCGAGTTAGTCTGGTGGCTAAGCTCTGCCGCCTCAATGATGTTTCCCTCAGAGACCAATTGTAGCCAGTTGGGAATGTAGTTGTGAACCGGACACTTCCACTCACAGTAAGGGTTGCCGCAGGAGAGACAGCGGTGTGATTGGCTGGCCGCTTTGCTCTCTGTAAAGGGATCATAAATCTCTACAAACTCCACCTTGCGGCGCTCAATATCGCGCTTGGGCGGATCGATACGCTCGGCATCGAGAAACTGAAAATCGTTCTTTAGACGTTCTGCCATATCAGTGGCCTCTGTTGCTGGGGGACAAGCCCCCACTCTCAATTTGATTTAATCTCTATTCAGCGCGTTGCAGGTGTTATTGCGGATTGGCTACCGCTTGGGCGATAAGCCCGGTCAGACTCGCTGCCTTTGGCTTCACCAACCAGAACTTACGGGCGTGTTCAGCAAAATTGGTATCAATCTCTTTCGCCCATTCACTACCAGTAGCCTCTACATGTTCTTTTAACAGCTTGCGCAGCAACCAGCGGTGCGACTCCGTAGAC
>JBELGO010000011.1:0-29576 GCA_042091915.1 SAR92 clade bacterium | reverse complement strand
TGCGCCTGCGCCAAACCATAGAAAAGTAAAACTGGGCAGAAAGATTTCGGCCATTGCCAACAGCATGCCTAAAACTAACCAGTGCCAATAGAGCATATGTATAAAACCTCGTATTAATCGCGCTGTCTTGAGCGCGTCAGAAAGTGACGAATCAGCGGCACCATCAGGGCAAAGCCCAGCACCATTTGAGCTGATGCGATGGCCGAGAGGCCTTGAGCGATAAACTGCAAAAAACCGACCGCCACCAACAGTGATCCGAGCAGATCTAACCACAGCAATCGCCATGGAAACGCGGCGTTAGGCGTATCAGACGCTTTTTGTAAATTCTCATCACTCATTCAAAGTCCCCAAGTCGATCAGACACCGCTTTAATAGTCGCTGTATTTTAAAAGAGTGTAGCACGAGCTGCTGGCAGGTTAGTTAAGCAGCTCCAGCGCCATCACTAGGGCATCTTCGCGCCCCGCCAGTGGATCACTGCTGGCGCGATAATAGCCGCGTCGCTCGCCGATTTGATTAAAACCGTAACTTTGGTAGAGAGCAATAGCGGCAAAATTGCTGGCGCGCACCTCTAGAAAAAGTGACGCTACAGCACAGGGCAGCTGGCTTGTTAAGTGATCGAGCAGCATCCTGCCGTAGCCTTTTCCCTGCTGACTGGGGTGCAGAGCAATGTTGAGCAGCTCGGCTTGATCGGCAGTCACACTCCAGAGTAAAAATCCCTGAAGTTGTTGGGGATGGGCAACCAGCACTTGTGCGCTGTGGCTCTCTATACTCTGCTCAAAGGCAAAGCGCCGCCACGGATCAGGGGAGACACGCTGTTCAATATCAAGCGCAGCATCGATATCGCAGCCACCCATCTGACGCCACTGCCAATCCTCTGGCAGAGATTGATTATCAGTCACTTTGCGAAGGCACGACATGCGGACACAACCGAGCCCAGCTCTGTGCCTTCAGAGCAGGATCAGAGAGCAGGCGGGCAAGACTAGGGATCTGCAGCTGTACTAAACCGGCCATAGTCGCCACGGCCTGCGCACCGATAACAGCGCCCAAATCGATTTCGTCACGACTCGCCAACCAAACTACTTTCTGTGTTGGGCGACTCTGAAAGCGGGCATCGAACAGGACTGACAAGAATTCATGCCCGAAGGGATCTTCACAAGGCAGTTCCGAAGCGCCGGGCAGCGGCCACTCTATCAATTCCAACGCCGCCAGAGGCGGTGTATGCAATGCGCGGGCAATATTGGCGAGCAACTTCTGCTCGGCACTAGTGGGCAGTTGTGAGGTTACGTCGGCAAGAAACAGCCACTCCTCACCAGCCTGCCAGAGTGCCAGCTTAAGGGGCTGGAGAGGCTGAGTTTGCGCAGGAGTAGCCGTTATTGACTCAGCGACTGGGGCGGCCACTTCACTGATATTGACTGTTTTTTTGCTGGGCTCTGCTGCAGCGACAGGCGCACTCTCCAACTGCGCCAGCAGCGCTTCAGCCGCCGGCGCTGCCACCGCAGTTGGGCGAACGGCGCCACTTTGAGCGACTGCAGCAATCTTCCAGCTGTCGCGCGGCAGATACTGCACAACGCCCAACGCATTCAATGCATGGCAGTGGGCGCTTAATTGCACGGCTTAGACACCACCCAACTGTGGGTGCAGTCGCCCGGGGTTGCGCATCAAGCTCAGGGCATTGAGGTAGGCTTTGGCACTGGCGACCAATACATCAGTATCGGCACCCTGCCCATTGACTACACGGCCATCTTTTTGGAGGCGCACAGTGACCTCACCCTGCGAGTCGGTACCCTGCGTAACTGCATTCACTGAGTAGAGCAGCAATTCGGTGCCACTCTCAATCATCTGCTCAATCGCTTTGAAAATGGCATCAACCGCACCATCGCCCGCGGCTTGAGCGGTAAAATCTTGCTCTCGATAACGCACGCCAATTTTGGCGGTTGGCAATTGGCCACTCTTGGACAACACCTCTAGGCTGGTGAGGGCGATAGACTGCTCCTCGCTGCCCATCTGCACATCGCTGACCAGCGCTTGCAGATCTTCGTCGTAGATCTCGCGTTTTTTGTCTGCCAGCTCTTTAAAGCGGGCGAACACTTGCGCGAACTCCTCTTTGCTGTCAAAGCTAATACTCAATTCGTCTAGACGCGCGGCCAGTGCTGCGCGACCGGAGAGTTTGCCGAGCGAGAGTTTATTGGTGTTCCAACCGACATCCTCTGCTTTCATGATCTCGTAGGTTTCGCGGAACTTAAGCACGCCATCTTGGTGAATGCCGGACTCGTGCGAGAAGGCGTTGGCGCCAACAATCGCTTTGTTGGGCTGCACCGGAAAGCCGGTAATACTGGAGACCAATTTAGAGGTCGGCACGATGTGGGTGGCGTCGATACGCGTTTGGACATCAAACAAATCATGACGGGTGCGCACAGCCATAACGATCTCTTCCAGCGAGGCATTGCCGGCACGCTCTCCCAGCCCATTAATTGTGCACTCAACCTGACGGGCGCCGTGGCGCACTGCAGAGAGGGAATTGGCCACAGCCAAACCCAAATCGTTGTGGCAGTGGACCGAAAATATCGCTTTGTCGGCATTAACCACATTGTCGATCACTCGACCAATCATGCTGCCATATTCGCCCGGCTCACCGTAGCCAACCGTATCGGGGATGTTGATAGTGCGCGCACCGGCATCGATCACCGCCTCGATAACGCGGCACATAAAATCGAACTCACTGCGGCTGCCATCTTCCAGTGAGAACTCGACATCATCAATCAAATTGCGGGCCATTTTGACCGCACCGACAGCCTGCTCTAAGACCTCGTCGGGCTGCATCTGCAACTTGTGCTGCATGTGAATAGGCGATGTGGCGATAAACGTGTGAATACGACCGGCATTGGCATTGGCCAGTGCTTCACCGGCGCGTTCAATATCACCGCGAACAGCGCGCGAGAGGCTACAGATACGGCTCTCTTTAATAGTTTCAGCTATAGTTTTTACCGCATCAAAATCGCCGGGACTAGATATTGCAAATCCTGCTTCTATGACATCGACACGTAGCTTTTCAAGCGACTTAGCAATGCGTACTTTCTCATCTTTGGTCATTGAAGCGCCTGGGCTCTGCTCGCCATCGCGCAAGGTGGTATCAAAAATGATTAATTGTTGCTTACTCATGGGATATTCTCGTTCTGAGGCGGCACCAGAGCCACCTAATAGTTACAAATTCTCGCCGCACAAAGCTAAGAATTCAACGACTAACAACCGGTTTAATTTTTATTAACAGAGAGATGCCCGCACGGGCAGCAGGCGCAGTAGCATTGCACAGCATAAAAAGCGCAGCGGCAAAGCATTGGAGTTGTTTCGATAAATTGTCATCTCTCTATTCAACCAGCTTTATTAGCGGTTGCCAACGGTTGCTCTTTCTCTCGTGTGCTATCAGCTTGATCGGCGTTAACTATCTCTTCTGCAGCTTCGCCCTCGCCTTCAATCACCGCGTCGATCTGCTCGTCGCTGAGTTGGATATCGTCAGTCGGGGAGCCTCGCCATTTGCGCTGCAGCCACAACAAAGGCGCCATAGCGCAGTAGGCCAAAGCAAACAGCAAAAAGAATTTGGGGGGGGCCATACTCACCAGAGCAAAGCCCACCGCGATAGCAAAGATCACTACAAAGGGTACTTTGCCTTGCAGATCAACTTCTTTAAAGCTTGGATAGCGCAGATTGACGACCATCAACAGACCCGCACCGGCAGTTACCAAGGCGGCCAACAAGGCTAGCGGCGTGCTCGGTTCTAACTCTGCACCACTCCAGACAAATGCGGCCACTACCGCCGCAGCGATGGGACTAGGCACACCGATAAAATGGCGCTTATCATTGCTTTTAACCTGGGTGTTAAAACGCGCCAACCGCAGTGCTGCGCAAGAGGCATAAATGAAAGCCGCTGCCCAGCCCAACTTACCAAGCCCTTGCAACATCCAGCTGTAGCAAACAATCGCCGGCGCTACACCAAACGAAACCATGTCAGACAAACTGTCATATTGGACGCCAAAATCACTCTCAGTATGGGTCATACGCGCTACTCGGCCATCGAGACCGTCAAATACCATGGCGACAAAAATGGCTATCGCCGCCATCTCAAACTCACCACTAAAACCGGCGAGAATGGCGTAGAACCCACCAAACATAGCGACAGTGGTCAGCAAATTCGGCAATAAATAGATACCGCGCTTGCGCGCTTGTGATTCACTCATGTAACTCTCTTTATATTTGTATTGATTAACCAGGCCAGTCTACACCCTCAGCTGTATTGCAGGTAGCGCTCCGCCAGTGCTGCCCGCTGCTGCGCACCGACTCCTAGCTCTCGCTCTAAATAGTTGGCCACACTACCGCTGTGTGCCTCCACAGAATCAAAGAATGCCTCTAAATATTCCGGATAGACTGCGCAGTAAGGTACTAACCAGCTGCGCTGATATTCGTTAGCGCCGGCATTGCGTAGGTGCTCTTCAATTAATCCCATCAGCACTTCTGAATCGAAGTATTTTTGGGTCAACATGTAATCTTCAATAATATCCTCGCGCGGCACCTCTAGGGCGGTAAGGATTAGCGCCGCCGCCATACCGGTGCGATCTTTGCCTGCGGCACAGTGAAACAGTGTAGCCCCTTCGTCGGGTCGCAGCAGGTGCGAAAAAAGTTGTCGATAACCGGGGATCACGTCGGCTGCACAGCTGCGATAGGAGTTGAGCACTAGATCGAAAGCGCGCTGGTCACTCATGCCACCGGCAAACAGGTAGTCCCAAAATTTGGAGACACTGCCGATAGACATATCGTAACCCTCCACAATAGTAGAGCTCAGCTCTGGAGTGGGTGCGCGCTGACGCTCCTCGGGGCGACGAAAATCGTGGATCTCACTGATACCAAGTTGCACAAGTTGCTGCTGTCCGCGCTCACTCAGTTTTGCCATATGGCCCGAGCGATAAATTTTACCCCAACGAACTAGCCGGCCGTCGCGGCTGCGATAACCGCCTAAATCACGCAGGTTAATCGCCCCATCCAACGGCAAATGGCGCTGATTTTCAGTTAGCTGATCCACAACCACTCCTTTGTACGCACGAATAAATCTCCCGCAAGGATAACAAAAAACGGCCCGTTAAGAGGGCCGTTTTTTGTTCTTACTCAGTCGCTTGGAGAATTAGTTTTTCTCTTTGTCGACCAGCGCATTTTTGGTGATCCAAGGCATCATCCCGCGCAGTTGAGCACCTACTTGCTCAATCGGGTGAGCGGCATTGTTGCGACGGTAAGCTGTCATCGACGGGTAGTTCAAGGCACCTTCGCTGATGAACATCTTGGCGTACTCACCATTTTGGATACGCTTGAGCGCATTGCGCATCGCCGCGCGCGACTCGTCGTTAATCACCTCTGGACCGAGATGGAGTAGTTCATGTTGGCTATACCGCCCTGATACATCAGGTCAACGATTAATTTGAGCTCATGCAAGCACTCAAAGTATGCCATCTCAGGCGCGTAACCGGCCTCAGTCAGTGTTTCAAAGCCGGCTTTAACCAATTCTACTGCACCACCACAGAGAACTGCCTGCTCGCCGAATAGATCGGTTTCAGTCTCGTCCTTAAAAGTAGTCTCAATGATGCCAGTGCGGCCGCCGCCCACGCCGCTGGCGTAAGAGAGTGCGACCTGTTTGGCGCGACCTGAGACATCTTGCTGGATGGCGATCAGATCGGGGATACCGCCGCCGCCAACAAATTCACTGCGCACAGTATGGCCTGGCGCTTTGGGAGCGATCATGATGACATCTAGGTCAGCGCGCGGCACGACTTGGTTGTAGTGAATAGCAAAACCGTGGGCAAATGCGAGAGTGGCGCCCTGCTTGAGGTTCGGCTCAACTTCGTCGCGGTAGAGTGCCGATTGGAACTCATCCGGAGTGAGAATCATGATCAAATCCGCAGCGGCGACAGCTGCAGGCACTTCGGCAACTTTAAGGCCAGCGGCCTCAGCTTTGGCTGCAGAAGATGAACCGGGGCGCAGACCTACGGTGACATCAACACCTGAATCCTTGAGGTTGTTAGCATGGGCGTGGCCCTGCGAGCCGTAACCGATGATAGCGACTTTCATGCCTTTGATGATCGACAGATCGCAATCTTTATCATAATAAATTTGCATAATATTTACCCTTTAAGTTAGCTGTTAGGTTGCGGTGTAGGCAGCGCCTAGACCAGTAAAAATTTCTCGCCGCGAGCGATTCCAGAAATACCCGAGCGGACCACTTCCATGGTGCCAATATCGCGAATAGCCTCGATGAAAGCATCGAGTTTCTGACCGTCTCCAGCCATCTGCACTGTGTAACTGGTCGGTGTCACATCTACGATATGGCCACGGAAAATCTCGACGCTGTTTCTCAGTTCTGTGCGCTGCTCAATACCCACTGCACGCACTTTGACCAGCAACAGTTCGCGCTCAACATGGGGACCTTCGCTGAGGTCGACCACTTTAATGGTATCGATCAATTTATGCAGCTGTTTAATGATCTGTTCGACCATTTTTTCATCGCCGTTAGTGGACAGCGTCAGACGCGACAGCGTCGGATCTTCAGTGGGGGCGACATTGAGCGTATCAATATTGTAACCGCGCTGGGAAAACAGCCCCACCACCCGAGACAGCGCACCCGGTTCGTTTTCTAAAAGAATAGAGATGATACGTTGCATTAGGTTCTCTCCGTCTTGCTCAGCCACATTTCATTCATGGCGTTACCGGCGATCTGCATCGGATAAACGTGCTCGGCACGATCGACAACAATATCCATAAACACCACTCGATCTTTCAGCGCAAAACACTCGCGCATTTTGCTCTCTAATTGATCAAATTCGGTGACGCGCATACCCACATGCCCATACGCTTCGGTGAGCGCAACAAAGTCTGGCAGTGAATCTTCGTAAACACTGCTGGCATAGCGAGCGCTGTACTGCATATCCTGCCACTGGCGCACCATACCGAGTGCCGAATTGTTCAGGTTGATGATCTTGACCGGCAGACCGTGCTGAGTACAGGTAGAGAGCTCTTGAATATTCATCTGAATACTCCCTTCACCGGTGACACAGGCGACCATCGCATCGGGGTGTGCCAACTGCGCACCCATAGCTGCAGGCAGGCCGAACCCCATCGTGCCCAGACCGCCTGAGTTGATCCAGCGACGGGGCTTGTCAAACAGATAGTACTGGGCGGCGAACATCTGATGCTGGCCCACATCGGAGGTAACAAAAGCGTCGCCACCGGTGACCTTGTGAAGCATTTTTATCACGTCTTGCGGCTTGATCAGCGATCCACCACTCGCCTCAAATCGGTCGGCGGTGTAGATCCCATGACGTGCGCGCCAATCATCAATGGTTGTCCACCACTCAGCCAGCGCGCCGCTGTCTGGGGCACCCATGCTATCTAGCAGCTCGAGCATATCGGTGAGAACAGTTTTACAGCTGCCGACGATCGGGATATCGGCACCGACTGTTTTCGAGATGCAGGTGGGGTCTATATCAATATGGATGATGGTAGCGTGAGGACAGAATTTTTCTGTCGCGTTGGTGACGCGATCATCAAAGCGCGCGCCTACCGCGAAAATAACATCGGCGTGATGCATCGCCTGGTTAGCCTCATAGGTGCCGTGCATGCCAAGCATACCGACAAACTGTCTATCGCTACCTGGAAAGGCGCCCAACCCCATCAAGGTGTTGGTAATGGGGTAGTTGAGTTTGCGGGTCAGCGCAGTCAGCAGATCGCTGGCGTTATCAATGATCACACCGCCACCTGCATAAATCATAGGGCGTTTGGCGCCGAGCAGCGTTTTCAGCGCGCGCTTGATCTGGCCGCTGTGGCCTCGTTCGTTGGGCTGGTAGCTGCGCATAGCGACTTGCTTGGGGTATTCGTAGGGCACCTTGATTGCCGGGTCGGTCATATCCTTGGGGATATCCACAACAACGGGACCGGGGCGGCCAGTGGAGGCAATGTAATAGGCTTTGGCGATAGTCGCGGCTATATCTTCTGGGCGCTTAACCAGGAAACTGTGCTTAACAATCGGGCGTGAAACACCGACCATATCGGTCTCTTGAAAGGCATCTTCACCAATCTTGGAAGATGGCACTTGCCCGGAGATCACCACCAGCGGAATCGAATCCATGTACGCAGTAGCAATGCCGGTAATCGCATTGGTAGCGCCAGGTCCAGAGGTAACCAGTACCGTACCCACTTTGCCGTTGCTGCGCGCATAGCCATCTGCGGCGTGAACCGCGGCCTGCTCATGGCGAACCAAAAGATGTTTGACGTCATCTTGACGAAATATCGCATCGTAAATGTGCAGGGCGGAGCCGCCTGGGTAGCCCCAAATATACTCAACACCCGCATCGCGCAATGCGCGTATGACGATATCGCCACCAGATAAATTTTCCACAATCACTCCTCGCTGTAAGACAGCTGCTGGTCTTTTACCAGCTCGGCGAGAGCGCTTGGACATGTAGAGGATACCGCGAGAGCGGTTAATTCAGCCGCACCGGTAAGTGCAGGTGGCTGGATGTAGGCTGCGGGTAACAGCACCATCGCTAGACATGACCAGCGGCACGGGTAATGCCGAGCTGGCGTTAACTATCTAAACCGGTATGTTTAGATGGCGTGCATTATGGCAATATATTTTCTGCAGTCAAGCGCCTTTGCCGGTTGTTGGCGACTGCGCATTGTTAAACTGACAAGCTCCAATACTTAGCTGAGAACTATCCATGCATCTCTTCACTGCGCTGGCACTTCTCGTTGTCTCTTCTCTCTGCCTAAGTGGTGAAATAGTGCGCTGGCAAGATGAGCAGGGCAAAACCCATTACGGTGATCAACCGCCGCCACACCTGCCCAGTAGCGCGGTTCCCATTGAAGGTTCTCAATCGGTTGAAAATGGGGCTGTAAACTCGATTAAAACTGCGCCCACCCCGCCCCTTTTAGCACCTGGAACAGTAGTTGCAGGCGATCTACCACGAGAGGCCGCAGAGCGGGCGAAAGCGTGCCAACAGGCCCGCGACAATGTCTCGCTATTTAGCAACGGTAACCGTTTGCGTCTGCGCGACACCGTTAGCGGCGAATTTCGCTTTCTCACCGATAGTGAGCGGGAGCAAGAACTGGCCAGAGCAGAACAGCAACAGCGGCGCTACTGCGCGCGTTAAGCGAGCACCACACTGGTGTTGTCAATCAGCCGCGCCGCGCTGGTAAACATCGCCCCTAACACAGTCAGCTCGGTGTCATCGTGGGCGGCGGGTTCCAGTGTTTTACTGTTGCTTATCGACAGGTAGTCCGGCTTGAATCCAGCGGAACTGATTGCGGCTATGCCGCGCTGCTCTAGGCTGGCAAAGTTTTTCTCGCCGGACTCTAATGCCGCGGCAATCTCGAGCAGCGTATTGTGCAAAACAGTCACCAGCGGTCGCTCTGTTGCAGTGATATAACTGTTGCGAGAGCTCATCGCCAGTCCATCCGCTTCGCGATGAATTGGGGCACCGACAATCTCCACTGCCATACACAAATCTTCGCTCATGCGGCGGATCACTGCCAGTTGCTGGTAATCTTTGACACCAAAAATAGCCACATCAGGCTGGACGATATTGAAGAGCTTGGTGACGACAGTAGTGACCCCCTCAAAATGGCCGGGCCGGCTGGCGCCGCACAGCACATCGGTCATAGTCGGACAGATCACTCGACTCTGGGTGTCCAAACCGTTCGGGTACATCTCAATATCTTCTGGGTTAAACAGGTAGTCGCAGCCCGCGGCAACCAGCTTGGCACTGTCGGCTTGAAACGTGCGCGGGTATTTGTCCCAATCTTCGTTAAGGCCAAATTGCAATGCGTTGACGAATATGGAACAGACCACAACATCACAACTCTGGCGCGCTTGCTCTATCAGGGCAATGTGACCCGCGTGAAGATTGCCCATCGTTGGCACAAAACCGATGCGCTGGCCGGCGCGGCGAGCCGTCATCAATGCATCGCGCAGGCCGCTGACAGTATGGAAAGTTTGCATATTAAAATCCTAGCAATTGCTGCACTGGAGTAGGCAACAAGGGAAAACAATTACTCGCCGGCGAAGTAGTCGCCAACTAAGTTTTCAAAGCGGGTGTACTTGCCGAGGAAGGTCAAACGCGCAGTGCCAATAGGCCCATTGCGCTGTTTGCCGAGGATGATTTCGGCGATACCTTTCTCTGGGCTGTCCTCGTTGTAGACCTCATCGCGATAGATGAACACGATGACGTCGGCATCCTGCTCAATGGCACCCGATTCACGCAGATCTGAGTTGATCGGACGCTTGTTGGGGCGCTGTTCGAGATTACGGCTCAACTGAGAGAGAGCTATCATTGGGCAGTTGTACTCTCGGGCCAAGTGCTTGAGCTCGCGAGAGATCTGCGAAATCTCCTGTACGCGACCCTCCCCCGGGTTGCTACCGCTCATCAGCTGCAGATAATCGACCATAATTAAACCGGGCTCAGCCTGCTGGTAGAGCGCCTCCATATCCGGCTGTGCATCGCCGCCGTGCTCGGCGTGCCAGGCTTGGCGCAGCTGCTCTACACGCTCTTTGGTAAACTGCTTAATGCGGTTGCGCATCTCCAAGGGGGTGAGGCCAGGCGAGTCTTCGATAAACAATGGGCGATCTTTGAGGCGCTGGGCAGCTGCACTGAGCCGCGGCCAATCATCTTCACCCAGATTACCTGTGCGCATTTTGGTCTGGTCGATTTTCCCCAGCGAAGAGAGCATACGCATCACCAGCTGGCTGGCCGGCATCTCTAGAGAGAACACCAAGACCGGTTTATCTTGATGGAGGACCGCATGTTCAACAGTATTCATTGCGAATGAGGTCTTACCCATCGAGGGGCGGCCGGCGACAATAATCAGGTCAGAGCGCTGCCAACCGGAGGTCATGTCGTCGAGCTCTTGCCACCCGGTGCTCACACCCGTTATCGATGTATCGGAACGGAACAGCTCTTCCAGCCGTACCACAGTCTCTTTTAGCAGGGCATTAACTTCTTTGAACCCCCCCTTTTTGGGACGATTCTCAATAATATCTTGCAGCTTTTGCTCCGCTTCAGCGAGCAGTCGCTGGCTATCCCAACCGAGCGGATTGTAACCTTTGCTGACAATGTCGCTAGCTGCGCCAATCAGCTGGCGAATGGTTGATCGCTCCAGCACAATCTGGGCGTAAGAGTTAATGTTGGCGGAACTCGGCGTATTGTGAGCCAGTTCGACCAAGTAATCCGCACCGCCAACCGAGGTCAAGTCGCCACTCGCTTGCAGTGCCTCGCTGAGGGTAATTGGGTCAAATGGCTGCTGCTGTTCCGCCAGACGGCCCATTGCAGCAAAAATTAGCCGGTGGTCGCGGCTGTAGAAGTCGTCACTTTCAAGCAGCTCCGCGACGGTGTCATACGCTTCATTTTTGAGCATCAGCCCGCCGAGCACCGCCTGTTCACCCTCTATGGAGTGGGGCAGCGGTTGGCTGGCAGTGGGTTCAGCGTAGAGAGCTTCGTTCATAGGTAAATTCTATCGTCTTTAAACAACAACGGCACCGTATCTTTTCAGAGACGGTGCCGTTTGACAATGTTGTTAGCGCACCAAAGTGCGCCAGCAGCGTAATTACTCGCCGACTACCGCGACTGTAATCGCTTGAACAACGTCTGAGTGCAGCTGGATATCAATTGAAACTTCGCCAACTTCACGCAGTGGGCCTTCCGGCAATTTCACTTCGCTGCGGTCGACTTCGCCGCCTGCTGCGGTGATAGCTTCAGCAATTTCGCGAGCGCCAATAGAGCCGAACAGCTTGCCCTCATCGCCAGCAACAGCGCTGATGGTGACAGTTGCGATCGCTGCCACTTTATCGGCGCGAGCTTGTGCTGCAGCCAATGTAGCGGCTTGAGCAGCTTCTAGCTCAGCGCGGCGTGATTCAAATTCAGCAGTATTTGCCGCAGTGGCATAAACCGCTTTACCTTGGGGCACCAAGTAGTTGCGACCATAGCCCGACTTAACACTGACTTTGTCGCCCAGGGCGCCAAGGCGGCCAATTTTTTCTAACAGAATAACTTCCATTGCTCTATCCTCTGTAAAATCGTTTTGCAGCCACCGCTATTTGACGGCAACTCGCAAGCGAATATTAATCAGGCTATCAATACAGGCCAGCCCGACAATTACCATATTCAGTGAATCGGACAATACCAACCCACCGTAAACCAAACCCAACCATAACGCGCCTAAACCTCGCGCCGCCGCAATGTAGTGCAGCAGTGCCAAACCTGAGAACAACAGTGGCAGAGCTAACAGCTCTACCCAAGGGCGATAATCAACCCCCTGCAGCCAACCCGGCGCGACCATTGCCGCCAGGACTACCGCACTGCCCATTCCCAACCGCAGCTGGCGAAACTCACTGCCAAACCCACCCGGGTTATAGAGCGATGCTTGCCACCAGCGGGCGACGAGCACTGCAATCAGACTGCCCACTGCGACTATCCAGCCAAATAGGCCGGCTACAAACAGCGGTGTTGCTGCAATCGGCAGCGGCGCCTGTTCAGTGCTCAGCTCGGAGAGCATCTCAGCCAGCAACTGGGTTGCCGACATGAGCTGACTCGCACCCAGTGTCATCAATAGCAGTGAGGCTACCGCACTGCAGGCGGTAGCAGTCATTACTGCCGATGCCCAGGAGGCCGAACTGCGCAACACGGAGGCTGCGACCAGCACTACTAGCACCACGGCTATGGAAGCCACTGTCAGCAGTGAATCTTGTCCACCGCTGACTAATAGCGCCAAGCTTGGCAACAGTGCCCAAGGGGCCAACCGCGCTCCTTCGACACTACCCTGACGCAGACTGACCAAGGCCACTGCAGCAGGACTTATGATTGGGACGAAATTCCCAAAGCAGGCAACCGCAGCTGCCTGCCAACGCCCGCGCATAATAAATTGTGCAAGCGCTTTCAAAACAGTAAAACGTCTAGCTTACTTGTGTGCGTCGCTGTAAGGCAGCAGCGCAATGTAGCGAGCGCGTTTAATCGCATCAGACAACTGGCGCTGGTAACGCGCTTTGGTGCCAGTGATACGGCTAGGGACGATTTTACCTGTTTCAGATACGTAGTTGCGCAGCATCTCTACATCTTTGTAGTCGATAGCAGGTGCACCTTCGGCGCTGAAACGACAGAATTTACGACGACGAATGAATTTACTCATGATTACTCTCCCGCCTCTTCAGTCTCAGTTTCTTCACCTTCTTTGGCAGCTGCATCGGCAGCTGCTTTAGCTTCGTCAGCTTTGGCGCGGGCAGCGGCGCGGCGCTCGCGAGCTTCGCGATCAGCTTTGTCAGCGTTTTCTGATTTCATCACTGCTGATTCGCCAGTGACAGCCTCGGGCGTACGGATAACCATACTGCGCAAAACTGCATCGTTGTAGCGGAAGGTAGACTCGAGCTCATCGAGCACTTCTTGCGAGCACTCAATGTTCATGAGGACGTAGTGAGCTTTGTGAACTTTATTGATCGGGTAAGCCAATTGACGGCGACCCCAATCTTCTAGACGGTGAACTTTACCGTTGCCCGCTTCAATTGATGCGGTGTAACGCTCAACCATACCTGATACTTGCTCGCTCTGGTCGGGGTGGACCAGGAAGACGATTTCGTAGTGACGCATTGTCTCTCCTTGTGGAAAATTATGCCTCCCGTCAATGCCAGCTTGGCAATTGCGGTGAAGCAAGGAGTGCCCTATTTTCAAATTTTTGAACCCCGGGCAATAAAGGGCGCGCAATTGTAGTGATTAACCCCGGCAGATGCAACCGCCGCCTCAGCGCTCTGGACCCGCCGAGAACCCCCGCGAAGCGGGCCGGCCTCTCTAACGGCGTTGACGCACCGCCTCGTAGAGAAATACACCCGTGGCGACCGACACATTGAGGCTGCTGACACTGCCAGCCATGGGCAATTTTGCTGTGTAATCGCACTGCTCTCGGGTCAACCTGCGCATTCCACGCTCCTCGGCACCCAACAAAATAGCGATCGAACCGGTCAGGTCGAGATCGTACAGGGACGATTCAGCCTCCCCCGCCGCGCCGACAGTCCAGACCCCTTCAGCACGCAACTTATCTAAACAGCGCGCAAGATTAGTCACCACCACCAGCGGCACCGTCTCAGCGGCACCACAGGCCACCTTGGTGACCACCGGAGTGATCCCTACCGAGTTGTCGCGCGGAATAATGACTGCAGCCACACCCGCCCCATCAGCCGAGCGCAGGCAAGCACCCAAATTGTGCGGATCGGTTATGCCGTCGAGGACTAAAAACAGTGGCGGCTTTTCGCTTTTGGCGAGCAGTTCAAAAAGATAACTCTCATCATGAGTCTCACCCTCTGCGCACTCGGCAGCCACACCTTGGTGGCGGCCATCTACCAGCTGATTGAGCTCATCGGCACTCGCCCACTGAAAGGCTATCTGTTGCTGCTCGGCGAGACGCTGCACTTTTTGCAGGCGCGCATCATTGCGGTTGCGCTGCAGACGCAACTGCAGCACCCTTTCAGGCGCTGACTTCAACAGCGATTGCACTGCGTGGATACCATAAATCCAGTTCAAAGGTTCTCTCCAATCATTTAATTTTTTTACTTGATGCAGTTTGCTATTCAATACTGAGCCGGCGCAGATTATCATGGGTTTAACTACTCGATAACACTAGAGCCAAACATGTCTTACCACACCACCACAGCCGATTCGTTTATAGAACTACCCACCGCCACCCTGCTGCGACGCTTGGCTGCCCTGGTTTATGACTTATTTATACTTTTCGCACTCACTGTCGCTTATTTTGCCGTGGTCACCATTGTGCGCGTGGTCGTCACCGGCAGCGAGGAACGCGACCTACCGGCAACGCTCACTGTGCAACTGCCACTTATCGCCGGCTATTGGGCGACACTGGGCAGTTACTATGTCATCTGTTGGCGCAAGCAGGGTCAGACCCTGGGCATGAAAGCTTGGCGCCTGCGCACCCAACAAACTGGTCATCATCTGATTACACTAAAACAAGCTTGGTTGCGGGTTCTGTTGGCACCGCTCTCCATGGCTGTTTTGGGGCTCGGCTATTGGATGGCACTGCTGCCGGCGCGCGAATGTTGGCACGACCGGGCCACTGCCACCGAAGTGGTCGTACTCCCCAAAAGTAAAGAGTCTTAAAGGCCGCTTAAGCTGCTCGGCGCAGCAGGCGGCCGCCAATCAAAAAACAGAGCGCAATCGGCACGCAGACCGCCAACAGCGGCGGAAACCCAAACACCAAACTCGATGGCTCAAGCATATCTTGTAAAATGCGAAAGCCGATACCGGTCACCACGCCGACAAAGATACGCAACCCCATTGTCGACTCGCGCAGCGGGCCAAAAACAAAGGCCACGGCCAGCACCACTAAACCGATCACCGTTAGCGGCTGCAGCACCTTGGCCCAGAAAGCTAACTGGTAAGCGCCAGTATCGCGCTGCTGTTGGCCTAAAAACCCAACATATGCGTCGAGACTGCGAATAGAGAGATTTTCCGGCTCGAGTATATTTTGTTGCAACAGTGTCGGCGTCAGCTCGCTGGACCAGATACGCGTTACTAACTTGTCCGCCTCGGTTCGCGAGATGCCGTCGCGGCTGTAAAAACGGGTCACTGCAACATTTTCCTCTATCCAATGGCGCTGCTGCTGATTATAAGTTGCCCGCGTGCTAAAACTGGCCGATTGTAATTTGCGCTGCTCATCGAATTGGTAGCGAGTCACACCGAATACCACGCCCCCGGGGAACACCGCATTGATATAGATGTACTCGTTACCCTCTACGCTCCAGACGCCGCCATCGTCGACACTACTCTGCAGACCGCTGCGCTGAAGTTGACGCCGGCCATCGGCGAGCTGATCAAGGTAAGGGGTGGCAAACTCCCCCACTAACATACCCGCCATCACAAACCAGAGAATGGGTCTTATCACCATCGCCATGATTCGCCAAAGTGAAATCCCCGCTGCGCGCATCACCACAATTTCACTGTTGCCGGCGAGAATACCGAGCCCGACTAAACAGCCTATCAATGCCGAGAACGGCAGATAATCGTAGGCCTGCGAAGGCAGAGTTAGCGCCACATACTCCATCACTTGGCGGAACTGGTAGTCATTGCGTACATCGCCTAGCTCATCGATCACCTCTGCAACCACGTCTAAGCCGACAATGACCAGTAGCGCCATAGCAATAGCCAACGCAACACGGCGACCGACATAACGGTTGAGCAGTCGCATTGCTTTCACGCGCCACCTCCCAACCACAGCGGCCGTTTAGGCAGCCTGCTCAACTGAAGTTTTTCTACGAACAAAAGCAGCAGCGCCAAACCGATAAAAAGGCTGTGTACGCCAGCAAAGCCCAAAACCGGAGAGACGATGCCACTTGACGCACTCCCCCGCACCGCGTTGAGCGCGACAAGGTAGACAAAGTAAATAATAATCGCTGGCAACAGCCGTCCAAAGCGGCCCTTGCGGGGATCTGTGCGCGCCAGCGGTACCGCTAATAAGCCGACTACCAAGACTAAAATAGGCAGCGCCAAACGCCAGTGCCAAGTGGCGCGATACTCATCGGTCAGTGCAGGTGAAGAGGGGCGCGCCAACTGGCTGCTAGAGAGCGAATCAATATCGGGGCGGCGGGCGGCAACTGCATCACTCTCTAGGCGAGTGCCGTACTGGTCAAAATAAGTCAGGCGAAATTCTCGACTGCCTGGCCTTCCCTCTACCCTAACGCCCTGCTCCAAAACTAAATAGTCGCCGCCACTTTCGCTGTCGCGCAGCTGCTTGCCGGCAGCCGCGCGGACCAACACGAGGCCTTCACGCTGGCGACCATTGTCGGCGCTCACCGGCCGAAACATAGCTAGGAAAAGCTCGGAGAGTGATTGATCTTCATCCACCCCGCCGGCATAAACCGTCAAGTTGCCTTTGTCGAGAGAGTAAAATCTGTGTGCCGAGAGCTGATCGAGCTCTGATTTTTGTTGCTGAGCCGTGTACAGCTCGACATATTTGGCGGTACCGCTGGGGGCCACCACAAAACTCAGCCAAGCCACCAGTAGAGCGATTGCGCCACCTACCACCATCGTATAACCGAGCAATTTGCGCTCCGAGATACCGCAACTGCGCAACACGCTCATCTCACTTTCAACATAGAGTCGACCAAAAGTGAGCATAACCGCGAGAAAAAAAGCCAGCGGCAGGGTCATTTGAATAAAGTCTGGAATCCGATAGCCGAGAATGGCAAATATCACCCCAGGCTCGAGATTACCTGCCACAGCCTGACCGAGATAGCGGACAAAGCGGCCACTGAGCAACACCAACATCAACACCGTGCAGACGGCAAAGGTGTTAGCGAGCAGTTCGCGACTCAGGTACCGGAAAATTATCACTCAATAAAGCCCATGGGTTAATGTTATTTGCCGCATCAAACGCTTGCGCGCACAGACACAGTCATTCAAAAATGGTATCTTCACCACTGATTTAAAGTGGTTTGCAGCTGACCTTTGATCGCTCAAACACTATCTAATATTCGAACTACTTTTATTAAATCGGAGCTAGACATGCAATTTAACGCGACATCAGCCTCAATCCTCACCAGCAGTGCCGATTCTCTCATTCTGCCGACCGGGCGACAACTTAAAGCTGAAGCGGCTGCGTTAAATACCGCTCTAGACGGCGCCATCGAGGCGCTGATTAAAAGTGGTGACTTCAGTGCAAAAATCGGCAGTCACTGTCTACTTCACATACCCGGCAAAAGCGCTAAACGTCTACTTTTGGTCGGCTGTGACCAAGATGGCGGCACCTTAGATGTGCAGAGCCGCGATAAAATTATTGCCACTGCAGCCCAGCAAATCTGCTCAGGACAAAGTAAAAAAGCGCTCTGGATCAGCGGAGCTCTACCGGTTGACGAACAACCCGACGACCAGGCATTAGCCACCGCGGTAGCTCAAAGCTTTACTGTGGCAAGCTATCGCTACAACAAGCGCGGCGCGACCAAACATCAATCCTGCGGGCTTAAAGGGGTGACTTACTGGGCAGCCAGCCGCGCAGCCACCAATGCCGCTAAAAAGGGCTTGGCCCATGGTGGTGCGGTCGGTAGCGGTATGAACATTGCCCGCGATCTGGGCAATCTGCCGGGAAATATCTGCACACCCAGCTACCTCGCCAAACAGGCGCAAGCTATGGCCAAAGGCAACGCCTCTCTGACCACCCAGGTGCTCAGCGAAGCGGATATGAAGAAGCTCAAAATGGGCTCACTGCTCTCTGTCAGCGCTGGCAGCGATCAGCCGGCCAAGCTAATAGTGATGAATTACCAAGGCGTCAAGGGGCGCAGCAAACCTGCTCCCACTGTTTTGGTTGGCAAAGCGGTCACTTTTGACACAGGCGGTATCAGCCTCAAGCCCGGTGGCGGCATGGATGAAATGAAGTTTGATATGTGCGGTGGCGCCAGTGTATTTGGCGTAATTGCAGCACTGGCAGAGCTGCAGCTTCCGGTCAATGTTATCGGCGTAGTACCTGCCGTTGAGAATATGCCCAGCGGCGGCGCCACCAAACCCGGAGATGTCGTCACTAGCATGTCGGGGCAGACCATTGAAATCCTCAACACTGACGCTGAAGGCCGACTGATTCTTTGCGATGCCTTGACCTACTCGGCGCGCTTTAAGCCCGCAGCGATAATTGATATCGCCACACTCACCGGCGCCTGCGTGATGGCGCTGGGCAGCCACGCCAGCGGCTTGATGAGCAATGATCAGTCACTGGCTGACGACCTGATTAACAGCGGCAACAACAGCGGCGACCGCTGCTGGCAGATGCCACTGTGGCCTGAATATGACCAGCAACTAAAGAGCAACTTCGCCGACATGGCCAATATTGGCGGACGCGAGGCGGGCACCATCACCGCCGGTTGTTTCTTAGCGCGCTTTGCCAAAGGACAGCGCTGGGCGCATTTGGATATCGCGGGCACTGCTTGGCTGCACGGAGCAGCCAAAGGCTCGACTGGCCGACCTGTCGCGCTGCTAATGGACTATATTAGCAACCAGCAGGGCCGCTAAGCGTTGACAAACATCTCCTTTTATAAGGTCGGCGGTGATCATACCGCCGCCGCTGCGCTGGTCTGTCAGTTAATCTTTAAGGCCGCCCAGCGCGGACAGCAAGTGCTTTGTATGGTCGACACTGACACCCAGGCAAAAGCACTCTCTGAGCAGCTTTGGGCGGTTGAACCCGTCGCTTTTATCGCTCATGGGCACAAGCCCAGCGATACTATCGCGATAGTTGCTGAGCAAGAGCCAGGCGATCATCACGATCTACTAATCAACTTACGCAGCGAAACACCCAACTGGTTTAGCCGCTTCGAACGAGTCATTGAAGTGATCCACAGTGAACCGGTCTATCAGCAAGCAAAACGCGAACGTTTCGCCTTTTACAAACAGCGCGGTTACCCGCTGGAGTTCCACGACCTGTCGGCAAAATTCCCAGCCCAACCAGAAGGTATTAGCGCGTGACACGCGGCCCGCGTCTGGTGACTCGTGGCGGCAACCCCGTCGAAAGACACAGTGCGCCGCGCAAAGAGCGCGCCACTGATGAAATTGAGTCACTGCTCGCACAATTAGAACAGACCCAGAGCGCCCTAGTGGCGCAGCTGCGCAGCACCGCCACCGCTGTGCAACAGCCAGAGCAGCCCGCACCCCCTGCACCAACACCGCAACAAACCAAACCCCAACAAAGCAAACCGCCAGCACAGGTTAAAACCAGTGACAAATTGCAGATACCGGCGCTCTCTAAATCGGTTGTTCACGAGATTAATCGGCAGCTTCGCGAGATGCAGAAATTTGCCGAGTCGCAACACCAGCTATTTTCTGGCCAACCCAGTGTGGACGCACTGACCCAAGATCACCTCAATGTGGTTATCGATAAAGTCGTTGAGCGCTATCTGCCTGGCCTGCGGCGTTTACTCAAAGAGAAAATAGCCGACGCCGTGGAAATTGAACGCCAGCGCCTGGCCGCTGAGAAACACCAGCGTTAGTGCGCTGAATAACAACAGCGTTAGAGCGCTGAATAACAACAGCGTTAGAGCGAGTCACAACAGCCAAGTCAATCATTCACATCCGCTGACATTAATAGGGGCTATTTCTTAGCTCAAAGCCATTCGTCGCTAGCTCACTAGCGGCCCACCCTTTATAATCGACAACCCGTCGCGCTACTGCGCGACCACACCTCTATTAAACGCTCAATGCAGGACCGAAAAGCCCATGGATAAGACCTTCCAGCCCGACCAGATCGAAAAAAAATGGTATCAGCAGTGGGAAGAGCGCGGTTATTTCGCCCCGCAAGATGAGCATTGCGATCCCAGCGATGCCTACTCCATAGTCATCCCGCCACCCAATGTCACCGGCAGCCTGCACATGGGCCATGCGCTGCAACACAGTATTATGGATGCCCTCACCCGCTACCAGCGTATGAAAGGCAAAAGTACACTTTGGCAAGTGGGTACCGACCACGCCGGTATCGCCACGCAAATGGTTGTCGAACGCAAATTAGCCGCCGAACAACAGCCGGGGCGCGAAGCCCTTGGTCGTGAAAAATTTGTCGAGAAAATTTGGCAGTGGAAGGAGGAATCCGGCGGCACTATTACCCAACAAATGCGCCGCCTGGGCAATTCAGTAGACTGGCAGAGCGAACGCTTCACTATGGACGACGGCTTTTATAAAGCGGTTCAAGAGGTGTTTGTTAAACTTTACCAAGATGGCTTGATCTACCGCGGCAAGCGCCTGGTCAACTGGGATCCAAAATTGCACACCGCCATCTCCGATCTTGAGGTGGAGAACCGCGAGGTTAAGGGCAAAATGTGGCACATCCGCTATCCACTGGCAGATGGCGCAACCACAGCTGCTGGAGAAGACTTTATTGTAGTCGCCACCACTCGCCCAGAGACACTGCTGGGCGACACCGGTGTCGCGGTTAATCCGCAAGATCCGCGCTACCAGAGCTTAATCGGTCAGTTTGTTGAACTGCCACTTGTCGGACGACGCATTCCGATCGTCGCCGATGAACACGCCAACATGGAGAAAGGCACCGGCTGCGTAAAGATCACCCCAGCACATGACTTCAATGACTATGAAGTAGGTCAGCGCCACCTGTTGCCGATGATCAATATACTCACTTTTAACGGCGACATTCGCCAGATTGCTGAGTGCATGAACAGCGATGGCAGCGAAAATAGTGATCTAGATGGCGCACTGCCTGAAAAATATTGCGGCATGGAGCGTTTTGCTGCGCGACGCGAGATCGTCGCCGATATCGAGCAACTCGGCTTGCTAGTTGGCATTGAAGAGAACCAAATGACTATCCCCTACGGCGATCGCGGCGGCGTAGTTATCGAACCGATGCTCACTAATCAATGGTATGTGGACGCTAAAACTCTCGCCAAACCAGCTATTGAAGCTGTTGAGAACGGCCAAATTGAGTTTGTCCCCAAGCAGTATGAAAATATGTATTTTGCGTGGATGCGCGACATACAAGATTGGTGTATCTCCAGGCAACTGTGGTGGGGTCACCGCATACCGGCCTGGTACGACGAGAGCGGCGCCGTCTATGTAGGGCGCAGCGAAGAGGCGGTGCGCGAACAACACCAACTCGGCGATCGACCGCTGAGCCAAGACAACGATGTACTGGATACCTGGTTCTCCTCGGCACTGTGGACTTTTGCTACCCAAGGTTGGCCAGAACAGACTCAACGCCTGGCGACCTTTCACCCTACTGATGTACTGGTTACCGGTTTTGACATCATCTTTTTCTGGGTAGCGCGCATGGCAATGATGACTATGCACTTCATCAAAAACGAAGATGGCACACCGCAAGTTCCCTTCAAGACAGTTTATGTGCACGGCCTGATTCGCGACGAGCAAGGGCAGAAGATGTCCAAGTCCAAAGGCAATGTCATCGACCCACTGGATATGATCGACGGCATCGAGCTGGCACCGCTGTTGGAAAAACGCACCGGCAATATGATGCAACCCCAGCAGGCAGAGAAAATTCGCCAGCGCACAGAGAAACAGTTTCCTGACGGTATCGAGCCACACGGCGCCGATGCGGTGCGCTTTACCCTTTGCGCACTGACCTCCACTGGCCGCGATATCAACTGGGACATGAAGCGTCTCGAAGGTTATCGCAACTTCTGCAACAAGCTGTGGAATGCCGCTCGCTATGTATTGATGAATACCGCTGAACACGACTGCGACCAAACTGACAGCGGCGAGTTTAACTTGAGCTTGGCTGACCGCTGGATTGTTTCGCGCCTGCAGCGTACGGAGCGGGAGGTGACACAAGCCATCGATAGCTACCGCTTCGATCTCGCCGCACAGGCGCTCTACGAGTTCACCTGGAACGAATACTGCGATTGGTATTTGGAGCTCTCCAAACCGGTGCTGTGGGATGAAAATGGCGACGCCAAATTGCAGACCGGCACGCGCCGTACCCTGGTGCGCGTACTTGAAGCGCTACTGCGCTTGGCACATCCGTTAATGCCCTTTATTACTGAAGAAATTTGGCACAACATCGCGCCACTGGCCGGCAAGCTAGGCGATACCATCATGCTGCAGCCCTATCCGGCAAGTGATCAGAACTTGATCGATAGCGCGGCCGAGGCTGATATCGACTGGGTTAAACACGTCGTACTCGGCGTGCGCACTATTCGCGGTGAAATGAATATCTCACCCGGCAAGCATTTGGCCGTATTTTTCCTCAATGGCTCGGCCAGCGACAAACAGCGATTGGATGAAAACCGTCAATTCCTCTGCAAGCTGGCCAATCTCGAGTCGATAACCTGGCTGGAAGATGAGGCTGATGCTCCCTTGAGTGCCACCGCACTGGCGGGCGATCTGCAGATTTTGGTGCCGATGGCTGGGCTGATTGATGTGGACGCTGAGCTAGCGAGATTGGATCGCGAAATAGACAAACTCACCTCGCAAAGCAAGCAACTGAACGGCAAGCTGAGCAATGCCAAATTTGTCGACAACGCACCTGCCGAAGTGGTTGATAAGGAGCGTGCCAAACTGGCCGACCTGCAAGCTTCACTAGAGCAGTTTGAAGCCAAGCGCCAGCGCATCGCGGAACTCGGCTAAATCCAGGTGGCTGATCCAGCACCTCAAGCTGCGCGCTCAAATCTCAACCCGCAACAGCGTGAGGCCGTCAATTATATTGATGGCCCACTGCTGGTGTTGGCGGGTGCTGGCAGCGGCAAAACCAGTGTTATAACCCGCAAAATTGCCTATCTGATTGAACAGTGCGACATCCCTGCCCGCTCAATCGCCGCGGTGACGTTTACCAATAAAGCCGCCCGAGAAATGAAAGAGCGCGTGGGCAAGTTGGTTTCAGGTAGCCAGTCCAAGGGGTTGATTGTCTCCACCTTTCATACCCTGGGACTGAACATCATCCGCCGCGAACTCAGAGTCATGGGCTACAAGCCTGGCTTTTCTATCCTCGACCAAGAGGACTGCCGCAAAATACTCAAAGAGTTGATGATTCGCCACACCGAGCTGGAAGAGGATCTGCTCGATACCGTGCAAAACACTATCTCTAATTGGAAGAACAATCTGACTGAGCCAGAGATGGCCATATCAACCGCTCAAAGTGCCGGCGAGCAGCACATCGCGACACTCTACAAGCGCTACCAGCACTCTTTGCGCTGCTACAACGCGGTAGACTTTGACGACCTTATCACAGCACCGGCACTGCTGTTGCGTAATCACCCGGAGGTGCTCCAGCGCTGGCGCAAACGCATTCGCTACCTGTTGGTAGACGAATACCAAGATACCAACCTCGCCCAATATGAGCTGGTTAAGTTGCTCATTAGTGAGCGCCAATCACTCACGGTAGTGGGCGATGACGATCAATCTATCTACGCTTGGCGCGGCGCACGGCCAGAAAACCTAGAACAGCTACAGACCGACTTCCCGGCTCTGAGAGTTATCAAACTAGAGCAGAACTACCGCTCTACTGGCCGAATACTGCGCGCGGCTAATACCCTCATCGACAACAACCCGCATCTTTTTAAAAAATCGCTGTGGAGCGAGCTGGGGCCCGGCGATCCATTGCGCCTGCTGCACACCGAGAATGAAGATGGCGAGTGTGAGCGCGTGGTCAATGAAATTATCGATATGCGTCTCAAACGACGCTGTCACTACCGCGATTTCGCGGTGCTCTACCGCGGCAACTATCAAGCTCGGTTACTCGAGCTGAAGCTGCAACAGCAACATATTCCCTACCAAATTACCGGTGGCCAATCGTTTTTTGCCAAAGCCGAAATCAAAGACGTCATGGCCTATCTGCGCCTGCTGACCAACAACAGCGATGACAACGCCTTTTTGCGTATCATCAATACCCCTCGCCGCCAAATTGGTCCAACCACATTGGAGAAACTTGGCGAATATGCCAATCAACGCGATATTGGCCTCTACGCCGCCATTGACGAGCTCGGCTTAGCCGCACAGCTACCCGCAGCAAACTTAGAGCGGCTAAAGAAGTTCAAGCAGTGGCTGGACAACGCCCAACGGTCAGCCTTTAGTGGCCAGCCGATGGCGGCAATTCGCGAATTGCTAGAGGATATCGATTATCTCGGCTGGCTCAACCAGAATGCCAGCAGTAGCAAAGTGGCGGAAAAACGCTGGGAGAACGTCAACTTGCTGCTCAGTCAGCTCGAACAAGTCATGGCTAACGCCGAAGAGAGCCTGTTTGGTGAAACCGTTGAAGAACAGCTCGAGGATGGCGGCAACCAGCTCGAAAAAGCCGTCGCCAAGTTGGTGCTGAGAGACATGCTCGACCGCCAGGAAGAAGAGGCACAAGACGACAAGGTCCAACTTCTGACTCTGCATGCGGCGAAAGGCTTGGAGTTTCCCCATGTATTTTTAATCGGCATGGAAGAGGAGATCCTTCCACATCGCAGCAGTATCGAGCAAGACAGTATTGAGGAGGAGAGACGCCTCGCCTACGTTGGTATCACCCGGGCACAACGCACTCTTACCATGACGTGTGCCAAGTCGCGCACCCAGTTTGGCGAATCTATCAAACCAGACCCGAGCCGTTTCATCGCCGAACTGCCCCAAAGCGATTTGACCATTATCGGCAACCACATTGAGTCGAGCGCCGAGCAACAGCGCGAAACTGCCGAGCAGTCTTTAGATGCGTTAAAGTCGCTGTTTGCCTGACATTAAAACTTTGCACTCTATCTATTGAACAACCGAATTCGCTTCGCGCTGCTGGTCAAGATAAAACTGCTCGCTAAAAGTCTCTAATTCGCTCCGTTCGATGGCTCTGCGCAGCTGAGCCATAAGGCTCTGGTAGTAACGTAGGTTGTGGATCGTGTTGAGCTGCGCACCAAGCATTTCACCGCATTTTTCTAAGTGATAGAGGTAAGCGCGCGAGAAATTGCTGCAGGTATAGCAGTCACACTCGGCATCTAGCGGGCCGGTATCGTGACGATGACGTGCGTTGCGTATTTTCACCACACCGCCACTGGTAAACAGGTGGCCGTTGCGGGCATTGCGCGTTGGCATCACGCAATCGAACATATCAATTCCACGCCGCACCGCCTCGACAATATCTGCTGGTTTGCCGACTCCCATCAAATACCGCGGTTTGTCGCTGGGGAGGCGGTGGCCAACATGGTCGAGCACCTTGATCATCTCGTCTTTGGGTTCGCCGACAGAGAGCCCACCAATGGCATAGCCATCAAAGCCAATCTGCTCCAAACCAGCCAAGCTGAGATCGCGCAGCTCAGGGTACATACCGCCTTGAACAATACCAAACAGTGCTGCGGGGTTGTCGCCATGAGCATCCTTGGAGCGCTGCGCCCAACGCAGAGAGAGCTGCATCGATGTTTCCGCTTGCTCTAGTGTCGCAGGATAAGGGGTGCACTCGTCGAAGATCATCACTACATCGGAACCGAGTTCGCGCTGAACTTGAATAGACTCCTCCGGCCCCATAAATACTGTGCTGCCATCGATTGGCGACTTGAATTCGACACCCTGCTCGCTAATTTTGCGCATGGCGCCAAGACTAAATACCTGAAAACCACCGGAATCGGTCAGGATAGGCTTTTGCCACTGAGTAAAGTCGTGCAGATCACCGTGTTGCTGAACCACACCCGTGCCAGGGCGCAACATCAGATGAAACGTATTGCCGAGGATAATATCAGCACCAATCGCTTCGATGTCGCGCGGCAGCATCCCCTTCACTGTGCCGTAAGTCCCCACTGGCATGAACGCCGGCGTCTGGACCTTGCCGCGAGGAAAGCTGATCTCACCACGGCGGGCTAAACCATCCTCTGCGAGCTTCTCAAATTGCATAAAACAGCGGCGTTCAGTCATTGCGAAGATCCTACTGGTGATTGGGCCGTGCAGTTTAAATCAGTGATTAACATCGCATCACCATAACTAAAAAAGCGGTACCGTTCTGCTACGGCCTCGGCATAGGCGGCGAGCACGGCTTCTCTGCCAGCCAGCGCCGAGACCAACATAATCAGAGTTGATTCGGGCAGATGAAAGTTGGTGACAAGCCCGTCAATCACATTGAATTGGTATCCGGGATAGATGAAGATATCCGTTTCGCCTGTGTAGGCGGCCAATTTACCCGCGTTTTTCCAAGCTGCGCTTTCCAGCGAGCGCACCGAGGTGGTGCCGACAGCAAGAACACGCCCGCCAGCGGCTTTTGTCTGCTCGATAGCTTCCACCACCTGAGGCGTCACCTCTAACCACTCGCTGTGCATTTTGTGCTCAGCAATATTTTCGGCGCGCACCGGCTGAAAAGTCCCCGCCCCCACATGCAACGTAACAAAGGCTGTGTTGACACCTTGTGCCTTCAGCTGCGCCAACATAGCCTCATCAAAATGTAAGCCTGCGGTGGGGGCGGCCACTGCCCCAGGGCGATCGGCATAAACGGTCTGATAACGGTCGCGATCCTCCGGGCGATCTTCGCGTTCGATATAGGGTGGCAGTGGCATGTGGCCGATCTTGTCGAGCAGCTCTAGTAGTGGGGCGTTAAAGTGCAGCTCAAATAAGGCGTCGTGACGAGCCTTCATCTCGGCGCTAAAACCATCGGCAAAGTTGAGCTGGCCTCCCGGCTTTGGCGATTTACTGGCGCGAATATGCGCCAGTGCTGAGCGTTCACCGATAATACGCTCTACAAGTACTTCTATTTTGCCGCCACTGGCCTTTTCACCCCACAGTCTCGCTGGGATAACCTTGGTGTTGTTAAAAACCAATAAATCACCAGAGTTTAAAAAAGCGGAAAGCGCTGTGAACTGACGATGCTGGATGGCGCCTCTACTTTTGTCTAGCACCAGCAGTCGGCTACCACTGCGCTCTTGTGCAGGAGCATCTGCAATGAGTTCAGGTGGCAAATCAAAGTTAAAAAGCTCTTTGCGCATAATCATTTGAATCGTTTTATATGAGCCGGACAGGGTATAGAAATTTGCCCCGCCGGCCAAACAATTTGGTGATTTATAACAGTTTTGACCCTGTATTGGAGTTACAAGCAGCTATATCAGTTGACCAGGCTAGTGCCACTGCTATAATCCGCGCCTGATTGTTGCACACGTTGGCAGATGCCGACCTACCAGAGTGCAATCTTGGCTGAGTGGCGGAACTGGTAGACGCGCTGGATTCAAAATCCTGTTCCTTCGGGAGTGCCGGTTCGATTCCGGCCTCAGCTACCACATCAAAAGCCTCGTCGAATTGACGGGGCTTTTTTTTAGGTTTTTTTATTCTATTCTGTAATAGAACCTGCGGAGTGATATATGGCAAAAAAAGTTGTTTTGATTATTGTTACCAACTACCCGCAGTTGTCGCAGACCTATAAAGAAAACGAGCTTAAATATTTAATGGGGGATTATGAGGTGTTTGTAGCGGCCACCTCAAAACCCGACAAGCCGACTAAAATGCATTTCCCCTACTTTTTCACCCCCAATGCTGAAACTCTGGCAAAACTGATCAAACAAATACGTCCAGATGTTATCCACGGGCACTACTTGTTTACGCTGCCCACCGTAGCTTCAGCCGCCAAAGCAGCCGGCAATATACCCTACACTTTGCGTGGCCACTCCTTCGATATGATCAACAAGCCCAGAGAATATTTGCAGCAGTACAACCGGTTTGTTGAGCAAGACAATTTTACTGGGTTACTGGTATTCCCCTTCATGATCCCAACTCTAATCGAGGCCGGATACTCAGAAGAAAAACTCATACCCTCCTATCCTGTAGTTGATTATCAGCGCTTTTTTGACCGATCCCCTAACGGTGATGGAGTAATTAATACCGGTGCCTGCATACCCAAAAAGGCCATGCACGAATATGTAGATTTGGCTAAGTTAGTCCCAGAAAAAAGTTTTGAGTTGATACCCATTGGCTACAAAGAAGAAAAGATCACTGAGTACAATCGAGCAGCCGGTTCACCGCTGACTATTGGCAATACTGTTGAACCATGGCGTATGCCAAAACTCTATAAGCGTGCCCGCTGGCTGGTATATACCGCTGATCAGACACTGGCTGACGTTGGTTGGCCAATGGCAATAGCAGAGGCGCAAGCATCTGGGTGTGGAGTTTTAATTCAAAATATCCGTCCCGACATGGCGGATTACATAGACGGCGCTGGTTATACCTTTGAAAACCTTGACGAGGCAGCAGAGAGGCTGCGGATGCCCTATCCCACTGAGATGCGCGAGCGGGGCTTCGAAGTGGCTAAGCGCAGCGATATTGCGGTAAATATTGCTCAGCTCACTGAACTCTGGGAGATCTAATCACCCCATAGTGTCGGATCTCTCTAGCTTGAGTGACAAACAACCGCTCTCCTTGATAATCGACAACAATCTTTTCAAGCTGATTAAAATCAGCTTGATTTATTGCCACGACCAGGCACGGAGATGTGATAATTTGTGCGTGCATCTGCCCGTAGCGAACCAACTCAAAGTGTAGGTGAGTTCCAGTTTGCTGGCGCAGAACCAAATTATAACCCGCAGTAGGTTGTTGCCCTGCTGCCACGACCAGTAACAGACTCTCTTCGGGCTGCCACTGCTGCGCAACTGCTGAGTTAGCCAGCCGGGCAAGCCAACTGGCCCACTCACTGCTAGTTTTGATGAGCTCAGCAGAAGGAATCTGATAGCCGCATTGATTAGCAGAAAATATCTCTCTGGCAATCGTTGTAAAGCTCGAAGCTGGCGACTCGGCAGGCGCTGTCGCTGGCCCGCAACCCAATAGAACTGAAAGCAACCCAACACAAACCATTAGCCTGGGCAGAGTGCGCGTCACTGTACCGATCTCAGCGATTTTTTGGGAAATTTTCTGGCAACAGCTGCCTCTTCAACACCCTGCTCAGAACTAGCAGAGATCGCCACCTCATATCCAACACGAAAGTCGATACCATTGCGATTCGAATCTACCCGCTCTATGACGGTAGGATTACTGCGTGTCTGAAAACGCCCGCACGCTTCACCTGCGTCACAGATATAAAAGTCGTTGTCAAAATCGGTACCCGCCACCACCCGGTGGCTCCCT
>JBELGO010000010.1:0-32118 GCA_042091915.1 SAR92 clade bacterium | reverse complement strand
CAGAGCTGCTCTTGGCGCGGCTAGCCATGGCCAGCTCAACCATCTCTAGGCGCAACTCGTGCGGCATTCTCTTCTGGTATTCACTGTAGCCGCTGGCTACCCAGGCGGGCATCTTAGTTCCTATAGCGAGAATGCGCAGTTTCATTGAGCCGTCTCAGTCTCGAGCTCTGCGACTATCGGGCAGGCTCTTCTTCGCCATTATCTAACGGGTGTTCATTATTGCCGGCAGCCGCCATATCGGAGGGACGCAGCGTCCAGAGTTTCTCCAGCTCATAAAATTCGCGTGTAGCCGGTAGCATCACGTGAACAATCAGGTCACCAAAGTCGACCAAAATCCACTCGTTGGTATCGTCACCCTCGATACCCACGGGAGTAAATCCCGCTTTTTTGCCTTCGACAATGACATTGTTTGCCAGAGCTTTCACTTGGCGATTAGAGTTGCCGCTGGTGATGACCATATGATCAGTGATGCCAGTCAGCGGTTTGACATCCAGCGTGATGGTATCGATGGCTTTGACCTCTTCGAGGGCGTTAATTACAACGGTGAGCAGTTCCGACATGGAGAAGGGTTACCTGTAGAGCGAATGGTGTTGAATGTAGTCGGCTACCGCAGTCGGCAGCCACCCGGTTAACGGTGCGCCGTTAACGATTTTTTCACGCACTGCAGTGGACGAAATTGGCAGCTGTGAGAGTGTGCAGTAAAAAACAGATCCAGCTGGGTTCGTTTGCAAGGCCTCTAGTTTATAGCACCTGTGTCGATCGAGCCACGCTTGAATGACCGAGCTGCAGACCAGAGGTGCGCCGGCGCGCTCGATAATCACCAAGTGGCAGTAATCGAGCAGTTTGGACCACTCTTTCCAGCGCTCAAACGACTGCATAGTATCGTTGCCGACCACCCAGAAGAGGGGTTTTTTGGGGCCGAGCTCTGCGCGCACCTGGCGCAGTGAGTCGATACTGTATGAGCGCCCAGAACGGCGGATTTCGCGGTTGTCTATGACCAGCTTGCCATCGCAATCGCCGCACTCGAGCAAGGCCAGCTCAAGCATTTTGAGCCTTTGCTCTGCACTTGCTGCATGGGTCGATTTGAGCGGCGACAGAGCGGCAGGCAGGAGGGCGAGCTGCTCACAATTGAGCTTTGCCAAAAGCTCCTGAGCACTCTGTAGATGGCCGATATGAGGGGGGTCAAAACTCCCGCCAAACAGAGCAAAACTCATTATTGACGAATTTGTCCGCTGCCCATGACTACCCACTTCTCACTGGTTAAGCCCTCTAAGCCAACCGGTCCGCGCGCGTGTATTTTGTCAGTCGATATGCCGATTTCAGCCCCCAAACCGTATTCAAAGCCATCGGCAAAGCGCGTTGAGGCGTTGACCATCACTGAGCTGGAATCCACTGTGGCGATAAATTGGCGCGAGCGCGAGTAGTTTTCTGTGACGATAGCTTCGGTGTGGCCGGAGCTAAATTGGCTGATATGGCCGATCGCTTCATCTATATTGGCGACCACTTTTATCGCCAATATGGGCGCAAGGTACTCTTCACTCCAGTCGCTAAATTGTGCGGGTTGAGCCTCAATGATAGCGCGGGTTTTCTCGCAGCCACGCAATTCGACCCCGTGGTTGGCATAGCCGCCTGCCAAGCGCGGCAGCAGTTTGTCGGCGACCGCCTCCGCTACTAGTAATGTCTCCATGGCGTTGCAGACGCCGTAGCGGTGAGTTTTGGCATTGATGGCAATGTCGTAGGCCATATTGAGATCGGCTTGATCATCGATGTAGACATGGCAGTTGCCATCGAGATGTTTGATAACGGGCACTCTGGCGTCGTTGGCAATCCGTTCAATTAGCCCCTTGCCGCCGCGAGGGACAATGACATCGATAAACTCAGGCATGCTAATCATGGCCGCCACGGCTGTGCGATCGGTGGTCTCAACCACTTGCACGGCTTCGCGCGGCAATCCCGACTGCCCCAAGCCCTCGCTGATGGCTGCGGCTATAGCGCGATTCGAGTGGATGGCCTCTTTACCGCCGCGCAGAATTGCGGCATTGCCAGATTTCAAGCAGAGGCTGGCTGCGTCGATAGTGACGTTGGGCCGCGACTCGTAAATGATGCCGATAACCCCCAGCGGGACGCGCATTTTGCCCAGTTCAATACCACTGGGGCGAAAGTGCATATCGCGAAGCGAGCCCACTGGGTCAGGCAGTGCAGCGACTTGAGCTAAACCTTCAATCATTGCGTCGATACGACTGTCATCTAACTCCAGCCGATCGAGTAGGGCGGCATCCAAACGATTGTCGCGACCATTGTCCATGTCGAGGGCATTGGCTTTGAGTATAGAGCTGCGGTGATGGTCGAGCTGTTTGGCTATCGCTTCCAAGGCGCGGTTTTTCTGCCCGGTGTCCGCTGCCGCAAGGATCCGCGAAGCGCTTCGAGCAGAGGCGCCTAACTTGGCAAGCAGTTCGCGAGTGGCCGTTGAGGAGTTTTCAGAGGTGTCGGTATCGTTCATAAAGTGTCTCAAATTTGCGGATCATTGCGATAATTATACGCCAACTGCGCCAATTTGTAGTCGAGCTTGCCTTGCGATGTCGACCTGTCAGCTGCGCTTTGCTCACGTTTGCGATGCTCAATATTGGTGCCTAATTGGTCAGACTACCTTACCGCGGTGCTATTTGTTAACTCTTACAAGCCGAGGCTGACAGTGATTGTTTGCAGAATCGCCAGTCTACTAAGAGGCAAGTATTCTGGTCTCAGTTATGTTTGTTGAGCCTGTATTGCCAGTTCGACCAGCCGATTAATCGAGATAGTCCAATCAGCTTAACTGCAACCTTTGCTGTACCCACAACAACCCTGCAAAATCAGAAAACTCAAACCGACTTAGAGCGGTATTCACCGAGGAGTGTCTGATGTTTTTTGGTTGGTATGTTGTCGCGGGGACATTCGTCGCACAAATGTTGGTGGCGGGCTTTCTCGTCTACTCTGTGAGTCTGTTCGTGCCGCTGGTACGGGCTGAGTTCGCCGTCAGTATGGCTCAGGTGATGCAGAGTATGACCGCCGGAACTTTCGCTGGAATGGTTCTCATGCCGCTGGCAGGGGTACTGTTCGACCGTTGGCCAATGCGTTGGATTATGAGTGCCGGGTTGGGATTGTTTGCCCTGGGCTTGTGGGCGGTGGCACAAAGTCAAACGATAGGCCAGTACGTGCTCTGCTTTGGCTTAACTATGGCGGTTGGTAACACCTTAGTCGGCTCACCCGCCTGCCAAACTGTGTTGGCGCGCTGGTTCACCAAAAGTCGCGGCCGCGCCATGGGTATCTCTGCTATTGGCACCTCCTTGGGTGGCATTGCTGTTCCCGCCCTGGTTGTTGTGCTTTTAGACAGCTACGGTTGGCGAGCTGCGCTAGAAATCCTTGCCGCTGTTGCTCTTTTAGTAGTGTTGCCGATTGTGGTGGCCACTGTCCGCGGGCGCCCTGCGGATATCGGCTTATGCCCTGAAGATAGTGACTCTGGCAGCAGTTCGAGCGACAGTGAGGCTGCCATTACACTTGGGCAAATTTTACGCAACCCCTGCTACTGGTACATCGGCATTCCGCTTGGGCTGTTATTTAGTGCCTACACCGTGGGCCTAGTGAATATAGCTCCTTACGCCGCGTCACTTGATATCTCGCCGGGTGCCGCTTCTACTTTAATCATGGCGATTGCAGTGATGGGCTTTGTCGGCAAGTTAGGATTTGGCGTAATAGCTGACCGGGTCAATTTAAAATTGGCCTTATGGGTAGTTATGGGTTTGGCCCTGTTTGGTTTTCTGCTGTTGGCCTCGCAACCGAGTTACCCGGTAATGCTCGCGGCGACTGCGCTGATGGGTCTGGCGGCTGGGGGTATGGTCCCTGTCTGGGGTTCGATGATGGCTGCCGCATTTGGTCTGCTCAGTTACGGACGCGCAATGGGGCTTATGGGGCCGCTACTGACTCTTTTAGTGCTGCCAAGCTTTACTGTGGTGGGAGCGCTCTTCGATATGAGCGGCAGCTACCAACTTCCACTGCTGATCTTCTCCGGTGTGATTGCTCTGGGTATGTTGCTGCTGTTGCCTCTGCGTCTACCTCGCTAATAAGAGGTAATGATTGTCGTTCGGATGACAGTGTCGACTAGGCGATCAGCCGACACTGTGAGTATCTACTCAACTTCTAGGAGTTAATCGATGCTCAACAGCGATACGCGCGATGAGATTGCCGCAAAGATTTTCCACTGCCACCAAACCCATAAGCAGCTACCGCTGCTTTCCGAGAGCTATCCTGACTTTGAATTAGCTGACGCCTACGCTATACAAGAGCAGGTGCTTTCTCGATTTACGGCCAATAATGACCCTATAAAAGGGTACAAAATTGGTCTCACCTCCAAAGTTATGCAAGAGATGGCCGGTACCAACGAGCCCGATTACAGTGCGATACCGGCGAGTTTTTTCTTCGATGAATCCACCGCTATTGCCCGTGCGCATTTCAACCGGCCGATGGTCGAGATTGAGCTGGCCTTTATTATTGGCCGCGAGCTCAATGGGACAAACGCAACATTGGCGGATGTTATCCAAGCGATTGACTATGTGGTTCCGGCCATCGAGTTGGTGGATTTTCGTGTAGCGCTCGGCCCCGGTATGAAAGTGATTGACAGTATTGCCGATATGGCTGCTGTTGGCGGTCTAGTGCTGGGTGGGCGACCGCGCAAAATCCACGAGCTAGACCTGCGCAATGTCAACGGCTCACTGCTGATCAATGGCGAACAACGCGAGTCGGGTAGCTCCGCCGCGGTGCTTGGCAACCCATTAACTGCGGTGCGTTGGCTGGCAGATAAAATAGCGGCGATGGGCCACCACTTTGCTCCTGGCAATGTGATTCTCTCTGGCTCATTTGTGCGGGCTCTGCCTGTTGAGGCCGGCGACTCGATTGTAGCCAGATTCGATAACGATTTTGGCGATGTCGCCATTGAAATGGTTTAAGGAATAAAACTATGCACAATATTGCATTCAATCGCTGGCGCAACCAGCAGCCCTCTTTCGGCGCCTGGATTAACCTCCCCGATGTTCATATCGCCGAGAACCTCGCCCGCTTGGGCACTGACTGGCTCTGCTTTGACCTCCAACACGGTTTAATGGACTATCGCGACCTCACTCAGCTGTTGCCCGCCGTCACCGGGCTTGAGGTAACGCCACTGGTCCGCGTGGCAGCCAATCAGCCAGACCAGATTGGCAAAGTGCTCGACGCCGGTGCCCACGGGGTTATCGTACCGATGGTCAACAGCGCAGAGAACGCTCGCCGTGCCGCGATGGCTTGCCGCTATCCGCCGCAGGGAAACCGCTCAGTTGGTCCGATGCGCGATGCCTTGCTCGAGGGGATGGGTTATTTGGCCTCGGCCAATGGCGAAGTTGCCTGCATTGCTATGATTGAGACTGAAGAGGGGTTGGCCAATGTCGAGGCGATTGCCGCTACCGAGGGCGTCGACGGGCTCTTCATAGGGCCAATGGATCTTTGCTACGGGCTGGGTTTGCCTCCTGGAAGCTTTGCTGATCCGGCATTCATTGCTGCTGTAGAGCGGATTAAAACTGCCTGCCAGACGGCCGGCATCGCAGCGGGTATGTTTGGTTACAGCGCAGAAATGGCTGCCAGCTCACTCGCTAGTGGCTTTCAATTTGCCTCGATAGGCACGGATATTAGCTTTATTCGCGCCGGCGCCGCACAGGCATTTGCCATCGCTCGTGGCGAGGAGTTAACTGAAGCGACTCGCGGCGGATATTAATTCCCGTTAAGAAGAGCAGCTAACGCTGATACTCTCAGCCCAGGCTGGGGGCAGCGCGGCGAGCTTCTCATGTTCTGGCTGTTCGTCAAAGGGCTTGCTTAATACCCCGAACAGCCGCTCAATTTGGCCGTAGTCGCCGGCCTCGGCGGCCTGTATGGCTTGCTCCGCGAGGTAGTTGCGCAATATGTACTTGGGATTGACTGCATCCATTGCTAGGCGCCGCTGCTCGGCCGGCGCTGGACTCTTTTTAAGTGCGGCAAGGTAGTCATCTCGCCACAGCTGCCACTCTGGCTGCTGCCACCTTTCACCTATTTCTGCCGCAAAAACATTGCTGTCACCGCTGTCAATCTGTGCCAGAAAGCGCAAGCTGCGCGTGTAGTCAGCGGAACTCTCTGCCAGCAGTTTCAGCAGCCTTTCAACTAAGTTATCCACTATTTTAAGGTCGCCTTGCGAGGGCAGCCCGAGTTTAGCGACCATCCGCTCGCGGTAAGCCTGCTCGAATTGCGCTTGGTAGCCGCCGAGTTGCTCAATTAACGCCTCGCTGGGCAGCAGTGATAAAAAGGCATTGGCCAGTGCATTGAGATTCCATAAACCAATCATCGGCTGTTTGTCGAAAGCGTAGCGGCCCCCGCTGTCACTGTGGTTACAGATAAACTCTGGCTGGTAGTGATCTAAAAATCCAAAGGGTCCGTAGTCAAGAGTATCGCCAAGCAGGGACATGTTGTCGGTATTGAGTACTCCGTGGGCAAACCCCACCGACTGCCAGGCGGCTATTGTTCGTGCAGTCTCACTGACGGTGTGGGCAAACAGTTGCAGATGGCGTTGCTCTGCGGGCAGATCGCTCCAATCGGGGAAATGTTGTTCGATCAGATAATCTGCCAGTGCGGCGACCGCAACTGGATTGCCAGCGTAGTGAAAATGTTCAAAGTGGCCAAAGCGCAAAAAGCTGCGCGCACTGCGACAGACTATCGCGCCGCGCTCGGGGCGCTCGCGCTGCACAGTGGTGTCGCTATCAATAAGTACAAGGGCCCGTGTCGTCGGAATCCCCAATCCATGCATTGCCTCACTACAGAGATATTCGCGAATACTTGAGCGCAAAACAGCGCGTCCGTCGGCAAATCGCGAATAAGGGGTGGGCCCAGCCCCTTTGAGCTGCAGCTCAATACGCCCGCCGCTGCGATCGCGCAGTTCTCCGAGAAACAGCGCGCGTCCGTCACCAAGCTGACCTGCCCAGTGGCCAAACTGATGGCCCGAGTAAACCGTGGCACAGCTGTTGGCAGCTGCTTTGCTGCCGGCGAGAATATCCAGCTGCAGCGCCTCGTCACTCGCTACACCGAGCTCGTCTAGCAAGGCAAGATTGCGATGAACAAAGCGCGGATTACTTAGCGGAGTCGGCTCTACATTGCTGAGATAGCGCGTTCCGTCGCTGGGAGCGGCAAAGCGCTCCGCGAAGGGATGAGTCAGTTTCTGTGCAAAGGTTGATGGCATCAGTCAAGGATAACGCCTCTAGCAGAAATTTTATCCATGCGATCTTTGTGAATATTTGACTTTATTGGTTCGGATAGGGAAGGCGCGCCAGGCTGCTCTCATGCAGGCTGGTGAGATAGAGCCAGTCGCCGCTGTTGGCAGTGATTGGCAGCGCACCGGTGATGGTGTGGTAGCTACCCTCGGGATCTTGCAAAGAGTTTACTACGCGACCGTCGCTGTCGATCTCAATCACATGGCTGTAGTGCTTGGCTGCCGGTTTGAGTTGCTCAGGTAACCGAGCAATTACCTTTCTCAACAGTGGCCAGCCGGCAAGCTTGTCCAGCACGGGCAGACGAGGCGAGACTAGACCGACCCAAAAATGCTCGCCGTGGCGAACGATATTGTCTGGGTAGCCGGGTAGCCCCGCTATGAAAATTTCACTTTGGCCACTTTTCTCGCCGCTCAGCCAGTAGCGCGCTATGCGGTTGGCGCCCGTTTCGTTGACCAACACAAAGCTGCCATCGCTGGAGACAGCGACACCATTGGCGAATTGCAAGCCATCCAGCAGCATAGATGTGACGCCGCTCTCAGGACTGTAAGCGAGCAGTTCGCCGTGGCCACCGTGCTCGAGCAGGTCGAGGATACTGGCTGGGTAGGTGCCGCCGAAGCGTTGTGCCGCAAATTTGGTTGAGGCATCGCTGAAGTAGATGGTGCCATCTGCTCCGATATCGAGATCGTCCGCATACTCAATGCGTCGTCCGTCCACATGATCTGTGAGTAAGCGCACCGCGCCGCTGCGACTGACTGCCTGCAAACCGAGATAGGCGTTGGCCACCAGTAGATCGCCATGTGAGTTAAAGGCGAGCCCCAAAGGGCGTCCGCCCACGTTGACCCATGGTGACGAGAGCCCAGTGTCAGGGTTGTGGCGAATAATCCAACCCTCGCCGGTTGAAAAATAGAGCCAATTGTCCGGGCCTTTCGCAACCGCTTCGGGGCCGTGTAGTTGAGTCTGGTTGTCGCTCATCGGTAAACGCTCAATGGCGGCCAGTTGCGCGTTAGGTGTGAATGCGCCGGTATAACCTTGTGAGGGAGTGCTCTGCCATGCGACTGGATCGACAGCGACGGGCCAAAAAATGAGATAAGCCAACAGAGCCATAGCGGCGAGTAGAAGAATTTTTTTCACGAGAGTCCTTTTTGTTGTTATGAATTATCGCTTTGCATCAGTGATAGTAACTCAGCTGGAGCCGCGTTGGCAGTGATCTGAACATGGACGGCCCAACCCCTGCTGGGCTAAAATGCTCGGCTTGCTTACTGTGAGCTCACACCTGAATTTGGAACAGCAATGGAAGTTAATCCCTACTACACCGCTCTTGACGATCTCGCCGCGCGCACCGATGTGCTTAGGGGGTACCTTTGACTACGCTGACAAGAAAGAGCGTTTAGCCGAAGTCGAGCTGGAGCTGGCTGAGCCCGATGTGTGGAACGATGCGGATCGTGCTCAAGCGCTCGGTCGCGAGCGCTCCTCTCTGGAAGGTGTTGTCGCTACTATCGACAATCTCGACAGTGGTGTCAGTGATAGCCGCGAACTGCTCGATATGGCAGTTGAGGAGCAGGACAGCGATACTGTCGATGCGGTGGTAGAAGAGATTGCCAAGCTTGAGAATGCTCTGGCGCAACTAGAGTTTCGCCGTATGTTCTCTGGTGAGATGGACCCCTCCAACGCCTACCCGGATATTCAAGCCGGTTCTGGCGGCACCGAGGCCCAAGATTGGGCGGAGATGCTGTTGCGCATGTACCTGCGCTGGGCCGACGACAAAGGTTTTAAAGCGACTCTGGTGGAGTGCTCTGCTGGCGATGTCGCCGGTATCAAGAGTGCCACAGTTCAGGTCGAGGGCGACTACGCGTTTGGTTGGTTGCGCACCGAAATCGGTGTTCACAGGCTGGTGCGAAAATCGCCGTTTGATTCCGGCAACCGTCGTCACACCTCTTTTTCAGCGGTATTTGTCTCCCCAGAGATCGATGACAATATCGATATCGAAATCAACCCCGCGGATGTCCGCACAGATACCTACCGCGCCTCCGGCGCCGGTGGCCAGCATATTAATAAAACAGATTCTGCTGTGCGCCTGACGCACGCCCCGAGTGGGATTGTGGTGCAGTGCCAAAGTGAGCGCTCGCAGCACCAGAATCGCGACAAGTGTTGGAAGATGCTGCGGGCTAAGCTCTACGAGAAAGAGATGATGGAGCGACAAGCCGCTGCGCAGGCCACTGAAGATGCCAAATCGGATATCGGTTGGGGCAGCCAGATTCGCTCTTATGTGCTCGATGATGCGCGTATCAAAGATCTGCGCACCGGTGTTGAGACACGCAATACCCAAGCAGTGCTAGACGGTAAACTCGACGCATTTATCGAGGCCTCTCTCAAGGCAGGCCTGTAAATATTCCCAAACCATTTTGCCAATCAATAGGTAACCCCATGAGTGATTCCAACACTAGTGCCCCCGTCGATGAAAACCGCTTGATCGCCGAGCGCCGCGCCAAACTTACCCAGTTGCGCGAAAGCGTTGATGTCGCTTTTCCCAACGATTTTCGCCCCGATGCCAGTGCCGCTGGCTTGCTGGCGGAACACGGTGAAAAGAGTAAAGAGGGTCTGGTTGAAGAGGGTCATATTGTAGCCGTAGCGGGTCGATTAATACGCAACCGCGGAGCCTTTATGGTGTTGCAAGACAGCAGCGGTACTATCCAGCTCTATGTGACTAAAGAGGCGCGCCCGTTTGCTAAATCACTCGATTTAGGAGATATCGTCGCAGTGCGAGGCGAGTTGCATAAGTCAGGTAAGGGTGAACTCTATGTACAGCTAGACAACTACCAGCTGTTGACCAAATCACTGCGTCCACTGCCGGATAAGTTCCACGGCCTGGCCGATCAAGAGCTGCGCTATCGCCAGCGCTATGTCGATCTGATTGCCAATCCAGAGGTGCGCGATACTTTTCGCATCCGCTCAAAGGTGGTTCAGTTTATCCGCAGCCACCTCGATGGGCAGAACTTCCTCGAAGTTGAGACACCTATGCTGCAAGTGATTCCCGGTGGCGCTGTAGCGCGGCCCTTTATTACCCATCACAACGCGCTGGATATCGATATGTATCTGCGCATTGCGCCCGAGCTCTATCTAAAGCGCCTGGTAGTGGGTGGTTTTGATCGCGTCTATGAAATTAACCGCAACTTCCGCAACGAGGGACTCTCGACTCGCCATAATCCCGAGTTCACCATGTTGGAGTTCTATCAAGCCTACGCCGATTATCGCGATCTCATCGCGCTCACAGAGGACATGCTGCGCCAGCTCACTGAGACTGTTCTCGGCAGCAGCACAGTAGTCAATACTGTCAAGAACGAGCAGGGTGAGGTGATTGAAGAAATTCACTACGACTTTGCCAAGCCGTTTGCACAACTCTCGGTATTCGACGCAATTTTGCACTACAACGCCGACATCGATGCAGCACAGCTAGCCGATGAGAAGGGTGCGCGAGCGATTGCAGAAAAACTGGGCATTGCCCTCAAGCCCACTTGGGGCCTGGGTAAGGTGCAAATTGAAATCTTTGAAGAGACCGTTGAACACCGTTTGATTCAGCCGACCTTCATCACTCATTATCCGGCCGAGGTTTCTCCGCTGGCACGGCGCAATGACCAGGACCCCTTTGTAACTGATCGATTCGAATTCTTTGTCGGCGGTCGCGAGCTGGCCAACGGTTTTTCCGAGCTCAATGATGCTGAAGATCAAGCGGAGCGTTTCCGTCAGCAAGTTGCAGAGAAAGATGCGGGCGACAATGAAGCGATGCACTTCGATCACGACTATATTCGGGCACTGGAGTACGGTTTGCCGCCAACAGCGGGTGAGGGCATTGGTATCGATCGACTGGTCATGCTGCTGACCGACTCGCCGTCGATCCGCGATGTATTGCTGTTTCCCCATATGCGCCCCGAGTAGAGTTTACGTTTCACCCATCCTCAGGCTGAGTGCTTCGTAGAGATCGTCGAGATTGGAGTGCTCTGCCTGGCGCAGGTCGGCGAGTGTGCGCATTACCCGCAAAATACGGTAGTAGCTGCGCGCTGAGAGATTAAAGCGTTCTACAGCACTGCCGAGCAGTTTGCGCTGCTCATCTTGCAGCGGGCAGAAACGCTCTAACTCCGCGCGGTTGAGCTGCGCATTTAACTTAGCCTGGCGTTCCAGCTGTATCTCTTGGCAGCGCACGACTTCGCCGCGCAACTCTGCACTACTCGGCCCTTGTTCATTATTGGTCAGCTGGTGTGCAGTGAGCTCTTCGGCACCCAGTGCTGCCACTTCAACTTGCAGATCAATACGGTCCAGAAGTGGCCCAGAGAGGCGAGCCCGGTAGCGACGGATCTGTTCGCGCCCGCACTGGCAGCGGCTGCTGGGTGCGTAACCACACGGGCAGGGGTTGGTCGCTGCAATTAACTGAAACTGTGCCGGGAACAGCGCACTGGCGCGGGTGCGGATTATATTGATCTCGCCCGACTCTAAAGGTTCGCGCAGCAGGTCGAGAGTGTGTCGCGGGTACTCCGCTAACTCGTCTAAAAAAAGGACACCGCAGTGTGCCAACGAGACCTCGCCCGGTTGTGGGTGGCTGCCACCACCGACGAGCGCTGTGGCCGAGGCGCTGTGATGCGGGGCGCGAAATGGCGGCTGGTAGAGCGGTGTCGGCAGCGCTTGCTGGGCGACAGCGTAGAGGATGGCAACCTCGCGAAATTGATCATCATTTAGCGGCGGTAGTAGAGAGGGAAGACGGCTGGCGAGCATGGTTTTGCCACTCCCAGGAGGACCGCTAAACAGCAAGTTGTGTCCCCCGCTTGCAGCGATTAACAGGGCTCTCTTAGCACTGTTCTGGCCAACCACTTCGGCGATATCTCCGCATCGGTTATCGACATCCCCAACCTCAGGAGCAGTCGCTACTGATTCACCTAATGAAGGTAAGCTTTGGCGCTGCTGGAGATGTGCGGAGACTTCTAGCAGGTGGTTGGCGCTGCATCCGTTTATATTATCCAGCAAAACGGTGGGGATGCCGTGCTCTTTGGCGCAGATCAGAGTGTGTCCCGCTTCACTACAGGCGAGTGCCGCTGGCAATAATCCATGAGCTGCGCGCAGTTCTCCATTTAACCCGAGTTCACCAATAAATTCGCAGTTGTTGAGATCGTCAGTGGCCAGTTGTCCCGATGCAACCAATATACCCAGCGCTATAGCCAGGTCATAGTGTCCACCCGATTTGGGCAGTTCAGCAGGGGCGAGATTGACGGTGATGCGCTGCATCGGAAATTCAAAATGGCTCGCCATCAGTGCCGAGCGGACGCGGTCGCGAGACTCTTTGAGTGCGGTCTCTGCCAAGCCAATAATATTGAAGCCGGGCAGCCCGGAACTGATATGGACTTCTACAGAGACCAGCGGCGCGGTGATGCCGTGTTTGGCGCGGGTGAATAATGTAGCGTAGGACATAGCGAGCACTCACACGATTGGACGCACCGCTCAACTGTGGCGCGCTAAATGTAGTGTAGATGGCTCTGCTAAAATTTCCCGCAGCAGTCAGTGTTAGCTGCGAATGGTTAGTTTTTATTGATATCGTCTAACTGTTTCTCTAAGCGTTCTAGCTGTGTGCTGAGGCGTGAGAGCTGCTGATTTTGCTGGTCAAACTCATCGCGCGTCACCAGTTGCAGCTCTTTAAATGTCGCCATGGCGGCGCGGCGCATCTGCTCACGGAGTTCTTCGCCCATTTTATTGGCGCCCTCGGGAAGTTGTTCGCTGAGTTTGCTGAAAAAACTGTCGGCCAGTTGGCGTGGATCCATGGTTTTTACCCTTAGGTGAAAAGTGATGGTGGTTATTTTAGCCGTAAGTGAGCAGATGTCGATGCTCGCTAGTCTCCAAGTGAGGAGCGTTGTTCCAGCTGGCCAGTTTGATTCCGTTGCAATTGGCAAAGCAGTGGTGAATCGCAGTGTTCTTTGTCTGTAGATTCAACTCAATGACTTTGTCATCGGCAAGACCGAGCACAGCGCCAACCAGAAGTGCCAATGAACCCCCAGAGCCGACTAGCGCGATGCGTCGGTTCTGGGCAGATTTTTCGATCAGCCACTCGCTGACGCCAGCGACGCGCTGTTGAAAGTCGCTGTATTGCTCGCCGCGCGTCTCAAACTGTTCGGCCTGCCAAGCAGCTAAAACATTGCGAAGCAGACGATAATAGCCCTTTTTATCGCTGGGCTGGCCCTTCACTGCAAGCCACAGTGGGTCATCGGGAAAGTGGGCGACATAATCTTCAGTTAGCGTGCGAAAGTCATATTCGTTGATGCCTGGCAGTTCATCTGACGCATTAAGAGAACTGTTCTGATATTTGCAGATGCCCTCTAGTGTTTGTCGGTGACGGCGCATGGTGCCGCAAGCAACCCAGTCGAATTGAATGTTTTGACGGGCAAAGTATTCGCCAAGCAGCAGACTCTGTTGTTGCCCCAGTGCAGAAAGTTGATCGTAGTCCTCGGCGTCAAACGAGGCTTGAGCGTGGCGGATTAAATAGAGTTCACTCATAGAAAAAGCCTATTTTAGTGGAGCATAAAAAAACCGGCAGAGAGACCTCGGCCGGTTTTTTAAGTGCTTGCACGTTACGCTTTAGGGCCCGCTGCAATGACTTCATCTGCCGGGGCAAACTTTTTAATATTTTCTATAAATAGGCCGGCCAATTTGCTGGCTTGCTCATCATACGCTGCGGTGTCGCCCCAGTTGTTGCGTGGGTTGAGGTAGCTAGCGTCGACACCCGGTACCGAGGTGGGGATCTCCAAATTGAGCTGTTCGAGACGCTCTGAGGCGCAATTTTCTAGGTCGCCATTGGTGATGGCGGTTACCACAGCGCGTGTCACTGGGATCGGGAAGCGGCTGCCCGTGCCGCCTGCGCCACCGGCACCACCCGTCCACCCGGTGTTGACCAGATAGACGCGCGACCCAAACTCTTCGATGCGACGCATGAGAAGTTCGGCATACACTGCTGCTGGACGCGGCATAAATGGAGCGCCAAAACAGGTTGAGAAAGTCGGATGAATACCCGCCTCGGCACCCATTTCAGTCGAGCCAACACGCGCGGTGTAGCCACTCAAGAAGTGATAAGCGGCTGCCTCTTTACTGAGGATAGAGACCGGTGGCAGTACCCCAGTAACATCGCAAGTCAGGAAAATAATGTTTTTTGGCTCGCCACTCTGGTTAGCTTCGCAGCGCTTTTCAACATGCTCTAACGGGTAGCTGCAGCGGCCATTTTCAGAGAGTGAGGTATCGCAGTAATCGGGTTTCTGCTGGTTGTCGACTACAACGTTCTCGACAATCGCACCAAAGCGTATGGCATCCCAGATTACTGGCTCGTTCTTTTGCGAGAGATCGATCGTTTTGGCGTAGCAGCCGCCCTCTAAATTAAACACAGTTCCTTTGCCCCAACCGTGCTCATCGTCGCCGATCAGGTAGCGGTCTGGGTCGGCAGAGAGGGTGGTTTTGCCAGTGCCAGATAGGCCAAAGAACAGTGCAGTATCGCCATCTTCGCCAACGTTGGCCGAGCAGTGCATCGGCATGACATCTTTTTCTGGGAGCAGGAAGTTTTGAACGGAGAACATAGCCTTCTTCATCTCACCGGCGTACTTCATGCCGGCGAGGAGCACTTTGCGCTGTGCAAAATTAATGATTACTACACCGCTGCTATTGGTGCCATCGCGCTCGGGATCGCAGACAAAGTTGGCCGCGTGGAGAATCTTCCACTCTTCTTTGCCGCCGCCATTATATTTTTCTGCACGGATAAACATATTGCGGGCAAACAGTTGGTGCCAGGCCGTCTCTGTGGTGACTTTAACTGGAATATAGTGCTCGCTGTCTTGGCCGACGTGTAAGCGCGAAACATAACGATCGGTAGCGGCAAGATGAGCATCGACACGCTGCCATAAAGCATCGAATTTATCTGCTTCGATGGGGCGGTTAACCGAACCCCAATCTATCGATTCGCTGCTGCTGGGCTCGTCTACAATGAAACGGTCTGCAGGAGAACGGCCTGTGCGCTCGCCAGTCACAGCCAGTAAGGCGCCGGTATCGGTCAGAGAGCCTTCGCCGCGGGCGATAGACATTTCAATGAGTTGTGCTGAGCTTAGGTCGCGATAGATAGTCGGTTCAGTCATTTTAAGAGTCTCTATGTCTGTGCAGTGAATCTGTGCCGAACTGAAAGTGTCACCAGTCAGTGTCGAATATGGACTGTATTGTGCCATAAAAGAGGGTATTGATTGGTCGGTGTAATACCACTATTCACCGTATCAATATCGTCTCTCTGGTCTATAAAAATTGGTTTTAGTGTATTGGATCCTCCGTGAGGAGAGCACTTAACTGGCCGGACGAGAAAGAGTAGGGGAAGTTGCAAAATTGACAGACCACCTCGGTCACAGGTTGTTCAGCGATCATAGCCTGCAGTTCCTCTCGCCCCAGAGCCATCAAAGCGGTCAATGTTCGCTGTTCGGAGCAGCTACAGCGAAAGTGTACGGGCAGACTGTCGCGCAAATTCAGCGGGTGCTCGTGAAATAGCCGAGTGAGCTGCTCCTGGTGATCAAGTTCAAGCTGTTCTTGCGGTTTTAAAGTGCCGGCTAACAGAGTTAGTTCACGCCATTGTTCAGGGTCGCTGGTTGCGCCACTGGCCGCTTGTTCTGGGGGCATTTGCTGGAGGATTAGCCCGCCCGCCGTATCGCTGTTGGCGGCCAACTTTACACAGCTGTGGAGCTGTTCAGACTGATTGAAATACTGTTCCAGACAGCTGGCGAGATCACCTCCCTCGAGGTTGACAATGCCTTGGTAACGCTGGCCTTGTGCCGGCTGAATGGTGATCGCCAGTGTTGCAACACCGAGCAGATCGTCGAGCGTTGCATCGCTGGCAATGGCTCCGATACCGGCCTCGCTATCTGCTGCGGTAACAATGCCACGAATATTGAGCTGGTGGTCAGATTCAGCCATAACCGTGGAAAGTAGGCCGCTGCCGTGTGCTTGGATGATGACGCTGGCATCGTGCTTGAGCAGAGTTGCCAGTAGGGTTGCCGCGGCGGCAAATTGACCAAGTAGAGCAGCTGCCGGTGCCGGGTACGGGTGGTTGCCAATCAATTCGCGATAGCTTTGCGAGAGTGTTACCACCGTGCCGCGCACATCAGCCTCGACAAAGGTAAAGCGTTGGAGTTGGTCGGCACTTATCGCTGGGTTTTGCATTGCGCAGTCTCTCACTGGTCGTGTTGGTCTTTATGAATAAAACGATGGATTTGGCGTCGCTGGCGCTTATTGGGGCGCCCTTGTCCAGCTATGTCGGGTTGCAGCCGGCGCTGCTCTTTGTGTGCATCTCGCGCTGCTAAGCTTTCCGCGGTTTCACTGTAGAGTAGCGCTGCCTCGGGGGCTCCGCGACGCACTGCAGAGAGGGCGGTAACCACTACGGTTTTTTCGTCCCACCCCTGGCTGAGTTTGATCTGTTGGCCGATCTCTACCTGTCGGCTGGGTTTTATTTTTACCCCATCTATCGATACCTTGCCGCTGTCGATGGCGGTTTTGGCTAAGTTGCGGGTTTTATAGAATCGCGCAGCCCAGAGCCAGCGGTCGATGCGCAACTTCTCTTCTTGATCGCCACTCATGCAGACTCCATCAGTTGACTAAAGCACTCTAAAAGCGGTGCGGCATCGTGTATGGCGCGTTGGCCATGGCTATCGGGCTGACTAATGCCCAGTAGCTGGCCAATGCCAAACTGGCGAGCTGCGCGCAACACCGGCTCAGAATCGTCAATAAATAGCGCTCTCTGTGGTGAGCAGGGCAACTGTTGGTAGAGTTGCTGCCAAAATTGCTGCTGCTCCTTGGGGTAGCCGTAATCGTGCGAGCTAATCACTAAATCGAGCTCATTATCGATACCCGTCAGCGAAAATTTTAGTGAGAGTGTTGAGCGATGAGCATTGGTAATGAGAACCCGGCGTTTGCCGCGCGCACCTAGATGGCGAAGAAACTCTAAAGCCAGCGGTCGTTCATCAATCAGGTGTCCGACCTCATGTTTAAGCGCAACCAGATCCATTTCGGTTAAAGCGCTCCAGTGGTCGAGACAGTACCAGTCGAGTGTGCCGCGCTTCTCTACTAGCCACATCATCAGCTGCTGTTTTGCCTGTTCCAGCGTGATACTGCGATACTCCGCATAGCGCTGTGGCAGGTGTTCGAGCCAAAAATGAGTGTCAAAATGCAAATCTAACAGGGTGCCGTCCATATCCAGAAGTACGGTATCGATGCTGTCCCAATCGAGATTCACAAGTATAATCCTGCAGATGAGTAAAGTTGCCTATTCTAATCTAATCGCAAGCGTTTTAAAGCGCTCTGTTGCCTGTGTCTAAAGCTCGACTGAGTGGTGAGCAGATAGACGCACTGGCCGATTTGGCACGTCGTGCCGGGGAAGAAATTGTCCGCATTTATCGCAGTGACGACTGGCAGGTTGAGCGCAAGGGCGACAATTCACCCATCACCGCGGCGGATTTAGCTGCTCACAATATTATTGTCGCTGGATTGCAGCAGCTGTTTCCAGATTGGCCGGTGCTCTCGGAGGAGTCGGCGGAGGTTTGTGACGCCACTCGCCGCAGCTGGCCCCGTTACTGGCTGGTCGACCCACTGGATGGCACCAAAGAGTTTTTGGCTAAAAGCGGTGAATTTACTGTCAATATTGCGCTCATCGATGAGGGCGAAAGTGTCTTTGGTACGGTCTATTGGCCGCTCGGTGATGAGCTCTATCAGGGTGGTCAGAGCGTTGGCAGCTGGCGGGTGCTCGGCAGTGAGAGAAGGCTTTTGCACACGCGCCCAGCGCCGTCTGGTAACCAGCAAAATCCGCTAATCATCACTGCCAGCAGCCGCCACAGTGAGGCTGCTGCAGCGAGAATCTCTACTGCACTGGCAGAGCGCTTCGATGCCATTGTTGCCAGGCCCCTGGGTAGCTCGCTTAAATTATGTCGTATTGCCGCGGGAGAGGTAGATTGTTACCCGCGCTACGGTCGCACCGGCGAGTGGGATACCGCAGCTGGCCATGCCGTTCTGCGCGGCGCTGGGGGTGATATTTTGAATCGCGCTGGCGAGCGCCTGCAGTACAGTAAAGTGACGCCCTACAACTCCCACTTTGTCGCTGTCGGCGACCCCAGTTTAGCTTGGTGGAGCTGGTTGCCAGAGCCGCGCCAAAGAGCAACCAGCAACAATTAAAATAGATCGTTAGAGAGTGACTGGTCGCTGGGTTGCTGGCGCTGTAGAGGCGGTAGCTGACCACTCTTAAAAAACTCATCTATGCCTATTGCGCCGGCCGCTACTCGCAGCCCGGTAGCGGGATCGATTTTGGCCTGAACAATACCGGGCGGTTGCTGGCGAGGAAGGTCCGGCACCCCCTCGAGTGCTTGACGCATGTAATTGATCCAGATGGGCAGCGCCGCCGAGCCGCCGTATTCATTGCGTCCCAGCTGGCTGTTGTCATCAAAGCCGACCCAGGCCGTAGCCACCATATTGGGTGAATAGCCAGAAAACCAAGCGTCCCTCGGCCCGTTAGTGGTCCCTGTTTTGCCTGCCAAATCGGTTCGCTCGAGTACTTTGGCGCGCCGGCCGGTGCCAAGAGTAATCACATCGCGGAGTACCGAATCAATCAGAAACGCGCTCTGTGCGTCTAGTGCACGCGAGGCTCGCGGGCGCTCAGCGGCAGCAGTGGAGAGCAATGCGCGCTGCAAATTAGCGATATTGAGTCGCTCATCTGCGTTTAAGCTGCGCTCGGAGAGCGATCCGAGTAGGCTCGCCAGCTGCTCCTCGCGCTGTTGAAGAGGCTCTGGTGCGCTAGTGTTATCTTGTTCGCAGAGCAGACAGGCGGTAGCGGGATTGGCAGAGAAAACCACCTGTCCGCTGCGGTCTATGACCTTATCCACAAGGTAAGGTGAGACAGCAAACCCCTGATTGGCGAGGGCTGCGTAACCGCTGGCCACCTGCAGCGGGGTGACGGCAAATGTGCCGAGTGCCAGTGACAGATCGCGGGGCATTTCACTGGTATCAAAACCGAATTTCTCGATACCGTTCAATGCTGTCTCTATACCGAGTTCGCGCAGCAAGCGGATTGAAACCAAGTTGCGCGATCGGTATAGCGCCTGGCGCAGTCGCGTCGGGCCATAAAACTTGCCGCCGTCATTTTCTGGGCGCCACGCCTCCTCTAAATTGGCATCGGCAAATACCACCGGTGCATCGTTAATCATCGATGCAGGGTGATAGCCATTTGCCATCGCTGTCGCGTAGAGGAACGGCTTAAAGTTAGAGCCAGGTTGGCGCACTGCCTGGCTGGCGCGGTTGAAATTGCTCAGTCGATAGTCGAAGCCACCGACAATGGCCTGCACCGCGGCATCAGTCGGATTGAGCGCCACCAGAGCCGCTTGTACCTCGGGGAGTTGGCTGAGCTGCCAGACATCGTCAATACGACGGACGCGGATTAGATCGCCAATGCGGAAAATCTCATCGGTCGATTTTATCGGTGCCGAGCGGCTGTTGACCGACTGGTAGCGTCGCAATCCCTCGAGCCCTTGCTGCCAGTCCAGCGTGGCAGTGACGCCATCCGGCATTAATAGTTCTAGTTGCTCAGCAGTCATTGAGGTAATGATTGCGGGAACTAGGTCGCCGCTAATGGGCGTCTCTTGCAGTGCGGTTTGCCACTCTTCTTCGGGCAGTTCACGCCGTTCAAGTTCACGGTAACCGTGGCGCCAGTCATACTCCAAAATACCGGTTTGAACTGCGCGGGTAGCTGCGCGCTGTAGGGAAGAGTCGATAGTGGTAATGACTTGCAGCCCTTCAGTGTAAGCGCTCAGACCGTAGCGTTGAATCATTTCGCGACGAGCCATTTCAGCGGCGTAGGCGGCTTGTATGTCGGCGAGTGAGCCGTGATAGCTGGCGTTATCTTGCTCGGCTAAGGCTAACTCAAAGTCAATCTGGCTGAGCCAGCCGAGCCGATGCATTCGTCCCAGAATCCAATCGCGGCGCTGTTTGGCGCGCTCTGGATTAGCGATGGGGTTGTAGCGCGATGGAGCTTTGGGCAGTCCGGCGATCATTGCCATTTGCGCGATTGAGAGCTGATCGAGCGGCAAGCCGTAATAGACTTGAGCGGCTGCTCCCACCCCATAGGCGCGATTGCCGAGATAAATTTTGTTGACGTAAAGCGACAGGATAGATTCTTTGTCGAGCTGGCGCTCTATTTTCAATGCCAGCAGTATTTCATTGAATTTGCGGGCAAATTCTTGGCGGGCGTCGAGAAAAAAATTGCGCGCTACCTGCATGGTAATGGTGCTGCCGCCACTTTGAATGGACCCTGTGGTCGCCAACTCCAGTGCTGCACGTATAAGACCTTTAACGTCGACGCCGCTGTGGGAGAAGAAGCCATCGTCCTCTGCCGCGAGAAAAGCGTTGATGAGGGGGGGGGGAATTTCACTGAAGTCGACGGGTGTGCGTTTTTTCTCGCCGAACTCAGCAATCAGTTGCAGATCATGGGTGTAAATACGCAGAGGTATCTGCAGTTCAACGGTGTTGAGTTGGTCTACCTCTGGCAATTTGGGGCCGAGGTAGAGGTACAAAAAGCTCGCTGCCATCAAAGTGCCGCCGATACCTGCCAGCGCAAAGGGCAGTAGGCTGCGGACAAGTCTTAACAGTAAGTTGGGCGAGGAATTTGACACAGTAGGCGTCCACTTATACGGGAATACATTATAACGTCTATCATTATAAAGGGTCTGTGAGTGAAGTGCTCGCACCGCTGATATATTTCACCTCAAAACGAGAATGGGTTGAGTATGCAAATTAAATGGAGAGAGTGGCTTTTTAAGCGATCTAGAACTCTTATCTGTATTGATTTGTCCGCGACCCATTTGACATTAGCTCGCGTGGCTCAGAGTCGCACTGGTGTGCTCGAATTAAGTGGTTTTTATCATCAACTGCTGGCACAAGGTGCTGTTGTCGAGCGACAAATCGTTGAGTTCGATCAAGTCGCAGAACAACTGCGCTATGCTGTGGATGAGCTCGGTGGTGCTGGCCAAATGGGCGCCATTGCAGTCCCCACAGCAACCGCAATCAGTAAACGTTTAGAGCTGCCTAGCGAATTTACTGTCGGCCAGCTCGAGGAACTGTTCAGCTTTGAGATTGAGCAGTATATCCCCTACCCGGCGGATGAAATTTGCTGGGATTTCCAGCGCGTCGAGCTCAGTGGCGGACCGCTCTGTCCAGTTCAGCTGGTCGCTTGCAGAAAAGAATACGTAGCCAGTCGCGAAGCGCTCATGGTTGCCGCGGGTTTATCTCCGTTACTCATCGATGTTGAAAGCTTTGCTCTGCAGCGCGGATTCTCGCTACTCGCGCCACAGTTTTCCCAAGCAACCGATGTGGTCGCGTTGATCGAAGTGGGTGAGCAAGGGGTAGCACTCTCGGTGCTGTTGCGCGGCGAGTTTCTCTACAATCGAGAGAAACCCGTAGACAGTGGCGCTAGTAGCGAGCAATTAATTGAGCAAATTAGCCGAGAGTTGCAATTTTTCTATGCTTCGAGCCCCTATAATTTTGTCGATTTGCTGCTATTAACTGGTTTTGGGGCGCGGTCTACAGGGCTGGTAGAGCGGCTCAGCGAAGTGACAGAGTTGCGCTGCACGGTCGCAGATCCGCTGCGTGAGGTGGCGGTGAGCCCCGGTCTAGAGTGCCAGGAGCTGCGCGACAAAAGTTGTGGCTTGTTGGTTGCGCTTGGCCTCGCAGTGGAGAGTCGCAAATGGTGACGCAGATTAATTTGTTGGCCTGGCGCGATCGCGCGCGCAGCAAAAATAACCAACGCTTTGCCGTGCAGTTGACGCTCTCTGCAGCAGTTGGCTTTGTTGTGGTTTTAGCGCTCTCCTCACTCGCCAGTTACCGTCTAGACTCTCAGTTGGCTCGCAACCAATATGTAGCAAGCCAAGTTGAGGCGCTTAATTTAGAAGTGACAGAGCTTAACAATCTTCGACAGCTCAAGCAGCGCCAATTAGAGCGAATCGCTGTGATCCGCTCACTGCAGATGCAGCGCAACGACTTGGTCGCGCTGTTTAATGAACTGGCGTTAGCTGTGCCCGAGGGCATGTATCTCTCAGATGTTAATGCCGCTGCCGGTCGGCTGACTCTGCGCGGTTATGCCAGTTCAAATGATGCGATCTCAACTTTTTTGCGTGATTTAGAGCGCAGTGATGTGTTTGTCGATGCCACTTTGAGTCGGGTCGATCGAGACCAACGGTTGGGTGAGAGCGGCAGCCGGTTTGTTCTGCAAGTCTCTGCCACAGCTGTAATGGCGCGCATTCAAGCTGAGTCGGGAGAAAAGCTGTGAGCGACGCAATAGACCGCACCTGGCGGATTCGCCAGCGCGAGAATATGCTCGCTATGGCGCGCCGGGCTAAAATTGTCCTGAGCCAGGATTTGGCTCAGTTGCGCAGTTTGAATTATGCCGGGCTAGATCTAGCAAAAGTGGCAGACTGGCCGCCGTCGCTGCGCCGTGCAACAACCGCTATTGTGTTTATCGTCAGTCTCTCAGTCAATTACATTGTTGTGCTCAGCCCGTTACAGCAGCAGAGCAGAGAGGTGCAAAAAGCCGAGCTTAAATTGCACGATCGCTACTCCCGGCTAGCCTTCCAAGGAGCTAATTTGGAGACTTACCGAGCTCAAATGGGCTATCTCAAGAGTAGCTTGGACGCACTTTTAGAACAGCTGCCGAATGAGTCTGAAGTGCCCGATTTGCTCGAGGAGATAGGGCTTCTGGCAAAGGGTTCTGGGCTGGCTGTAGAATCCCTCGCCCTCGAGCAAGAGCGCGAGTCAACCTTTTACACAGAATTACCCATCCTCTTAAAGGTGACTGGCGGTTATCACGACTTTGGTCATTTTATTGCCGGTTTAGCAGCACTGCCGCGGATTGTGACTCTGCAGGATTTTTCTTTGAGTTCGTCGCCGGGTGGCGGGTTGTCACTTTCACTGGAGGCGCTCACCTATCGCTACCAGCGCCCAATTAATGGGCAGCCAGGGCGATGAAGACTATTATGGGTCTGCGTGGCGTCTGTCTGGCGGGGATTGCGGTGCTGACTACCGCTTGTTCCCAGCCCAACTATGACAAGCTCGACAGGGCGCTCTCGCAGGCGCGCAACCGGCCGGCAGGCAAGGTGGCTGAGTTGCCAGTCTGGCAGCCCATTTTGCCGTTGAGCTACAGTGCCGGAGGTGTGCGCAATCCATTTCACTCGCCACTGCTCGATGTCGGCACCCAGATGCTCAATACAAGCGCAGTTTCCGCTCCAGATCTCAGTCGTCCGCGCACTGCGTTGGAGGCACTGCCATTAGCTGCTTTGCGTATGGTGGGTACGCTTCGTTATGAGGGCGCGCTGTGGGCTTTAATTGAGGGCGAAGGGCGGGTGTTCAAAGTGACTCAAGGCGACTATATCGGACAAAATTTTGGCCGCGTAATCCGAGTTGAGCAGGGTCGGGTTGAATTGCTTGAAAGCGTGCCAAACGGTGACGGAGTATGGCGTATGCGGCCTCGAACCATGGCGCTAAAAAATGCACAATAAAAACGCTGGCCCAAATGAGAATAAACCGATAAAAAAGCTACTGGCGAGTTTGCGCACAAGTCTACTTTGGCTGTGGTGTACTGTGTCGGCCTTGGCTGGCGCCAATGCTTTGGCGGCTGCAGAGCTTGTTTCAATCGAGTGGGTTGATGCTAATGACACCGCCCAGCTGGAGCTGGGCTTTGCTCAGCAGCTGGCGCAAAGTGAGGTCTTCCTCCTCGATGGTGGGGCGCAACTAGTCGTCGACTTATACGCCGCTCGAATTCAGCCATCACTGCTGGCAGAGCTGACTCTGCGCGATCCGCGCATAACTGCCGCCCAGTTTGACGACAAGATACGCCTGGTGGCTCAGCTGGCCGAGTCGATGAGTTTTACTGAGCGCCGAACTGGCAAGCAACTAATCATTGCTTTGCAGCCACCTACAGCGGTTCAGAATACGTTAGTGGGGTTGGATTTTCGTCGCACACAAGGAGCGACTGGCCAGCTAGAGCTGCGCTTTGATGGCAGTGATTTTGTAGTAGATGCCAATAAATCTGAGCGTCAGCTGGTGCTGCAGCTGCCTGGCAGCCAAGTCGAAGAGAGCCTGCTGCGCGATTTGGATGTGTTGGATTTTGATACACCGATAGCGATGGTTGCTGTGACTCAGGACGGTGAATCAGCCCAACTGGTGCTCACTGCAAACACTCCATTTGAGCATATGCTTGTTCAGCGTGAACAGAGTTATCTCGTCACACTCGCTCCGCCCAGCGGCAAAGAGCCGTGGTTGGATGCCGGTGAAGCCTATCGCGGCGAACGCTTATCGCTCAATTTCCAAGATATTGAGGTGCGCGCTGTCCTGCAAATTATTGCCGATTTTACCGGGTTCAATTTAGTCGCCAGCGACGCGGTGCGGGGCTCTGTGACTCTGCGCCTAGACGATGTACCCTGGGATCAAGCGCTGGATATTGTGCTGCGCGCCAAAGGCCTCGACAAGCGACGCGAGGGCAATGTGATTATGGTCGCCCCCGCCGCTGAGATCGCAGAACAGGAGCGCCAGCGTCTGCAGGCAAGCCGTCAACTGCAAGAGTTGGCGCCGCTGCGCAGCGCGTTCTTGCGGATAAAATATGCCAATGCAGAGGAGCTGCATCAACTGCTGCAGGGCGGCGGAGAGTCGGCGCGGCTCTCTGAGCGGGGTTCGGCGATGGTCGATAAACGCACCAATACTCTCATCATCAATGACACCGCTGAAAGGCTGCGCTCCATTCAAGAGTTGGTCAATGAGATTGATGTGCCAATTCGACAGGTGCTTATTGAGGCGCGTATCGTCATTGCCAGCACGGACTTTAGCAAAGAGCTGGGAGTAAGTTGGGGGTTTGGCGGCGTAAAGCGGGTCGATGGCGGATTGCTCAGTGACCCCAGCGATAAAACCATCGGCTTCTCTGGCCGTCGCAGTGGGCTCGCTCCTGGAGCCGGGGTGATTGAGAGTTTCAGCTACGACAGCAGTGAGGTTGAAACAGCACTGTTTGACCCTGACTTCGATTCTGCTACCGACAACAGCCAGGTACAGACAAATTATCAGCGCAATTTCGACTTTGCATTAAGTGACTCTCTCGCGGTTGATTTAGCCGTTGCCGAACCCTCCGCAGCGTTCGCTGTTGGATTCCTCACCGAGGATTTCTTTATCGATATGGAACTCAGCGCACTGGAATCTGACGGTGTGGCTGAAATTGTCTCGCAACCCAAGGTATTGACGGGTGACAAACAAAAAGCCAGTATCAAGTCCGGCACCGAGATCGCCTACCGCAAAGCCAGTAGTAGTGGTGCCACGGCAGTCGAGTTTAAAGAGGCTGTTTTGCAGCTTCAGGTGACGCCACAAATTACTCCGGATGATCGAATCATTATGGATCTGATCGTTTCTCAAGATTCAGTGGGTGCATTTACCCCTACCGGAGAGCCCTCGATTGATGTCACGGCAATCGAGACGCAGGCGCTAGTCGGCAATGGGCAGACGCTAGTATTGGGTGGCATTTTTCAAACCGAAGAGCTCAATGCGGTTGAGAAAGTGCCATTTTTAGGTGATCTGCCTGGAGTTGGGCGCCTGTTCAGAAGTGAATCGAAGCGAACTGATAAGCGAGAAATTTTGATATTTATTACCCCTAAAATTATTGACGATAGCGGCGACATTGAAACGACTCATCGCGATATAACTCAGCTAGATGAGCAAAGCTAATGGCTCAACATATTATTCTCATCGGTCCCATGGGGGCGGGTAAAAGTACCATTGGGCGGCAGCTAGCCGAGCATTACCGCTACCCGTTAGTCGATATTGACAGCGCTATTGAAGAGCGCTGCGGGGCGGATATCGCCTGGATTTTTGATGTCGAAGGCGAGCAGGGATTTCGTCGTCGAGAGAGCGCCATGCTCGAGGAGACTCTGGCGGCAGATCAGCCGGTGGTCGTCGCAACCGGCGGTGGCATAGTGACACAGCCGCGCAACTTGCAACTGCTTAGTCAAGGTGGCGTGGTTGTCTATCTAATGGCTAGCGCTGGGCAAATTTTGCGCCGCACCCGCAACGATACTTCGCGCCCTCTGCTTCAGGTTGCTGACCGCGCCGCTGCGATAGAGAAAATCCTCGCCGAGCGCGAACCGCTCTACACCCAGATAGCCGATTTGAGTTTTCGCTCTGGCGACGGCTCTGCAGGGCGCTCGGCAGCGCGTTTAATTGAACAGATAGATGACTATTTAGGCGCACCTAACTAGTTTAAGTAATCATTAAATAACAGGCATAAATATGCAATTACCTGCAACAGAACAACTCTGTGTCGATGTCGACCTCGGCCAGCGCAGCTACCCAATTATAATCGCTTCCGGGCTCTTGGAACGCATCGATATCGAGTCGTATGTTCACGGCGCGCGCGCGCTTATCATTACCAATACGACGATAGAGCCACTGTTGGCCGATCACTTATTGGCGCGCCTTGGCAGTAAAAAGGTTGAAGTGCTGGTGCTTCCAGATGGTGAACAGTACAAGACAGTCGATTCGCTGCAACGCATTTATGATCACCTGATAGAGAACGGCCACGACCGCAAAACCACTTTGATTGCTCTTGGTGGTGGTGTTATTGGCGATATGACCGGTTTCGCTGCGGCCACCTATCAGCGCGGGGTTAACTTTATACAAGTGCCGACAACGCTGCTGGCACAGGTCGACTCCTCAGTGGGTGGCAAGACCGCGGTCAACCATCCGATGGGCAAGAACATGATCGGTGCTTTTTATCAGCCTCAGGCGGTATTTATTGATACCAATGTATTGCAGACACTGCCGGCGCGCGAATTTGCGGCAGGATTAGCCGAGGTCATTAAGTACGGCGCGATTGTCGATGCAGACTTTTTTGCTTGGTTAGAGGTGAACGCCGCGGCACTGCTGGCGCGCGATAGCGCGGCATTGGCTTATGCTATAGAGCAATCTTGTCGGGCTAAAGCCTTGGTGGTTAGCAGCGACGAGACTGAGCAGGGGCGCCGCGCAATTTTGAATTTTGGCCATACATTTGGCCACGCCATAGAGACATGGCAAAACTATAAGGGCTTGCTCCACGGTGAAGCCGTTGCCGTTGGTATGTTAATGGCTGCGAGGCTCTCAGCTTTGCGCGGTTGGCTCACCGATGCAGATGTGGCACGATTGCAAAGTCTTTTAGACGCAGTTGGCTTGCCCACTGCGGTACCCGAGGGTATGACGGTAGAGGATTTCGCGACTCTGATGCTGCGCGACAAAAAAGTACTCGACGGCCAGTTGCGGCTGGTGTTGCTGGGCTCTATCGGTGAGGCGATAGTGGTCTCAGACACCAAACAAGCTACCCTTTTAGAGGCCGTTAAAACCTCTTTGGTCTAACCTGTAAAATTGCTCGAAAGGGCACCCCGCCACGGATTTGGCGAAATAGCGTTACGCGTGTAAAATACGCTGCTTTTTTTTGCCCACTGGCCATTTTTGGTCTCTTCGCCAGTGATCTAACATATTGTTTTTATTAAGAGTTTTCTTATGGCTCAGAGTTTGTGTCGGCTGGACGATTTCAAGGATAACTGTGGCTTCGGATTGATGGCGCACATCAAAGGTGTGCCGAGCCACTCTCTTTTACAAAACGCCATAGAGGCCCTAACCTGCATGACTCACCGCGGTGGTGTTGCGGCGGACGGCAAAACCGGAGACGGTTGTGGTTTGCTGCTGCAAAAACCCGATGCGTTTTTGCGCGCCCAGGCGCTCAGCCAACTCGGTATTGAGCTGCCAGAGCAGTACGCCGTGGGTGCAGTCATGCTCAATTCGGAGCCGACAGCCAACCAGCATGCGCGCGATATTCTGGCCGCCGAGCTCACAGCTCAAGGTCTAGAGGTGTTGGGCTGGCGAGAAGTGCCGACCGACCCGAGTTGCTTGGGTGAGATTGCCCTGCGCACTCTGCCCGCCTTCGCGCAAATTCTAGTGGGGCCGGGCAGCCACAGTGATGAACAGCAATTCTCTGCTCGCCTTTATATGGGGCGGCGCAAAGCCGAGCAGCAACTGGTAGAGGATGCACGCTTCCACATCGCCAGTATGGCGATTGGCGTGGTCAGCTACAAAGGGCTGATGATGCCTGTAGATCTGCCCAAGTTTTATCCCGATCTGGCCAACCCTGAACTCGAAACTGCTATCTGTGTGTTCCACCAGCGCTTTTCGACTAACACCATGCCGCAGTGGCCACTGGCGCAGCCATTCCGCATGCTCGCTCACAACGGTGAAATCAACACGATTATGGGCAACCGCAACTGGGCGGTAGCGCGTACTTCTAAATATCAGACCGCTCTTATACCCGATCTCGCTGAGGCGGCGCCGCTGGTGAATCGCACCGGCTCAGACTCCTCGAGCTTGGATAATATGCTCGAGATGCTAGTGACTGGGGGTATTGATCTGCACTTGGCCGTGCGCATGTTGGTACCACCGGCTTGGCAAAATATTGAAGATCGCGACCCCAAACATCGCGCCCTTTACGAGTATCTCTCGCTGCACCAAGAGCCGTGGGACGGCCCTGCGGGCTTGGTAATTACCGATGGCCGCTACGCGGTTTGCACGCTGGACCGCAACGGCTTGCGTCCATCGCGCTGGGTTATGACTAACGACGATGTCATCACTGTGGCCTCAGAGGTCGGGGTATACGATTATCAGCCAGAAAACGTTATCGCCAAGGGCCGCCTTGGACCGGGTGATATTCTCTCTGTCGACACCGTCTCTGGGCGAATTCTGTGGCGCGATGAGATTGAAGACCAACTCGCCTCACGCCACCCTTACAGTGATTGGCTAAAGAGTGGTCGCCACAGCATCACCTCAGGGTTTGATATGGACAGTATCGATCTCGAGGGGACTTTGAGTCGCGATCAGATTCAGAGTTATATGAAAATGTATCAAGTTTCCCTCGAGGAGCGCGACCAAGTTCTGCGTCCGCTCGCCGAAGGTGGACAAGAAGCCGTCGGTTCGATGGGTGACGATACGCCGATGGCGGTACTTTCTAGCCGCCAGCGCAACTTGTTTGATTATCTGCGCCAGCAGTTTGCTCAGGTGACTAACCCGCCTATTGATCCGCTGCGCGAGTCTATGGTGATGTCGCTGACAGTTGAGATTGGTCGCGAGGCCGGTCTTTTTGAGCAGAGTGCCGACCTCGCTCGCTGCATTTCTTTCTCCAGTCCAGTCTTGTCTCCGCGCAAATACTACGCGCTCAAGCACAATGAGATGGAGGCCTTTAGAGTCGAGAAGTTTGCCCTCAACTACGATGCGGCAAAGGAAGACCTGAAAACTGCACTGCAGCGTGTCTGTCATGAAGTAGAAACCGCCGTGCGCGGCGGTGTGCGTGTGGTGATCCTCTCGGATCACGACATCCAGCCAGGCTTGCAACCGATTCATATACTGCTCGCAGTCGGCGCTGTGCACAACCACCTCACGCAGGTGGGGCTGCGCTGTGATGCTGGTATTGTTGCCAGCACCGGTTATGCGCGCGACTCACACCAAATTGCGGCATTGATCGGTTGCGGTGCATCGCTGGTTTATCCTTATCTCAGCTACCATGTTCTGTGTGATCTGATACAGAGCGGTGAATTACTCCTGAACGTCGATTCGGCGTTTAAGCACTACCGCAAAGGGATCAATAAAGGACTGTTAAAAATTCTCTCCAAGATGGGTATCTCAACCATCGCCTCCTACCGCGGCGCTCTGCTGTTTGAGGCTATCGGCCTCAACAGCGAAGTCATGGCGCTCTGTTTTGATGGAATGCCAAGCCGTTTGGAAGGCGCCGGTTTTGCCGAGATACAAGACGATCAAGCCGAACTGGCCAAGCTGGCATTTAAACCGCGCAAAACCGTGAGCCCCGGTGGGCTGTTGAAATATGTGCACGGTCAAGAGTATCACGCTTACAACCCAGACGTCGTGCAAAGTATGCACCGCGCGGTGCAAAGTGGTGATTATCGCCACTGGAAAGAGTATGCCGATCACGTCAATTTGCGCCCGGTAGCGACTCTGCGCGATATGTTGGTCCTGCGCCAAGATGTCGCGCCCATTGATGTCGACAGTGTTGAGCCTGTCGAGGCAATTGTTCGCCGTTTTGATTCAGCCGGTATGTCCTTGGGCGCACTCTCGCCTGAGGCGCACGAGGCATTGGCAGAGGCGATGAATACGCTCGGTGGTCGCTCTAACAGTGGTGAGGGCGGCGAAGATCCGGCCCGTTACGGTACCATTAAAGTATCAAAAATTAAGCAGGTAGCCTCCGGCCGCTTTGGAGTGACGCCAGCTTACTTGAGCAACGCCGAAGTGCTGCAGATTAAAGTCGCCCAAGGTGCTAAGCCGGGCGAGGGCGGACAGTTGCCGGGTGGCAAGGTCAACGATCTGATCGCTCGTTTGCGCTACTCGGTGCCAGGTGTCACCCTGATTTCACCGCCGCCACACCACGACATCTACTCTATTGAAGATCTGGCGCAGCTGATTTTTGACTTGAAACAGGTCAACCCTAAAGCGTTAGTGTCAGTGAAGCTGGTATCGCGACCGGGTGTCGGCACTATTGCCGCGGGTGTGGCCAAGGCTTATGCCGATTTAATCACTATTTCAGGTTACGACGGCGGTACCGCCGCCAGCCCGCTCAGCTCTATCCGTCACGCCGGGTCGCCCTGGGAGCTGGGTCTTACTGAAACCCATCAAACGCTGCGCGCCAACGATATGCGCGACAAAGTTCGTGTGCAGACAGATGGCGGCTTGAAGACCGGCTTGGATGTGGTCAAGGCAGCCATTTTGGGTGCTGAGAGCTTCGGTTTTGGCACCGGCCCGATGGTGGCGCTGGGTTGTAAATACCTGCGCATCTGTCATCTCAATAACTGTGCGACCGGTGTTGCCACCCAAGATTCACGTCTGCGCAACGACCACTACAAAGGCACGGTACAAATGGCGATGAACTTCTTCCGCTTTGTGGCGATGGAGACGCGCGAGTGGCTGGCTGTACTCGGCGTCAGTTCGCTGGAAGAGTTGATTGGCCGAGTTGATCTACTGCAGCTGCTGCCCGGTGAAACAGCCAAGCAGCGCGGGTTAGATCTCTCGCCACTGCTCGAGCGACGCGATGAGCTCGAAGGTAAGCCACAGTTCTGCCTGGAGCCAAAGAACGTGCCGTTTGACCGCGGTGAGCTCGCCGAGCAGATGGTGCGCGATATGTTGCCGGCGATCGAGTCTAAAGCGGGTGGTGAGTTTGCTTACTCAATCGGCAACTGCGACCGCTCTATCGGTGCGCGGCTCTCTGGCGAGATAGCCTCTCGCTACGGCAACGACGGTATGAACGATACCCCTGTGCGCCTCAAATTGACCGGCGTAGCGGGCCAATCGCTGGGCGTCTGGAACGCAGGCGGCTTAGAGATTTACCTGGAAGGTGACGCCAACGACTACGTCGGCAAAGGTATGGCTGGTGGTAAGATTGTTGTCACGCCTCCCACCGCCAGCAGCTTTGCTGCGCGCTCGACCGCCATTGTCGGCAATACCTGCCTGTATGGTGCGACCGGTGGCCGTCTCCACGCTGCCGGTACTGCGGGTGAGCGTTTCGCAGTCCGCAACTCAGGGGCTACGGCTGTTGTCGAGGGAGCTGGCGATCACTGCTGTGAGTATATGACAGGGGGTATCGTCGCTGTGTTGGGTCGTGTCGGCTACAACTTTGGTGCCGGTATGACTGGTGGCTTTGCCTATGTGTATGACGAAGACAGAGATCGGAAGAGCGTCG
>JBELGO010000009.1:0-32760 GCA_042091915.1 SAR92 clade bacterium | reverse complement strand
CGCAGCCAATCATTTCAACATCATCATCAAAGAAACCTTGAAAGATCCCCATAGCGTTGGAGCCGCCACCGACACACGCATAGATACGGTCGGGCAAACGACCCGTCTGCTCGAGCATCTGCGCGCGCGCCTCTTGGCCGACGATTGACTGGAACCAGCTGACCATCTCTGGGAAAGGGTGCGGGCCGCAAGCAGTGCCCAACACATAGTGGGTATCGGCCATATTGGTGACCCAGTCGCGCATCGCCTCGTTGATGGCATCTTTCAGGGTTTTCTGCCCATCCTGCACCGCTACCACCTCGGCGCCCATATTTTCCATCCAGAAAACATTGGGACGCTGACGGGCGACATCTACTGCGCCCATGTAAATGGTGCAGTCGAGGCCAAATTTGGCCGCCATAGTGGCGGTAGCAAAGCCGTGCTGACCGGCGCCAGTCTCGGCGATGACACGACTTTTACCCAAGCGCTTACACAGTAAACCCTGGCCGATTACATTGTTAATTTTATGCGACCCTGTGTGGTTGAGATCTTCGCGCTTGACGTAGATCTGGGCGCCACCGAGAGTTTTCGACAAATTCGCCATGTGCGTGATCGGTGTTGGTCGACCCGAGTAGTCTTGCATTAATTGAACAAATTCCGCCCAGAAGCTGGGATCGCTTTTGCAGGCGCGAAAGCACTCGAGCAGCTCATTGACTGTAGTCTGGAGTATCTCTGGTAAGAAGACACCACCGTACTGACCGTAGTAGCCCTCTTTGCCGTTTGAAAAGTCGAATAGGTTCATGTAGCCAGCCTTTGCTGATAAATCTGAGTGAACAGCCGCCACGCGGCGCTCAATTGACCCGCTATGTTAGCGATAGCGGTGCAGTGATACAAGAAACTGTGGCTATCAATGCGAGACAGACAAACTATCGCAACGATTGTATGGCGGGGCATGACCGAGCGGACATTTTTAGTCGCCAAAGATAGCCGTTTGCGGCGGCCTCAATAGCTGCGCGGCCTGGCGGTAATTTGCCGACTAGGTCACGGCAAGAATCAATGGCTTAGCCGCAACCAAAACACTACATCTAGTGATTTTGGGGTTGCATGACACAAAATGTGGGCTAGAATCATTTCCTCGCACCGCGCTCTTGTCTCCGGCAAGATACCAAAAAGGGCTTTCACAGCGCCTCTCTTGGTTCGCAATCTGAGCGCTGTAGCCACTGTAAAGTAGACGTTTAAATGCGCCAGCTGCGCAAGCATTCAAAACCAATGAGAAAGCCATCAAAGGACACGACAGATGACCGCCACACTAAAATCCGTTAAGCCGCTAGACGCACAAAAGCATATCGAGATCCAAGATGCCTCACTCGACATCTGGGACAAAAAATACCGTCTCAAAGACAAACAAGATAATCCAGTAGACGCCGATGTTGAAGCAACTTACGCTCGCGTTGCCAAGGCGTTGGCCGATGTCGAAGAGCCCGCGTTGCGCGAAAAATGGCAAGAGCGTTTCACTTGGGCGCTGCGCCAGGGTGCTATCCCGGCAGGCCGCATCATTTCTAACGCTGGCGCTCAAGCCTACAAGCCCGCCACTTCAACTATTAACTGTACGGTCTCGGGTATTGTCCCGGATTCGATGCAGGGCATTTTGGAGCGCAACCTTGAAGCTGGCCTGACCCTTAAAGCGGGTTGCGGTATCGGCTACGAATTTTCTACCCTGCGCCCCCGCGGTGCTTATGTATCGGGTGCTGGCGCTTACACTTCTGGTCCACTGTCGTTTATGGATATCTACGACAAGATGTGTTTTACCGTCTCCTCGGCCGGCGGCCGTCGCGGTGCACAGATGGCTACGTTCGATGTCAGTCACCCCGATGTCTTCGACTTTGTTCGCGCCAAGCGCGAAGATGGCCGTCTGCGCCAGTTCAATCTCTCGCTGCTAATTACTGAAGAGTTTATCGAGGCGATCCGCAACGATGACGAGTGGCCGCTCACTTTCCCAATCAGTGAAAAAGAGCTGGATGAGAACGTCGACCTCAAAGGTGACGATGTAGTGTGGCGCAGTTTCCCAACTACCGATGGCTATGTCAGCAATGATCAAGGCTTGGTTGCGTGTCGCGTCTACCAGCGTATACGCGCCTCTAAACTTTGGAATGCGATCATGTCGTCTACCTACGACTTCGCTGAACCCGGTTTTATCTTGATTGATAACGTCAACCAGATGAACAACAACTGGTTCTGCGAAGATATTCGCGCTACTAACCCGTGTGGCGAGCAACCGCTGCCGCCCTACGGCAGCTGCTTGCTGGGCTCAGTCAACCTGACCAAATTCGTCCGCAACCCATTCACCGACAATGCGTTCTTCGACTGGGATGAGTACCGCGAGGTGGTCTCTGTATTTACCCGCATGCTCGACAATGTGGTTGAGATCAATGGTCTGCCACTTGAACAGCAGCGCAACGAAATTACGCGCAAGCGTCGCCACGGCATGGGTTTCTTGGGCCTTGGTTCAACCATGACCATGCTACAGATGGCCTACGGCGACGAACAATCGCTCGAATTTACTGAGTCGGTCTCGCGCGAAATGGCACTGGCTGGCTGGCGCACCGCGGTAGATCTGGCCAAAGAGAAAGGTCCTGCACCGATCATGGACGAGGATTTCACCGTGACGCCAGAGCTGCTGTTTAAACGCCCAGAACTGGCTGAAGATGGTATCAACCTTGGCGACACCATCAAGGGCCGTGTGCTGCACGCCAAGTACAGCCGCTACATGCAGCGTATCGCCGAAGTTGAACCCGAGTTGGTCGAAGAGATCGCCAAAGTGGGTGCTCGATTTACTCACCACTCTTCAATCGCCCCCACCGGGACTATTTCGCTGTCACTGGCCAACAACGTCTCAAACGGTATTGAGCCCAGCTTTGCACACCACTACTCGCGCAACGTCATCCGCGAAGGCAAGAAGAGTAAAGAGAAAGTCGATGTCTTCTCTTTTGAACTGCTCGCCTACCGCAAATTGGTCAATGAGCGCGCTATGCCGTTTAGTGAAGCTGCTGAGGAGCAACTGCCGGATTACTTTGTCAGCTCTGATGACATCGCCCCGCGCGCACACGTGGATGTTCAGGCCGCTTCGCAAAAATGGGTCGATTCATCTATCTCTAAAACCATTAATGTCCCGACTGACTGCGATTACGAAGCGTTTAAAGATATCTATCTCTACGCCGCTGAAAAAGGTCTCAAGGGCTGCACCACTTTCCGCTTTAATCCAGAGGCGTTCCAAGGGGTATTGGTTAAAGAGAAAGATCTCGAAAATACCTACTACACCTTTACGCTTGAGGATGGCAGCAGTGTCGAGCTGAAAGGTAATGAGCAAGTAGAGTACGACGGTGAAATGCACACCGCCGCCAACCTCTTCGACGCCCTCAAAGAAGGCTACTACGGTAAATTCTAATCGCCACCAGTTGGCTGAGTGAGTTTGACGTTATAACGAACACAATAGGCAGAGAACAATGAGTGTAAAAATTGGTAAAAAAATCGTCGGCTATCAAGTCGCCAGTGATGAGCAGAAGCAAGAGGCAGCAGCGGTAAAAGCGCAGGCCAGTATTATCCAGATGCACGAGAAAATCTCGCGCCCAGAGATGCTGGTTGGGTCTACTTATAAAATTAAGCCGCCACTGGCCGAGCACGCGCTCTACATCACTATCAACGACTATATTCTTAATGAGGGTACCGACCACGAGCAGCGCCGTCCATTTGAGGTGTTCATTAATACTAAGAATATGGACCACTTTATGTGGATTGTAGCGCTAACTCGCGTTATGTCTGCCGTCTTCCGCAAGGGTGGTGATGCCACCTTTATGGTTGAAGAGCTCAAGTCGGTATTTGATCCGCAGGGCGGCTATTGGCTGCCCGGCGGTCGCTTCATGCCATCGCTAGTGGCCGAGATTGGCACCTGTATAGAAGACCACATGCGCCGTATTGGCATGCTTAAAGCGCCTGAAATTTCTGATCACCAGAAGCAGATTATGCAAGAGAAGCGCGCTGAGTTTGAAGGTCAAACTGAGCACAGCAGCGGTGGTTTCCCCGCCAATGCTGAGCTGTGCAAAAAATGCAGCACCAAAGCGACTATATTGATGGATGGCTGTATGACCTGCCTAAACTGTGGCGACTCCAAGTGCGGCTAAATTAAACTTTGCAACGCGGCTGAAAAGAACTCATCAGCCAGTTAAAACCGTCGCCACTGGTGGCGGTTTTTTTTATGATGATGATTTGTTACTCACCTGGGATTCTCTATGTCACTCTCACTTTCTTCAACGCTCGCCAAGATGCGGACTGGCAGTCAGTCTAATCACTTCATCACTGAGTTTTATCCCGAGTGGTCTCAAGGGCGCACAAGCTTTGGTGGCTTTACCGCTGCACAGGCACTACAAGCTCTGCGTCTGAGCTGTGAGAGCCAGCTGCCACTGCGCTCGATGATGATCAATTTCATCAGTGCCACTGGCCCAGGTGATATCGACATACACTGCGAGGAGTTGCACCGCGGTAAAAATTCTAGTTGGGCAGAGGCGCGTGTAAGCCAAGCGGGCAAATTAATCGCGACCGTCACAGTTTTCTTTGGCAAAAGTCGTGACTCCGCTATTTCAGTGTTGGCACCAGAGCGTCCAGATGCACCGCCGCCAGAACAAGCCGTCGAAGTCATGGGAGACAATAACCCGCTGGCACCTATTTTTACTCGCAACTATCAGATGCGCTTCGCTATAGGAGGAGGACCCGTCTCTGCGGCAGCCGACAGTGAACAAGGTGTCTGGGTGCGCTACCGCAACAGCGAGGAGCCCCTCGGTGAAGCGCAACTTGTCGCCATACTCGATCTACCGCCACCAGCCGTTATGCAGATGTTCACCGAGCCAAAACCAATCAGCTCGATTAGCTGGCATATTGAGTTTCTCGATTACCTCGTCGATCCACACAGCGAAGCCTATCAAGGTTGGTGGTTCATGCATTCTTCTGCCAAAGCGTGTGCAGACGGCTACTCTCAAGAACACTCGACCCTCTTTACCCCCAGTGGTCGCGCGATTGCCATGAGCCAACAGACCGTAGCGGTCTACGCCTAAACAAGGATTTTGCCATGGGCCTGTACGAGAGGTACCTGCTGCCGAGCGTGATTAATCTGGCTTGCGGCTCATCGCCGGTGATGTATCAGCGCCGCTTGGTGATACCCGAGGCGAGCGGCCGCGTACTTGAAATAGGGGTAGGCTCAGGGCTCAATTTACCGTTTTATGACCCCGCCAAAGTCACCCATCTCTGGGCGCTAGAGCCCTCACCGGCTATGCGAACCAAAGCGGCAAAACCGTTTGCTGCACTCGACATCCCCGCTGAATGGCTCGATTTGCCGGGCGAAAAGATCCCGCTAGCAGACGACAGTGTCGACACCGTAGTGCTCACGTTTACCCTCTGCACAATACCCGACCCCCTCGCTGCGCTGGCGCAAATGCACCGCGTGCTCAAGCCGGACGGCACTTTGCTGTTTTGTGAACACGGCTTGGCGCCCGATGCCAATGTGGCGCGCTGGCAACAGCGCATCAACCCGATTTGGCGCCCTATTGCCGGCGGCTGCAATTTGCAGCGGCCAATCGACCAGTTACTGCGTCAAGCGGGCTTTACTATCGCGCAACTTACAACCGGTTACTTGCCAAGCACCCCGAAAATTGCCGGCTTTAACTACTGGGGCCGCGCTCACAAATAAAAAAACCGCTCACAGCTAACTGTGAGCGGTTTGAAAATAGAGACAGGCGTTAGTCTGCCGCTATCTCTTCTACACTAAAAAATGCAGTGGTACCGCTGACTTCGTTGCCAACAATCAACATAGCCGAATCAATCGGGCTGTGTTCGGCCGAGACAAACTTGAGCCCCTCCGGCCCCAAATCGCCTACAGCGCTGGACTCTACGTCGCTGACAGTAAAATCTCGAGTGTTGATATACTGCACAAATTCAGCGGTTTCGGGATTGCTGACGTTATAGACCATAATGCCGCCGACTCGCTCTAAACCGACAAAGGCATAAACCTTACCGCCGACTTCACCGATAGCGATACCCTCTGGTTCGGGGCCTTTGTCATCGGAGCGGTCGTCACCCTCTTGGTCATCGTTGCTGGCATTAAAGTTCATACCCAGTCGATTCGCGGTAATCACCTCAAATTCGTTACCAGAATCGTAAACCGGCAGACCGGTTTGCGAGTTCCAGATAGTGATCGAGCGGCCACCAAAAGCGTGCAACGAGTTATACGTGCAACTGGTATCGGGCTGGCCGGTAGTGTCCAGCTGTGACGAATCTGTGCACACCACACCCAGATTAGTGATGATCTTCAGCCTACCCAATTTCTCATCTTGCAACAAATCGGCTGCATCTGTGGCATATTGGGTCAGATTGGGGATATCGAGTTGGTCAGCACTGAGGTCTTTAATACGGATCTCATCCAAGTAGTGGAAGCAGTCGCCCTCATCAAAATCGAAGCCACCCGCCGCGAGGCAAGCTGCCTCATCGACCTCATCAGTCAGATACTCTCGGCCATCACCTTCATTGGCGGTAATCAAATAGGTAACATCGTTGTAGTCGTAGGCGGCAATGGCATCCGGCATATAGGTGCCAAACACCGGCCAAGAGCGAATATTCACCGTATCATCTTTGTTGCTGGCGTCTATCTCATTGCCCGGGATAGCAAAGTTCTTGTAGCCAAGGCCGACAATTTCAAAGCTGTTGTCACTGAGATCGATCACAGCAACCGCATTGTTTTCTTGAAGCGTTACATAGGCGGTGGAGCTATCAGGTGAAATAGCGACATACTCCGGCTCCAGATCGGCGGCAATTGAGCTACTTTTCGCCGAAATGCGCATATTATCGTCCAAATCTTCATCCGTTAATGTAGCGAATGATAACGTCGATACATCACTGGCAGTCAGGTCAGCTAGTGTGCCGCTAGTGTCGATCACCGAGACAGATCCGTTCGGATCATTGGAGTAATCACCGTTGGGCTCGCCCTCGTTGGCGACGACTAGCTTGCTGCCATCGGGGGTGAACTGCACCATATCAGGCAGCGCGCCCACCTCAACGGCTGATTGGAATACACCAGCAGTCGTATAAAAGGCCACGTACCCATTATTTTGTTTGGGGCTCGCTTCAATCGCGACGGCGACGTGCCCATTGGCGACTGAAAGGCCGTTAGCCGCCCCCAACCCGGCTGTTGTAACACCAGTGAGAGCTTCTGCGACATCGCCAGCGACATCCCAAGACTCCTCCAATATCGGCATATTCGGTGCCGATGCATCGATAACATCGACTCCACCAGTCATCGCGTTAACCACATAGGCGCGCTCAAGTGTCGCATCATAGTCAACCACCTCGGCGGCAGACTCATCAAACTGATCTGTCTCATAGCGACCTAAAAAGGAGAGTGAGACAGTCGTATCCACGGCGTTAGCCCCGGTTGCTCCAGTCGTTCCTGTGGCTCCAGGAGCACCATCGTCACCGTCACTGGCACAGCCGGCTAATGCCACAACCGTAGTCAGTGTCAGGATGGAAATTGCCTTGCTCAAAGGGTGCTGCTTAACTGTTTTGTTCATATCCAACCGCCTATTATCTGATTAAAAAAAACAAGAACCCTTTACACAGTGCAAAGGAGTACTTGAAAAGTTATTTTTAATCTACGGCATGACAAAGAGAGGGCATTTTCATGTGAAAAAGATTAACTCTCGATGAAGAAAATATGACGACTGTGCTGACAAGAAAAAAATCAGCACAAAAAAACCGCTCACAGCTGACTGTGAGCGGTTCACGGGTTACACCACGAATTCTAAATAGTCAGCCCGCCATCGACCACGATGCATTCGCCAGTCGTATAGCTGCTGGCATCAGAGACCAGATAGAGCACGGTACCGGCCATTTCACGCGGTTCGGCGTGTCGAGCCATAGGAATACTGGCCAGTGCGCTCTTGTAGATACCTTCATTGGCAAACAGTGCGCCGGCAAATTTGGTTTTGGTCAGCCCCGGCAACAGTGCATTGCAGCGGATACCGTGCGGCGCACACTCTTTGGCAAACGCTTTGGTCATACTCACTACCGCCGCTTTGGTAATCGAGTAGATCCCTTGCATCGGCCCGGGCTGTAAAGCGTTGACGGATGCAGTATTGACGATGGCGCCACCGCCATTGGCGCGCATCAGCCTGCCCGCTGCCACCGACATAAAGAAGTAGCCGCGAATATTCACATCCACTGTCTTGTTGTAGGCGGTAAGATCGGTATCGAGAATATGCCCAAAATAGGGATTGGTGGCAGCATTATTTACCAAGATATCGAGTTTGCCGTGCCTCTCACTGATTGCTGCCACTGTAGCCTCAATCTGCTCCAAATCGCCGACATGACAAGCCATCGCTTCGGCACTGTAGCCAGCTGCAGTAATTTTATCGGCGACACTTTGGCAGTCGTCTTGCTTGCGGCTAGAAACAATCACATGCGCACCCTGCTCTGCCAAAAGTTGTGCGATCTCCTCGCCAATACCGCGGCTAGCGCCCGTGACCAGCGCCACTTTGTCGGTTAAATCAAACAGTTTTGTGGTCACACCCCTCTCCCTAATAACGATAAATAGCTTTAAAAATTAAATGTTTTCCGCGTATTCAAAACCAGCACGCAAACTGCGCGTCGCTAGACGGATCTCGTTGAGCAAACAGACTAGCGAGAAAATCAATAACACCAGTGCAAACACAAACAAGCCAACAATCACTGCATCGGCATTGAGCTGCCAAAGCGCAGCGATAAAAATGGCCGCAATCAAAGCACAGACCAACAAGCCTGCACCACTGCACAGAGCAATCGCCAAGTTAATAATATCGACGCGGCGCCAGAGGAAAGTCATCTCGCGCTGACTGATCGCTTTGTGCTCGCCACTGACACGCGCCACGCGCACCTCAACGATACGTGCGCGGTCAATAATTCGACCGAGACGCGATGACATGACATTGAGGAAACCGGCTATTCCCGCCAATAAAAAAACCGGCGCTACCGCCATGCCAATGATCTGGGCAAGATCGCTTACCCCGTGGGAACTGAACACGTTTCACTCCTAAAAAATTGTCCATCTTAGAGTGCCGCAGTTAGCTGTAACTGTCCAGTTTATGCCGCTTTAATCCAACTGTGGTGCTGCTCTTTGGAGGATTTTTAAGCAGTCAGTGTCCGCCGGTAAGGTGCCGTACATATAGCCAGCCTGAGCCGCCAAGCGGCTGGCGACAAACGCCTCGGCAACATCACTGTCACCAGCCCTCAACAGAAGTGCTGCTTGCCATGCCAATGCCATCTGCTCAACAATTAATCGCGAGCGCTGTTCCAGTGTTGCGCGATCGGCAAACTGCGCTTTGAGCGCAACTAAAAACTCGCTGTAACGGCTGTCGCTACCTTGAGCTTGCTGCAACTCTGCAAAGAACTGTTCGAGCACTTCTGGCTCTCGACTTAACACCCGCAACAAGTCTAGACACTGCACGTTACCCGAGCCCTCCCAGATAGCGTTGACTGGCGCTTCGCGGTAGAGCCTTGCAGCTACGTTATCTTCCATCAGACCCACTGCTCCAATAGACTCCATCGCCTCATAGCTGTGCTGCGCAGCTCGCTTACAGATCCAATATTTACCCAGTGCAGTGCCTAAGCGCACTATTGCCTGCTCTGCAGGATCATCGGGTTTATCCAGGGCCGCGGCGACACGCATAGTCATTGCCAGTGCCGCCTCGGATTCTATCGCCAAATCGGCGAGCACGTTTTGCATCAACGGTTGTTGATGTAAATTTTTACCAAACACCTCACGCCCGCCACTGTGGTGGATTGCCTCTCGAGTCGCCTGCGCCATCAGTGCAGAAGAACCCACCATGCAGTCAAATCGGGTCATCGCGACCATATCGATAATTGTCCGCACACCGCGGCCCGGCTCACCTATCAGCCAGGCAAAGGCGCGCCGATACTCAACCTCTGAGGAGGCATTAGAGATATTGCCAATCTTATTTTTAAGTCGCTGGATAAACATTGAGTTTTTGCTGCCATCGGGACGCCAGCGCGGCAGTAAAAAGCAACTTAGCCCCTCATCCAGCTGCGCTAATATCAAGAATCCGTCGCACATCGGCGCCGAACAGAACCATTTGTGGCCGGTAATTTCGTAGGTAGCCACCTCACCATCACTACCGATAGGTTCCGCGCGGGTTGTATTAGCGCGAACATCAGAGCCACCCTGCTTTTCAGTCATTGCCATACCGATGGTAAGACCCTGCTTTTCGAAAAAAGGGATATTGCGCGGATCGTAGTATGGCGCGCGAATCTTATCGCCCCAAGTTTTTAGCAACTGAGGTTGGTGGCGCAGAGCAGGGATTGCTGCAAATGTCATTGTTAGCGGGCAGCCGCTGCCGGGGTCGGCTTGCGTATGCATAAATTCCATCGCCGCACGCGCCACATGCGCGCCTGAGCGGGGCTGGTTCCACGGAAGTGCGTGCAGACCGGCCTCTATTGCATGGGCCATAAGCTGGTGATAACTGGGGTGGAATTCCACCAAATCGACACGTTCACCGAAGCGATTGTGCGGTGAAAACTCCGGTTTGTGCTTGTTGGCCAGAAAGCCCGCAATTAACAGATCGCCACCGGTGCGCGCACCAAACTGTTCCAGTTTTGGAGCTGCCCAGTCGCCACCGTAGTAGCTCGTCCAGTGTTGAAGTAGCACATCACTCAGCCAGCTGTTGTAATTTTCCAGCGGTGTTGGTTGATTAAACACAACGTGGGTATCGATCGGCTGTTTACTCATTGCGGCACCTAAATTTGTCCAGAACTTTGACTCTTTCTGCTCCCAAGGTTACTCGCCAACAGGTTAGAATGAAGCCGTGAGTGTGACTATTGAGTCGCTTGCTATAGCCGTACAGTCTATGAGAATTCTATGAGTGAAAGCAGTAAAGCGACGATTTACTTAACGGCGGAGGGCGCCCAAAAACTGCGTGAAGAGTTGCGTCAATTGTGGAAAGTAGAGCGCCCCGAAGTCACCCGAGTCGTACACGAAGCAGCCAAAAATGGCGATCGCTCCGAGAACGGCGACTACATTTATGGCAAACGCCGATTGCGTGAGATAGACCGTCGCGTACGCTACCTAGATAAGCGGCTGCAACTGGCGACTATAGTCGACCGTCCACCGCGGGACAGAGACCGCATCTACTTTGGCGCCTGCGTTACTCTTGAAGACGAGCAGGGCGAACAGCGCTGCCTGCGCATTGTTGGCAGCGACGAAATAGACGCCGTCCAGCAGTGGATTAGCATCGATTCACCGGTTGCGCGAGCGCTGATTGGCAAGCGGGTAGACGATGACATTAACGTGACTACCCCAAGTGGCAATGTCCACTGGACGGTGGTTAGCGTTCATTATCAAAGTTGAGTAGTGCTATGGCGCCAGCCGATTGATCTGCCACTGCTTGTCTTCATCGAGTCGGTAGTTAAAGCGATCGTGGAGACGGTGCTCGCCGCCCTGCCAAAACTCAAATTCGTGCGGTACCACCCGAAAGCCACCCCAAAAGTCCGGGACCGGCACCTCGCCGTCGGCAAATTTTTCTTTTAACTGCAGATATTGGGTCTCTAGAGCTTGGCGAGAATTGATTCGGCTACTCTGGCGCGATGCCCAAGCGGCCAAGCGGCTTTGCATGGGGCGCTTGAGGAAGTATTTAACCACCTCAGTAACCGAGAGTTTTTCTGCGCGACCGCCGACTATGACTTGGCGGTCTAACGCCAACCAAGGAAACTGCAGTGATACTTCGGGGTTGGCCGCTATCTCAGCCGCTTTGCGACTGCCCAGGTTGGTGTAAAAAATAAACCCCTGGCTGTCAAAACCCTTCAGCAGCACCATGCGCTGCCAAGGTCTACCGTCTTCGCCGACGGTCGCTAGCGTCATCGCCGTGGGGTCAACTAACTGCGCTTGCAGAGCATCATCCATCCACTGTGAGAACTGCGCAAAAGGCGACGCATCTAACGATTCGCGCCGCAGCCGGGCAAATTTAAAGTCGCGGCGATTATCTTGGAGTTGATTGTTATCCACTGTGCTCACCTCATAGCCCTCCCAGCAGGTGACCCCCATCAACCGGCAGCGCAACGCCATTGATGAATGCTCCAGCATCACTGGCCAGCAGCATAAACGGTGCGGTCATTTCGTCCATTTGACCGGTGCGTCTTGCCGGTGTTGTTTTTATGTAGGCCTGGCCTTTTTCTGAAGCAAAGAAAGCCTGGTTCATTTCGGTAACAAAATAGCCGGGGCAGATTGCGTTAACACGAATATTGGCGCGACTAAACTCTAGAGCTAAAGCTTTGGTCAACTGTACAACGCCGGCCTTAGAGATTGCGTATGTGCTCAGTCCCGGACCGACCGCCAAACCTAAAATAGAGGCAATATTGACTATAGAACCACTACTGCCCGCAGCGACCATACGCTGAGCCGCTGTTTGCGCCACACTCCAGACCGCTTTGAGGTTAGCATCCATCACATAATCCCAACCGGCCTCATCTATCTCGAGCGCCGCTTTAGTTTCTGCAACACCCGCGTTGTTGGCAACTACCGTGACCGTGCCAAAAGTCTGTTCTGCGGCGTCAAAGCCAGCCTCTACCGAAGCTCTATCGGTGACATCCATGGCCACCGCCATGGCGCGGCCACCCGCTGCTTCAATCTCAGTAACTAGTGCCTCTAGACGCTCAACGCGTCGCGCACAGGCGACTACGGCGGCACCGCGTGCGGCCAGCTGATGACAAAAATGCGCACCAAAACCTGAGGAGGCGCCAGTGACCAGAGCCACTTTGCCCTGCATTGAAAATTCGCTCTGTATCATTGCTACCCACCTATCTATTTGCGTTGAAATTCTTGTATCTTTTGCAGACCGACTACTCAGGCAAAAGTATTTAGCCGAGCAAGACTACCGCAGCGCTATAGCTCGCGTCTACGGCCGAAAATCCGCTCACGCGTCAACGACTTGTTACGGTTGACGGACAACGGATTGGCCAGCTTGCTTGAAGTTAATTAAAAACAGCTAACAACACGGTTTTGGTATCTTAAGTTCAGCAAAAAGTCTATACTTCGCGCCCTTTTTTTCACTGTGCAGAAAACTCTGCCCCTAGGTTATCCCCAATGTCAGCCCCAGAACAAAATACTCCAGAAACCCAAGCCCCTCCATTCACATCACTGGGGCTAGCCAATCCGGTCTTAAAGGCCGTATCTGAACTCGGCTATGAATCACCCTCGCCGATTCAAGCTCAGAGTATTCCAGTATTGCTGGCCGGCAAAAATCTTTTGGGGACCGCACAAACAGGCACCGGCAAGACCGCTGCGTTCGCACTGCCGCTGCTGAGCAAGCTCGATGAGAAACAGCGCACTCCGCAAATATTGGTCCTCACACCGACTCGCGAGCTGGCGATTCAGGTCGCCGAGGCGTTCAAAAGTTACGCCAAGCATTTAAAGCAGTTCAACGTCCTGCCCATTTACGGCGGCTCCGATATTCGCACGCAGCTCAAAGGTTTGCAGCGCGGTGCGCAAGTAATTGTCGGCACACCCGGCCGGGTACTCGACCATCTGCGCCGCAATAGCCTCGATCTGCGCCAGCTGCGCGCGCTAGTCCTCGATGAGGCCGATGAGATGTTGCGCATGGGCTTTATTGATGATGTTGAAACCATCTTGGCGAAAACACCACCCGAATGTCAGCGCGCTCTGTTCTCGGCGACTATGCCTTCGGTAATTAAACGTGTCGCCAATACTTACTTGGGCGATGCCGAACAGATCAGCATTGCTGCCAAGACGCGCACCGTCGAGCGTATCAGCCAGAGCTATTTGGGCATTAAACACCACCACAAGATGGATGCACTAACGCGCATCCTTGAGGTGGAAGAATTTGACGGCATGATTATCTTTGTCCGTACCAAGTCTGCCACTACCGATATCGCCGACAAGCTTGAAGCGCGCGGCTTTTCTGCAGCAGCGCTCAATGGCGACTTGACCCAGGCGCTGCGCGAAAAGACCATCGAAAAACTCAAACGCAATCAGCTCGACATTATTGTCGCCACCGATGTCGCTGCGCGAGGTTTGGATGTTGAGCGCATCAGCCACGTTATCAACTTTGATATCCCCTACGACAACGAGTCCTATGTACACCGTATTGGCCGCACTGGCCGAGCTGGGCGAGAGGGCAAAGCTATTTTGTTCGTTACCCCGAAAGAGCAACGTCTGCTGCGCTCGATTGAGAAATCGACTCGTCAGCCGATCACGCCGATGAACTTGCCCACCAATGCAGAAGTGAGCGGCCAGCGCGTTGAACAATTCTCTCGCCAGTTGATGAAAGTCATCAATAGTGAAGAGACTGCGCCGTTCAAAAAATTCTTAGCCGAGTTTAGTAGTGAAAACGAGCTCTCAGTAGAAGATGCAGCTGCTGCGCTGGTGTGGATGGCACAAAAAGATCGCCCATTGTTCCCGCGCCAAGAGGCGCTCGAGTCGAGCTTCTCATCGAATCGCGGTGAGCGCGCAGAGAGACCCCGCAAAGAGCGCGGTGAAAGACCCGAACGCGGCGAGCGCCGCGAACGACCACAGCGTGAAGATCGCCCCAAGCGCGAGCCCAAACAGGCACTGCAAGGTGTCGATATGGTCACCTATCGCATTGAGGTCGGGCACAACGACCAGATCAAGCCAAGCAATATTGTCGGCGCTATTGCCAACGAAGCGGATATAGAGAGCCAGTACATTGGCCATATTAAACTCTACGATGAGTTCTCTACGGTAGAGCTACCGGCTGGGATGCCTGATGCACTGCTGCAACATCTGCAGAAAGTCCGCGTCGGACCAAAACTGATGCGCATAGCGCCACTGGATAAAAATGCGGTGTTACCCGAGAGTGATCGCCCAGTGCGCGCGCCCTCTAAACGCCCGGCCAAGAAGTCGTACGCTAAATCGAACGATCGCGGCAACGATGGTACTCGCCCGGTTAAAAAGAAGAAATATGGCAAGCTTAAACAGGGCGGCAAGAAAGCCGACTAGTTAAACCAAAAGCCCGCATCAAACGCGGGCTTTTTTATATCTCGCGGCGAAAAGGCGGCAGCGCATCGAGGAGATCGCGACCGTAGCGTTTGGAGACAATCCGTTTATCCAGCATGGTTACTGTACCGCTGTCGTTTTCGGTGCGCAGCAGGCGTCCGCAAGCCTGTATCAATCGCAGTGAAGCCTGCGGAAGTGACAAGGTAAAGAAGGAGTTTTTACCCCCCTCTTCCACCCACTCTGAGAGCGCCTCGAGGAGAGGATCGTCAGGTACCGCAAAGGGCAATTTGACGATTACCACATGACGGCAGTAATCGCCGGGCAGATCGACACCCTCAGCAAAACTCGCCAAGCCAAACAACATACTTTGTTTACCTTGATCGACTCGTTCTTTGTGTAGACGAATCATTTCGCGGGCACTGTACTGACCCTGGATAAGTATCTGCTTCTGCGTGTCGCGATCGAGCTGATCGAAGACCTCTTCCATCTGTCTGCGCGAGGAAAAAAGTACCAATGTACCCGCTGCAGGCTCAAAATACTCTGGCAAATTTTCTATTAAGTAATCGGTATGTTCTGCGACCTGATTGCCCTCTACAGAGTCACTGGGTACGGTTATGGTGGCTTTGTTGTAGTAATCGAAAGCACCGGCTACCGACAAAAAGTGCGCCTCCGAAGGGATACCTGTAGTGCGAATCAGCTCATCAAATTTTCCCAAAGCGCGCAGGGTTGCCGAGGTAACAATGGCGCCATAACAGCTGTTCCAAAGTTGTTCGGTAAGAATTTCTGCCGCTTCAATCGGGCTGGCGTGAATCGCTATATCCATATTGCCACCGTCAGCGTGCTCTACCGCAAGCCAGACCGCCTGGGGCAGCTTGTTAGCACTGACTTTACGCTGCAGGCTGTTAAACAGACTGAGCAGACCTTCACTGCGCGACAACCAACTACCCACCTGTTGATGACAGAGCTCGACATCGGCCAGCGCTACAGGAAAATGTTGTTCTGATTGCGCCTCATCTAGGGCATCGACTAAAACTTGCAGCCGACCAGACCAGCGCGCTAACTGCATGGCAATCTCGGTAGCTTGTTCACGCAGTTCGCTGCCAATGTCGCCGCCACTGAAACGATAGCGTCCATCATCGCGTTCAGAGCTGTCGACCAAACGCTGCAGCTGGGCAAACAACGGCGATATCAGCAACTGCAATTGCCCCGCTGCGCGCTCTATTGCCTGCAGTTGCTCAACTAAGTTAGGTGCTTTTTCGAACAGTGGCATCTGGCCTTTGCACTGTTTTTGCATTCTTTCGAGCCAGCTGACAGTGGCATTAACGCGACACTCTGCTGCAAAATGACGCACGGTCGTCTCGCCGAGGCGATGGCCTTCGTCAAAGATAAAAATGCAATCTTCAGGCGGCGGCAAAATAGCGCCGCCCCCCAGTGCTAGGTCCGCCATAACCAGATCGTGGTTAGCGATAATACAATCGCTCTCGTCCAGCTCATTGCGTGCGGTGTAAAAGGCACATTCGTTGATATGGCGACAACGCCGCCCGGCACACTGGCGGCGATCGGTAGTCAATGGACGCCATTCGACATCGCTGAGGCGGTCTGGCCAGCTGTCGCGCTGCCCGTTCCAACTGCCATCTTCGAGTCCCTCGGAGAGCTCTCGGTAGAGAGCCATAGTTTTCTGGTCTGGGTTAAAGGCCAGCTCATCTTCAAACAGATACAAGCCTTGATCGCGACTGCGCGCGGTATCGGCAGCCTGCTCTAGACGCAAATTACAGACATAGCGGCCGCGCCCTTTAACCAGAGCAAAGCGATAATCCCACCCACACGCCTGGAGCAGATCGGGAAGGTCGCGCTCCACCAACTGCTCTTGCAGTGCCACTGTGCCAGTGGCCACTACAACGGTTTTACCTGCCGCTTTAGCAATAGGCAGTGCGGCCATCAGATAGCCGACAGTTTTACCGGTACCGGTACCCGCTTCAATTGCCGCTAGGCGGCTGCTGGGGATAGTCCGCGATAGCGTATTGGCGATCGCGGCGATCATCTGTTTCTGGCCGAGGCGCGGTTTGAGTTGTTTACTGGCCAGAAACTGGCGATAGCCACTCTGAATTTGATCCCGCACCGAGTCGGGCAGATGCTCGCTCACGAGCGCGCCAACAGCGCATTGCTAACGGGTTTTGCATAGGCACTGAACACTTGATCAATCACCTCTTGACTCTGGCCGCGCAGCCGACGCTCAAACTCTGCGGCTACAGCTGACCAGTCACAATCGGGGTAACTGCCAGATAACTGTTGCCAGAGCTCACTCTCATCGGGGTTGAGTTGCTGCCAGGCCCAAATATGACTGGGAAATAGTTTAAAGCTCGAGTGTATAGCGCGATCAATCGCCGCGGCTAAGCTGTTGGCATCTTCACTGATGGCTACAGGCGGCGTGGCAGTCACATGGATGCGGCCTTTTTTGCCAAATAACCCTTTATAAATAGTATCAACATCCTCGTCGGGACCTTTCTGGTAGATGTCACCGCGAGCATTGCAGGCCATCTCTCGGGCCTTATCGATATCACAGGGGTCCCATTCATAAGAGAGTGCAATGGGCTGCAGAGAGAGCGGCTCTAAAGCCTGGGTAAATGAACTCTGCTTGCCAGCGGAGAGTGCCAGCATCTTTAGCAGTGCAGTTTCACTCCAGTCATCACCATCTTTAGCGCGGCCCTCGCGCTGCGCGATCCACACCGACTGTTGCTCTTGAGTAATAGAGTAGCGAATATAGGCCGATAATGTTTGCAATGCTGTGAATTTCTCACGGCGCCCACTGATACCGCGGCGAACCAAAAAAGTGCGACTCAAACGCATCAGGTGACCGACATAGGGCTTGCTCACTAGGTTGTCACCAATCGCTATGCGCATCGGTTTGCGACCTACACTCTCTAGGGCTAGCCAAACTAACAGCGGATCGAGTGCGATATCTCTGTGGTTGCTTATCAACAGATGGGCGCTCTGGTTGAGCTGATCAAAGCCTGAATAGCTCAAGCCATCACTGCTGCTGTCGAGCAGCGGTAAGAGTAACTTTTTAAAGTAGCTGTAGAAGTCATCGACACTTTTCATAGTGGCGCTGACTCTGCGCATTTTATAGCGAGCGACAGGCCGCGCTAAAGCGTGCAGACTGGCTGGCAACCAGGGCAGTGCCTTGGCTATCAGTACATCTATCAGTTCATTGTCAGCGATCAGCTGCGGCAGTACTGCAGCGACCTCGCTGTCATCGTAGGGGCGAATATCGTCGAACTCTACCGGGCGCATAGAACTCATTGAACTCATTGCGGCCACCGGCTGCTGTGCCAGCGCACCTCGCTAGAATAAGCATCGACCTGATCAACAACGTCTAAAACCAGTGCAAACAGCGCCATCCGCACCAATAAACCATTGTCAGTCTGGCGAAATATAGCCAAGTTGGGGTTGTCGTCGAGGTCGACATCGAGCTCGTTGGCAGCGCTGCGCGAGTCGCGCGGCAGTGGGTGCATAATCACCGTATTGGGTTCGCAGTGTTCGGTGTAGATGGCTTGGTTGAGCCTAAACTTTCCGCGATAGAGATCTGCCTCTTCACGGCTGGGGAAGCGCTCCTCTTGGATCCGTGTTGAGTAGACAATATCGACGTGATTAATGTTGGCTAGCAGCTGGTCTGTCACCGTCACTTGGGCACCAGCGTGGCGCAGCCGCTCGACATACTGCTCTGGCATCGCCAGTTCTGGTGGTGAAATCAACAATACATGCACGTTTTTGTAGAGTGACAACAAGCGGCTCAAAGAGTGTACTGTGCGGCCGTAACGCAAATCGCCAATCATGGCGATACGCAGACCGTCGATACCGCGCCCACGCTGCTCTAACTCTTTTTGGATAGTATAAAGATCGAGCAGTGCCTGAGTCGGGTGCTCGTTGCTGCCATCGCCCCCGTTCAGCACAGGTACACGGCTCGTTGAAGCGAACTCCGCCACTGAACCCGCCTCGGGGTGGCGCATACAGATCACATCACTAAAACCTGAGAGCACCCGCGCGGTATCTTGCAAGCTCTCCCCCTTGACCAGGGCAGAACTCTCGAATCCCGCAGTCTCGCGCACTTCGCCGCCCAGCAGGTTAAACGCCGAGCCAAAACTGACGCGGGTGCGAGTGCTCGCCTCAAAAAACATATTGCCAAGGATCGCCCCCTCGAGAACACGGGTAACGCGCTGGCGTCGCCCGTAAGGGGCCATGCCATCGGCCACAGCAAAGATGCGTTCAACATCTTCGCGCTGGAACTGCTCAATAGAGAGGATGTGGGCGCCGGTAAAGTTCACGCAAAGCTCCGCGGAGGTCAATTATTATTAGAATCAAAATCTGCGCAGATTCTACTGGTTTTCCTAGCTAACAGCCACTCGCTTAAATGGAGGGCGCGCTGGGCAAATGCCCTGCAAGGTCGAGCGAGCAAGCCACCTGCCGATACCAGTTGGCGAGCTGTTCGGCCAACTCAGCACTGCCCTGTCGGCTGGGATCGAGCTCTTCGAGCTCGGCGTAAGCTTGCGAAAGAGTACGGTAACCCCATCTCGGATCAGTGAGCCGTGCGGTAGCCTCTTGCTGCCATTGTGCGCGCTCGCTATCGCTGAGAGTTTGCGGATAAAAGCGCGCGCGATAATTGAACAGCAGTTGCTGATAACGCGGATCTTCAAATTGTACAGCCCCGGGCTGTAACTGCTCGGCCGTGGCCGTGCGGACCTTATTGAACAATGCCTTATCGGCAGCACTGGAAAGCCGCCGTAGAGCTGTTGATCAGCGTCTGGGCGCGCTGCCGGGCGATCGCTGTATATCGCTTGTAGTTTGTCGGTGAGATCAGCCGCCTTGAGTCGCTCGGCATTGTCCCAACACTGCTGCCGATCAATGTTGTGGCGCTCTGCTAACGCTTCATCGAGCAGAGCCGCAGTGGCCACCATCGGACACTTATTGACCTGAATTAACTTCAAACCCAGCCGCTCGACTCCGTCTGGCAGCTGATCGCTGCGGGTGTAAAGGCGCTCGCGTAGCTGCTCTGCACTCAATGTTAAAAGGGGCTCGACCGAGCGACTCAGATCGACACAGATCACCGCATTTTTGTTGCTCGGATGAGCCGCCAGCGGCATCATCAAAGCGGTGTAGCCGTGCTCTGCTGGCAGCCTTCCTGAGACGTGTAAAAATGGCTTGCGCTGGCGTGGATCAACAAACTCTGCCACGGCGTGCTTACCGCGCCGCTGCCAGGCGTAGTCATAGAGTTTGGGTTGGGCGTGCTTAATGAGTTTAGCCAGCGCGATGGTGGCAGTGACGTCGGAGAGCGCATCGTGTGCTGCTTCGTGGGCGAGGCCGTTAGCGGCTGTCAGCGCCTCTAGACGCAGACTCGGCATCCCATTGTCGCGCTGTGGCCAGACAATCCCCTCCGGGCGCAGCGCCCAGGCAAAACGCGCCACTTCCAGCAGATCCCAACGCGAGTTGCCACTCTGCCATTCGCGCGCATAGGGATCGTAAAAATTGCGATAGAGTGAGTAACGCGTCACCTCATCATCAAACCGCAAGCTGTTGTAACCCACACTGCAAGTGCCTGACTGTGCCATCTCCGCCTCAATGGCAGCAATAAACTCAGGCTCTGGGACGCCGAGCTGATCAGCTTGCTGAGGAGTGACACCGGTCACTTGAGCGGCCAGTGGCGATGGCAACAGATCAGGGGCCGGACGGCAGTAGATCATCAGTGGTTCACCGACCGGGTTTAACGCCAGATCAGTGCGCAAGCCGGCAAACTGCGTTGGTCTGTCACAAGCGGGACTCAGCCCCGAGGTTTCAAAGTCAAACCAGTAAAGTGTATCCATGCCATCGCTCCTTGTGCAGCACAGTATAGAGGGGCTTGCTGCGCCATAAAACCGTCTGAAAAAAACGGGGGGCTGCAGTGAGCCCCCCGTTATTGCACGAATTACTGGAAATACTTTTCAGCGATTACTCTGCTGTCTCGACGTAATCGACTTGGCCAATCACGCGACGGTTTGCAGCGCGGCCAGCTTCATCATCGTTGCTTGCCAGCGGCTCACTTTCACCACGACCCTCTGTAGAAATTCGCGCAGAGGTAATTTCATAGCGCTCCAAGATATACGCTTTAACTGCTGCTGCACGCTGCTCAGAGAGAGATTGGTTGTAATCGGCAGAACCGGCGCTGTCGGTGTGTCCGGTCAGCATAAGCTCTGTCTCTGGCTCGGCTTGCAGTAGAGCGGCGACCTCGGCCAGCTGCTCACTGTAGAAAGAGCGCACTTCGGAACTGTCCGAGGCAAACTCAACCATCACACGCAGTGTAATCGGCGCACGCATCGGCTCAGCCTCAACGGCCATAGGTCCTGGTGCAACAGCGACTGATTGCGCTGCAGAAGCAGAACTCGCCCCAAAACGACGGTTGATCGACAGAGCTATCCCCAGATCTGTACCCGAGCTTTCAGACTTGCGACCCTCAGTTAATTGCAACTGCGCGCGGAAGAAAAAATTATCGTCAATAGCCATGGTGGCACCAGCACCAACTAACCACTGACTAGAGCGAACTTGATGCCCATCAACCAAGTGCTCTGTCTCGTTGAACTCAAAGCGATTGAGACCGGCGATCACGAATGGACGCCAACTGTCATTTTGCTGTTCCAGATAACGAATTGCGCTGACATTGAACAGATCAATATCGTCACCGCCCATTGATTTACCCATCGCGACTTCGATATCTAGCCATTCGCAGCAATTGATGCCCAACTGCAAGCCAGCGACAGAACTCTCTGCACTACCGCTGACAGAGCGCTCAGAAGAGAACGCTGTGTGCGCGGCAAAACCGCCGATGTACCAGCCCTCGTCGCCTGCCAGCGCAGAATGGGAAGTGGCCGCAATAGCGGTAGCTAATACAGCAGTTGAGGCGATGTTGCGTGCCCATTTTTTCATCTCTTCAGTCCTTTTGGTGGTGTTACTTCATGGGTTAAAACTATTTACAAAGGTAGCTGATTATTCTTTGATTACCAGCGCGTGCTGTTCTATTTTGGCCTGCCATATTTGTGGGCCAATTCGGTGTACCGACTCGCCTGCGCTATCGACTGCAACCGTAACCGGCATATCTTTCACTTCAAATTCATAGATTGCTTCCATGCCCAGTTCGGGGAACGCAACTACTTCCGCCTTAACAATGGCCTTAGAAACCAAGTAAGCAGCACCGCCAACGGCAATTAGGTAGACCGCCTTGTTATCGCGAATCGCATCGATAGCGATCTGGCCGCGCTCAGCCTTGCCAACCATACCCATCAGGCCGGTCTCTTCCAGCATAGTGCGAGTAAATTTGTCCATGCGTGTGGCCGTAGTGGGGCCAGCGGGGCCGACCGCTTCGTCATTAATGGGATCGACCGGGCCAACGTAGTAGATAAAACGATCAGTCAAATCGACCGGCAAACTCTCACCATTGGCCAGCATATCAGTCATTTTTTTGTGTGCCGCATCGCGGCCGGTAAGCATTTTACCCGACAACAACAGCGTATCGCCCGGCTTCCAATCGGCAATTTCACTGCGGCTGACAGTATCCAAATTGACGCGACGCACCGACTCATCGGCCTCCAATGCAATCTCCGGCCAGTCGTCGAGATCCGGCACCGGCAGCTCGGCGACACCCGAGCCGTCCAATGTAAAGTGCACATGGCGGGTAGCCGCACAGTTGGGGATAATGGCCACCGCTTTGTTGGCGGCGTGGCTTGGGTAGTCTTTCACTTTGACATCCAGCACTGTGGTTAAACCACCCAGTCCCTGCGCGCCAATACCCAGTGCATTGACCTTGTCGAACAATTCTAGGCGCAGCTCCTCCGAGCGATTGCTGGCGCCGCGCGCCTGCAGTTCCTGAATGTCGATATGCTCGAGTAGAGCCTCTTTAGCACACAACATCGCTTTTTCAGCAGTGCCGCCAATACCGATACCCAAAATACCGGGGGGACACCAGCCAGCTCCCATGGTCGGCAACATCTGTAATACCCAATCGACGACAGAGTCGCTCGGATTGAGCATGGCAAATTTAGACTTCGCCTCAGAGCCGCCCCCCTTGGCGGCAACATAAACATCGACCTTATCGCCAGGGACAATTTCGTAGTGGATTACCGCGGGCGTATTGTCTTTGGTATTGCGACGCGCACCATCGGGATCTTCGAGCACTGAGGCGCGCAGTATATTCTCCGGCAACATATAAGCGCGGCGCACCCCTTCGTTGATCATGTCGGTAACCGACAACTCACTCTCCCACTGCACGTTCATACCCACACGCACGAACACTGTGACAATACCTGTGTCCTGGCAGAGCGGACGGTGGCCAGTGGCACACATACGCGAATTCACTAAAATTTGTGCCAGTGCGTCTTTGGCCGCCTTGGACTCTTCGCGATCATAGGCCTCGCTTACCGCCTTGATAAAATCGGCCGGGTGATAGTACGAGATGTACTGCAGTGCATCGGCGACACTCTGAACAAGGTCATGTTGGCGGATAGTGGTCATGTCATCTCCCTAATTATAGGTATTGAAATTTAAATGCTACGGTGCAGCCGGCGCACTGTTCGACTCTAACTTCAACAGCCGCTGATTGGTCTGGCGACGATAGCTGTCAAATGCGGCAATAGCTTCTGCGTAATTTTTGAACTGCTCATCAACCGATGTAAATTTGCCCTGCAAACTCTCGAGTGCGGAATCCAATTTATTCAAATCCGCATTTAACCGCTCGAGATCCGCGGCTATGGCCAAACCGTAGACTCCACTCTGCGCGATGTTCTTTTGCTGCTCTTTGATCTGTTTGGAAAAACCGGTCAATTGCTTGTCAAAATCGGCGCGCTTAGCCGCCAAAAAGTCGATATCTTTGCGGTTGGCGGCAATATTGTCTTTGTTGCGGTCGTTACTCACTCCCCACAACTTGCGAATTTCGCTCCAGTGGGTATCTAGTGTTTCAGCTTGCTCTTGGATTTTAATCTGCAGCGCAGCACCATTTTGGGATAGAGACTCATCGGTACTACTCAGCTTGTTTTCGACCTGCTCAAATCGGCTCAGCAGTTGCTGATAAATTTGATACTGCCAGATCGCTGCTCCGGTTAGTGCTAGCACTACAACCAGCAGCAGCCAAACCATCGCTGAGCTGCCACCACCATTGCCTGAAGTGGCTGGAGGGCGGCGCTGTTGCGAAGGCGCTATACCAATTTCGTCGCGGCTGGCGACAATAGGTTCAACTCGAGTGTGGGGTGAAGTCATCAGCGGGTTCCTTGCAGCGCAACAGCTATAATCAACTTGTCAATTATACGCCAGCGTCTTAACAGGTTAAACGACTGCCCCGATTTTATCGTTAACTAAAACAAAAAAGAGCAGCCAAAGCTGCTCTTTTTTGTGGCTGCAGACGCAGCCCATTACCGGACAAAGCCGATAATTATACGTACATAACTATCGCAGCAAGGACAGCTGTTAGAGCGATGCTGGCGTGGATCACACCTTTAACAGTAGTGATCGGACCCATTTTACCCGCCAGAGCATTTACTTCCAGTAGCGCAATAATAGCCAGTGCTACCCATAAACCGGTGCCGCCAACCACAGAGCCGTAACCGGCACCTGAAGTGCTAAAGTGTGGACCTGCCAGCATACCAAAGGCCATAGGACCTGAGAACAATACATTGGTGCGTGAAGCGAGCAGCGCCTTGGCACCAGCCGCTGGACCGTCGCCCTCGACCATGCCCAAGGCAATTTTTTGCGCCGGCCAGATGACTGCCCAAACATTGAGGAACATCAACGTGCCCATCACTGCACCGATGGCAATGAAGTTATTCATTTGGCCATTTTTGTGTACACCACCGAGTAGAATTACACCGGTTATGAAGGTGAACATCGCACCCCAACGAAACCACCAGAGTGCCTCAGGCGCCAACTTCTTCTTGGCATCGGCCAACCCTTCTGGGCTAGCGGCTTTAAAGTATCCACCTTGGACAAAGTTAAAGTAGTAGAGCATTCCAATCCAAGTGATACCAAACATTAGATGGCCCCACCGCACGACAAAATTTAGTAATTCAGCTGACATACACGTTCTCCTTAGAGAGTTACCCTGAGATTTTAAGTGGCTCGCACCGGCAAATATTATCGGCAGTTGCGACCACAGTTTTGTTTTAACACCGCAGGCGGTGCTGTTGTCATTGTAGTGGTTCTGACCGAAATAAAAAGCCCTAAACAGCGCCTTCACCACACTGGACAGACCAATAAAAAGCCCGCAATATTTTGCGGGCTTTTAAGGTGCTCAGCTCTGAGCACACGGCTAAACAGGCGCTTACATCATACCGCCCATGCCGCCCATGCCACCCATGCCACCCATATCGGGCATGCCGCCGCCGTCATTGTCGCTCGGTGCATCGGCTACCATCGCTTCGGTAGTGAGCATCAAGCCGGCAATAGAGGCTGCAGCTTGCAGAGCAGTGCGAGTTACTTTGGCAGGATCGAGGATACCCATTTCGATCATGTCGCCATACTCGCCAGTGCCGGCGTTGTAACCGAAGTTCCCTTCGCCATGCTTGACCTTGTCGACTACAACTGAGCCTTCTTGACCAGCATTTTCTACGATTTGACGCAGCGGCGCCTCCATAGCGCGGCGCGCCAAGGCGATACCGACGTTTTGGTCTTCGTTGTCACCAGTGACAACCACTTTTTGCAGTACGCGCACCAGAGCGACACCGCCGCCAGGTACTACGCCCTCTTCAACCGCTGCGCGAGTCGCGTGCAGGGCATCTTCGACGCGAGCTTTCTTCTCTTTCATTTCCATCTCAGTCGCTGCACCCACTTTAATCACAGCGACACCGCCAGCCAATTTGGCTACGCGCTCTTGCAGTTTTTCGCGATCATAATCAGAACTAGTCTCTTCGATCTGAGCGCGGATCTGCTTAACGCGAGCTTCAATAGCTGCGTGTTCACCAGCGCCGTCGACGATAGTTGTCGCCTCTTTACTCATGGTGATGCGCTTGGCCGTACCGAGGTGGTCGAGGGTCGCAGTTTCCAGATCCAAGCCCACTTCTTCAGAGATCACGGTAGCGCCGGTAAGGATCGCAATATCTTCGAGCATTGCTTTGCGACGGTCGCCAAATCCGGGAGCTTTACAGGCGGCCACTTTAACAATGCCGCGCAGGTTATTGACTACCAGGGTAGCCAGCGCTTCGCCTTCAACATCTTCAGCAACAATAATCAGCGGTTTGCCGGCTTTAGCCACGCCTTCTAGTAGCGGCAACAGTTCGCGGATGTTCGAGATTTTTTTGTCGCAAAGTAGAATGAACGGGCTTTCATGCTCAACGCTCATACTCTCTTGGTTATTGATGAAATAGGGTGAGAGGTAACCGCGATCGAACTGCATACCTTCAACGATATCGAGTTCGTTCTGCAGCGCCTGACCCTCTTCAACAGTGATCACACCTTCTTTGCCGACTTTAGCCATCGCCTCGGCGATGATATCGCCGACATGCGAATCACTGTTGGCAGAGATAGTGCCGACTTGAGCGATCTCTTTTGACTCTGAGCAAGGTTTAGCAATTTTGGCAATCTCAGCGACGGCTACTTCAACAGCTTTATCAATGCCGCGTTTGAGGTCCATCGGATTCATGCCAGCGGCTACCGATTTGAGGCCTTCATTAACAATAGATTGAGCCAGAACCGTTGCAGTAGTGGTACCGTCACCTGCTTCGTCAGACGCTTTTGAGGCGACTTCTTTAACCATTTGAGCGCCCATATTCTCGAACTTGTCCTGCAGTTCGATCTCTTTAGCTACCGATACACCATCTTTTGTGACAGTGGGTGCACCAAAAGCTTTATCCAGAACCACATTGCGGCCTTTTGGACCGAGCGTCACTTTGACTGCATCGGCCAGTACATTGACACCCGCTAGCATTTTTTTGCGAGCGCTATCACCAAATTTCACATCTTTTGCTGCCATGATTATTTTCCTTTAAAACAGTTAAAACCAAATACCTATGCTGTGCAGTGGATAATTAGGCTTCCACTACCGCCTTAATGTCGCTTTCACTGAGGATCACTAGCTCTTCGCCATTGACCTCGATGGTATCGCTGCCGGCGTACTTACCGAATACAACAACATCACCCACTTTTACATCTACAGGGCGAGTGTCGCCGCTATCGAGAATACGGCCACTGCCCACGGCAATCACTTCGCCTTGGTTGGGCTTCTCTTGTGCCGAGCCTGGCAGCAAAATACCTCCGGCTGTCTTTTGCTCTTCTTCTTGTCGACGTACGACTACGCGATCGTGTAGGGGACGAATTTTCATCACAAAGTTCTCCAGTCTATCTGTGGATACAATATCCGTTGATTTAGGACGTATTGCCAATTACTTGCGGGATTCCGCAATTGTTTCAGATATGGGCGCGCAATTTTCCTTTTCAAGCGGAGAGGGTAAAAAAAAACCGCTTTTTTTGAGGTGGTATGTCCAGACCTAGCCGATTATCTATCGAGGCGCTCGCGCGGCTCTTCATATTCGCCCTCAAAGACCTGTGGCCCGGCACTGCGCGATTGCGAGTTAGTCGCCATCCCCCTGGCTATGACACGCCGACCGACAGCCTGGCGCCAAGCCGGCACCAAACCGGCGAAGCCAACTATATCGGTGATAAAACCTGGGGTAAGCAGCAATGCGCCACAAAATGCGAGCATTACACCTTCTACCAACTCTTGTGCCGGAAGCTCGCCTCGGGCCAGTTTCTGTTGACCCCGCCAGAGTGTCTCAAAACCCTGAATGCGCAGCAGTCGGTAACCGAGCATCGCCGTGGCAAGAATCAACACCAGCGTCCAACTGGCTCCGAGCCAACCACCCACCTGAATGAGTACAGCAGTCTCCAGTGCGGGAACCAGTATAAAAAGTAGTAGCGGCAACGGCATGCACCATCTCCCTAAAAGTTGTCCGTTGTTGGGCGTGTAACGAAACGTTATTTCGCGTAACCTGCGCCCATGGTAAACCATCCATCCAAGATCAGCACGACCACCGATCAAAGCTGCCCACCGCGGGGCGCAGCCTTGCTGGCAATGTCAGCCGGTCGATCGCTGCTTACAAACCATCTTTGGCAATCTGCATGACCACCAATAACACCATAAACTGGCGCGAGCTCTGTAATCGGCGCATGCTAATCTGCCTTTTTACCGGTTTTGCCTCAGGCCTGCCGCTCTATATTCTTATCACATTAATCCCTGCCTGGCTGCGCAGCAGCGGGGTTGGCCTTGCCGAAATTGGTTTTTTCGCCCTGATAGGCCTTCCCTACACCTGGAAATTTATCTGGGCGCCACTGGTCGATCGCTATGCACTACCCATCTATCGTCTCGGCTTGCGGCGCAGCTGGATGCTGGCTACACAGTTATTACTGTTGGCTGCCATTGCCGGGCTCGGCTGGTTAGACCCCGGTGTTCAACTCACCACTATCGCCGCGCTCTCTTTCGCTATAGCACTGCTCAGCGCCAACCAAGATGTGGTTCTCGACGCCTATCGCCGCGAGTTACTGCCAGATCATGAACTCGGACTGGGTAACTCTCTGCACGTCAACGCCTACCGAATTGCCGGGCTAGTGCCCGGCTCTCTCTCTCTGATTCTCGCCGACCTGCTGCCCTGGAGCACTGTATTTATTATTACTGCTGGTTTTATGTTGGTTGCGGTCGGCTTAACGCTATCGATCAGTGAACCGCGCACAGCGGTGGCGCGCCCGGCGACATTAAAAGCGGCTGTGGTAGAACCGTTTAATGAATTTTTTACCCGCAATGGCCGCCGCCAAGCGCTCGCAGTACTGGCATTTATGCTGCTCTACAAACTGGGTGATAGCCTCGCCACCGCACTGGCCACTCCCTTCTATTTAGACATGGGTTTTTCCACCACCGATATAGGCTTGGTCGCCAAGCACGCAGCGCTGTGGCCTATGATTATTGGCGGTATTTTGGGCGGTTTATGGATGGTTAAAATCGGTATCAACCGCGCCCTGTGGCTATTCGGCGCTGTTCAAGTGCTCTCTATTTTGGGCTTTGCGCTGCTTGCTCATATCGGTGAGGGGCTGGCACTGCTGGCCTTGGTTATAGCCTTTGAGTATCTCGGCGTCGGCCTTGGGACTGCCGCTTTTGTAGCGTTTATCGCCCGCACCACACACCCCGCTTATGCGGCGACACAGATTGCGCTGTTTACAGCGATCACAGCGCTGCCGCGTACCGTTGCCAATGCCGCGACTGGCGTTGTTGTCGAAGTTGTTGGCTGGGAGCTGTTCTTTTACGGCTGTGCGCTTTTGGCTCTGCCCGGCATGCTGCTACTGAGCTGGGTCGCCCCATGGCATCAGCGGGACGCCGTGCAGAGCAATTTAAAGTAGCGCGACCAATCAAAACTTGGCCCTGGATCTGTTTTACGCCCTGGGGCAATGTCACTGTGGCCTACTATTCTTTCCCTATTTAACGCCGGGTAGCGTTCCAAAAGCTGTTCGGTGAGCTCTGCCAGCACTGCGTATTGCGCATCACTGTACGGGCTGTCATCACAGCCCTCCAACTCAATACCCACCGAAAAATCATTGCAGTTTTGTACTCCCTCAAAACTGGAGATACCCGCATGCCAAGCGCGCTGCTGAGTGCCCACAAACTGTGTCAAACTTCCGTCGCGCTCGATCAAAAAATGTGCGGAAACTTGCAGTTCGGCAACTGTGGCAAAGTACGGATGGGCGTCTTGATCCAACTGGTTGGTAAAAAGCTCCGCTACATGACCACCGCCGTACTCGCCTGGCGGCAGACTGATATTGTGTATCACTAACAGAGAGATAACGGTACCCGCTGGCCGTGCATTGCAGTTGGGGCTCGGACAGTGCGCCACGCCGCTCAGCCAGCCCTCTTCGCTCAGTTGCCGCCGCACAGCTTTAATATACTCAGACATCGGCACTCCTCTATTTTCAATCAGCACCGTATAATAGTGTCTCCACTAATACCGAGAGCGATTATGCCAGAGTTAACTCGCCCTGCAGAGCCGCGTCCGCGCACTACATTGACCCAACAATTTGGTCTCCACTCGCTAAAAGATACCGATTTTCTTTCTAGGGTTCGCAATAGTGTCGCTTGCGCACTCGAGGAAGATATTGGCAGTGGCGACATAACCGCACAGCTCATTCCCGCAGGGCAGCGCGCACAAGCCGTTGTCATCAGCCGAGAAGAAGCCGTGATCTGTGGCCGCCCTTGGGCTGATGAGGTCTTTTCTCAGCTCGATAGCGATGTCGAGATAGAGTGGCTGGTCAGTGAGGGTGAACGAGTTGCAGCCGACCAGCCGCTTCTGCGTTTGCGTGGCGCCACCCGCTCACTGCTCACCGGTGAGCGCTGTGCGCTCAACTTTATCCAGACACTCTCCGCCACCGCCACTGCGGCCAGTGAATACGCCGCCCTCACGGCAGCGGCCGGGATTGCCGTACTGGATACACGCAAAACTCTGCCGGGCCTACGCTACGCTCAAAAATATGCCGTCTCTGTGGGCGGCTGTTACAACCACCGCATTGGGTTATTTGATGCGTTTCTGATTAAAGAGAACCATATCGCCGGTTGTGGCTCCATCGCTGCTGCAGTTGCCGCAGCCCGCCAGCAAGCCCCAGAGCGCATGGTAGAAGTAGAGGTCGAAACACTGGAAGAGCTCGACCAAGCGGTTGCCGCCGGAGCAGACCGCATCATGCTGGATAACTTTTCTCAACAACAGATGGTTGAAATTTCTCAGCGATCGCTGGGCAGCTGTGAAATTGAGGTGTCAGGCAATATAGAGGCCGCGGCGTTGAGCGCACTCGCCGACAGCTGCGTACACTTTGTCTCATCTGGGGCATTGACCAAGCATATTCGCGCCGTTGACCTGTCAATGCGCCTGGAGGTGTTGCCAGAACGCCAATAAAAGAGCGCCCAACAAAAAGGCGAGCAGATGCTCGCCTTTTTTTTCGCCCAGACTGGCGCGACTTGTTGGCAAATTACTCTGCAGCGGCAACCGCGCGACAGTTAGTCGGAAAGTATTTATTCAAAGCCTCCGCGCTCGGCGCACAGCTCCACTCGTAAATAGAGCCTTCGTTAGTAACGGTAGCGCCGGTAGCACTTTTGGGTGTAAATACCACACTACCAGCATCTAAATCACTGTTAGAAGGCTCGCGTATAGAGACGGTAATGACGCCAGCGTCGACAGCAACACTCTCAACATATTGCGAAGAGCCTGTCGAAACACAACCCCAAGCGGTATAAGCGGAGATATTCTCACTCTGAGCCACTTCAGAGACCTCTAACTTACACGGCGCAGCGGCTAAAACCACTTCTGACATTTTTGCGCGCAGGGTGTAGTCGTTGTATTGCGGCACCGCTACCGCGGCTAGAATTGCGATGATCGCGACTACGATCATCAGCTCAATCAGGGTAAAACCACTCTGCTGACGCAGATTTTGTAAGTTGCTCATAGCCCTCTCCTCGGTGAGATAACACACACTTTGACCTGAAAACAGTTCGATAGGCTTTTATGCCATACGTAATATAGCAAATACAGTGCGTTTTTTTTTCAGCCGTTCAGAGATTATTGCTGTTTTTATAGATCTGTACGCAGAGACTCAATAATCCCGGCTTGAATGCTGCAGGACTGGGTAGTGTGAACTAAACTTCAATGATTTTGCTGTAACTTTCACTTTGTTGGCTGGCAGATGACCTTTTATGAGCACAGATTCCACTCAATTACATGGCTTGCCCCTAAGGCTAGTCCATGAGCATCAGCTTGATAGAGGTCAGGCACTCGCGGTTGTGGCACGCGCCAGCAGTGATAATCGTTCAGCGCTTGCTCTCTTTTATGAAAGCAACTTACTCGACCAAGAAAAAATAGCCCGCAGTGCCGCGCGTGAATTTGGTTTACCTTTATACGATTTAACTGCGCACAATTTTGATGCATTCCCCCTTCAGAGTGTTGATGCCAAGCTACTGCGCAAACACCAGATGATACCTCTCTACAAACGCGGCAACCGTCTCTATATCGCCATCAGTGATCCAACCAATTATCAGGCCATTGCAGAAATACAGTTTCAAATAGGCAGTAGTGTCGAGCCGATACTGGCGACATCTAATCAAATTATCTCTGCACTAGAACACTACTTGGATAATCCAGACGCTAAAGCATTCGATGAGGCCCTCGACACTATCGATGAGGTCCATCTCGATGAACTCGATATCGAAATGGGCGAGCGCGAAGAAGAGCCCAACAACAGCAGAGCCCAAGACGATGCGCCTGTGGTTCGCTTCGTCAATAAAATAATGCTGGACGCTATCCGCTTGGGCGCCTCCGATATTCACTTCGAGCCCTACGAAAAACAGTACCGAATACGTTTCCGCATAGATGGCGTGCTGCAAGAGATAGCTCGGCCTCCGGTCAATTTAGCTCCGCGCTTAGCCGCTCGATTAAAAGTTATGTCGCGCATGGATATATCGGAAAGACGGGTACCGCAGGATGGCAGAATCAAGCTCAAACTCTCTAAAAATCGCGCCATCGACTTCCGGGTGAATAGCCTGCCGCTGCAATTTGGGGAAAAAGTAGTGCTGCGTATCCTCGATCCAGCCGCGGCTCAAATTGGGCTAGATGCACTGGGGTTCGAACCAGAACAGCGCCAACTTTATGAGCAGGCGCTAGCTCGACCGCAGGGGATGATATTAGTTACAGGGC
>JBELGO010000008.1:0-32867 GCA_042091915.1 SAR92 clade bacterium | reverse complement strand
AGTATTGGCCGTTTCACCACGGAGCAAGAAGTGGATCAGGCAGTCGCTAGTACTCGCTTAGCAGTGGGTAAATTGCGCGACCTTTCGCCGCTTTGGGATATGTTCAAAGACGGTATCGATTTAAATACAGTGGAGTGGGCTGCCCACTAAGCCAGCCCGTTACGACTGAGGAGAGAGAAAATGGCATATAGCGACAAGGTCATCGACCATTACGAAAACCCCCGCAACGTTGGCAAGCTCGACGATAGCTCTAAAAACGTTGGCACTGGCATGGTCGGGGCACCTGCCTGCGGTGATGTTATGCGCCTGCAAATTCAGGTTAACGATGCCGGCATTATCGAAGACGCCAAGTTCAAAACCTACGGCTGTGGTTCGGCAATCGCCTCAAGCTCGCTGCTGACCGAGTGGGTGCGCGGTAAATCACTGGATGAAGCTGCTGAGATCAAAAATACTCAAATTGCTGAAGAGCTGGCTCTGCCACCGGTAAAGATACACTGCTCGGTACTGGCTGAAGATGCTATTAAAGCAGCCGTGCGCAATGTGCGCGAGAAACAAGAGAGCCAATAGTTATGGCTATCAGCATGACTCCAGCAGCTGAGGAACACGTTGCTCGACACCTAGCGGGTCGCGGCAAAGGTGTCGGTATTCGCCTGGGCGTGAGAACCACGGGCTGCTCGGGGCTCTCTTACGTGTTGGAGTTCGTCGATGAGGCAGCGCCGGAGGATGAAGTGTTTGCCTGCGGTGACGTCAAGTTGGTGATTGATCCTAAAAGCTTGCTCTATCTGGACGGCACAGAGTTGGATTACGTGAAGGAAGGCCTTAATGAGGGGTTTGAGTTTCGCAACCCCAATGTTAAAGATGAGTGTGGTTGCGGCGAAAGCTTCCACGTTTAACCGCCTTCTTGTCGACTCTTTTTATCAGCGCCTGCGGGCGCTGATGACTTTATAGGGCTCTATTATGCCGCTCTCAAAAGATTACTTCTCACTGTTTGGCTTGCCGGTTAGCTATGACGTTAACCGTCGCGAGCTGGATGCGGCTTTCCGTGCCTTGCAGCAACGCTATCACCCCGATCGTGCCGCCGCTGGCAGCGATGCCGAGGTGCGTGAAGCAGTCCAGCAGGCCGCTTTTATCAATCAAGCTTACTCAGCTCTGAAGTCGCCGTTGGCGCGAGCTCAGTATCTTCTCGAGTTGGCCGGTGTAGAGGCGGATTACGAAAGCCAAGTGACTCGCGATGGGCTGTTTTTAATGGAACAGATTGCGCTGCGCGAGAGGATGGAAGAGCTCTTTGAACACCCCCAGCCCTTCGATGAGCTCGAGCAGCTGCGCTCCTCTGTCGAAGTGAAATTTGTCGAGTGCGAAGAGAGTTTTACCCAGGCGCACACCGATGAGGATTTTCAGCGTGCAGTTGACGCAGTGGCAAAGCTGCAATTCTTTGCTAAATTGCTCGATCAGCTGGACGAATTAGAACAAGACTTAGAGGATCGCTAGTGGCGGCACTACTGCAAATTTCTGAACCTGGCCTATCTCCTGAGCCGCATCAGCGCAAACGCGCTGTCGGTATAGATCTGGGTACGACCAATTCGCTGGTGGCAACCGTGCGCAGCGGAACATCGACCATTCTCAATGACGAGCAGGGCCGCGCGCTGCTGCCGTCAGTGCTGCACTACGACAAACAGGGTTTGAGCTGTGTCGGTTATGAGGCGCTGGAACACGATCTCAGTGACCCACTCAATACGTTGATTTCGGTTAAGCGTTTTATGGGCCGCGGGCTGGAGGATGTTGCTCTATTTGGTGAACAGCTGCCTTATCAATTTGCTGCAGGTGGTGAGGCTGGTATGCCCAAATTTGCCACCGCAGCAGGCGCGATTAGTCCCGTGCAAGCCTCGGCCGAGCTGCTCGCCTCCCTAGAGCGGCGTGCGGAGCTGGCGCTTGGCGGCGATCTGGACGGCGCAGTAATCACTGTTCCTGCTTACTTCGATGATGCACAGCGTCAGGCGACAAAAGACGCCGCTATGCTGGCCGGCTTGAAAGTTTTGCGGCTGCTCAACGAGCCGACCGCTGCAGCTATCGCCTATGGGCTGGACAGTGCTGGCGAAGGGACTATTGCAGTTTACGACCTCGGCGGCGGTACCTTTGACATATCGATATTGCGGTTGACCCGCGGTGTCTTTGAAGTGCTTGCCAGCGGTGGCGACTCCGCCTTAGGCGGCGATGACTTTGATCGCGCGGTGGCGGAGTGGTTGCGCGAGCAGTGTCAGATTGGCTCAGATATGGCACCACAAGTGCAGCGCCAGCTGTTGGCTGCGGCCAAGAGTGCCAAGCAGCAGCTCAGTGAAGTGGAGAGCACAACTGTTAAGGTGGGCGATCAGAGTGTAGAGCTTGATCGTGCTCAATTGGCCGAGCTGATCGACCCGCTGGTGGCAAAAACGCTGCGCAGCTGCAGGCGGTCACTGGCTGATGCTGGTGTGAAAGTAGATGATATCGACAATGTGATTTTAGTCGGCGGTTCAACGCGCGCGCTGCGGGTGCGCGAAAAAGTCGCCGAATACTTTTCCAAAGAGCCGCTCTGTCACCTCGACCCCGACGAGGTAGTGGCGCTCGGTGCAGCGCTGCAGGCCGATGTATTAATCGGCAATAAAAGTGGCGATGATATGCTGCTTCTGGATGTTATTCCGCTCTCATTGGGTATTGAAACTATGGGCGGTTTGGTTGAAAAAATTATTCACCGCAACACCACTATCCCGGTGGCCAAGGCGCAAGAGTTCACTACTTTTAAAGATGGCCAAACGGCTCTTGCCGTGCATGTTGTGCAAGGTGAGCGCGAGCTAGTCAGCGACTGCCGCTCTCTGGCGCGGTTTGAGTTGCGCGGTATTCCGCCGATGACCGCCGGCTCGGCGAAAATACGCGTCACCTATCAAGTGGATGCCGACGGTTTGTTGAGTGTTGCCGCCCGTGAGATGACTAGCGGTGTCGAGGCGCGTATCGAGGTCAAGCCCTCCTACGGGCTTGAGGAATCTGAAGTCACCCGTATGTTGCAAGAGTCTTTCAGCTACGCTCGCGATGATATGGCTGCACGTGCATTGCGTGAGCAGCAAGTTGAAGCAGACCGTATTATTGAAGATATTCGCGCCGCGATTGATGCTGATGGCGAGGCACTGCTAGATGCTTCAGAGTTGGAGTGCCTGGTTAAGTCACTTGACGAGCTAAAACAGCTGCGCGATACCACTACTGAGCATCGCCAGCTGGCGCGTAAAATCGAGTCTGTGGCCAAGGGCAGCGAGTCGTTTGCTGCGCGCAGAATGGATGCTGCGGTGAAGAAAGCGCTGTCTGGACAAACCCTGGATCAATTAGAAGGAGAGCTGTAATGCCAAAAGTGGTCTTTTTACCGCACGCCGAAATGTGCCCAGAAGGTAAAGTGATAGAAGCCGAACCCGGTATTACTATCTGCGATTTGGCACTGCAAAATGGTATTGATATCGAGCATGCCTGCGAAAAATCCTGCGCTTGCACCACCTGTCATGTGCATGTTCGCGAGGGCTTTGAGACACTGGTCGAAGCCGACGAGCTCGAAGAGGACTACCTAGACAAAGCCTGGGGCGTTGATCCGGACTCACGGCTCTCCTGTCAGGCGGCTGTGGCCGACGCCGATTTGGTGGTAGAGCTGCCCAAATACACCATTAATATGGTTTCAGAGCGCCATTGATGGGCGCTGTCTGCAGAGCGAGGAATAAACAGTGTTGAAGTGGACAGATGTATTGGATATTGCGATTGAGCTCTCAGAGCAGCATCCTGATGTTGACCCGTTGCAGGTAAATTTTGTTGATTTGCGCAACTGGGTAATTGCGCTTGAGCAATTTGACGATGACCCGCAACGCAGCGGTGAAAAAGTGCTCGAAGCGATCCAACAAGCCTGGATAGACGAAGCGGACTAGACTGTACTCGGCCAGAAAAGCATTGTTGTTGGCCGCTGCTGGGGGTAAAATCCGCATCCTGTAAATTGCTGGCGCAGTGGCGTTAAGCGATTATTTCTACAATCTTTTTAACTTAAACTTGCAACCTAACTACGGAGCCCCTCATGGCGACTGAACGCACCCTTTCTATTATCAAGCCCGATGCAGTAGCAAAAAATGTTATCGGTCAAATCTACAGCCGTTTTGAATCTGCTGGTTTGAAAATTGTCGCCGCTAAAATGGTTCACTTGAGCCAGGCTGACGCTGAGGGTTTCTACGCTGAGCACGCCGAGCGCCCCTTCTTTAAAGATCTGGTCGCATTTATGACTTCAGGCCCCGTCACTGTTCAGGTGCTTGAAGGCGAGGGTGCAGTACTGAAAAATCGCGACTTGATGGGTGCCACTAACCCCAAAGAAGCAGATGCCGGTACTATCCGCGCGGACTTTGCTGAGTCTATCGATGCCAACGCCGTTCACGGTTCAGACTCGGCGACTTCAGCGGCTCGCGAGATCAGCTACTTTTTTCAAGAGAGCGAGCTCTGCGCCCGCTAAGTAGCACCAATAAGCCCTTTTCAGGCAGAGAACAGCGATGAGTCAGCCAGCTGACAACCAGCCGCTAGCAGTAGAGCCCCAGGAGGAGAAAACTAACCTCTTGGGGCTTTCTGCTTCCCGTCTGGAAGAATTTTTCCTCGAGTTGGGTGAGAAACGCTTCCGCGCCACTCAGGTGATGAAGTGGATTCACCAAGCGGGTGTCGACGACTTTGAGCAGATGACCAATGTCGCTAAGTCGCTGCGGGAAAAGCTCGCTGCTGTCGCCGAGATTCGCGCGCCAGAAGTAGTTGAGCGCCACGACTCTGTGGACGGCACTTGCAAGTGGATAATTCGCGTCGCCGGTGGCAGCTGTATTGAAACGGTGTACATTCCCGAGCGCGATCGCGGCACACTCTGTGTCTCTTCGCAGGTGGGTTGTTCGCTGGATTGCAGCTTCTGTGCCACCGGCAAACAGGGCTTTAACCGCGATCTCACTGCAGCCGAAATTATTGGCCAGGTGTGGATTGCCGCCAAACACTTTGGCCAGTTCGATCCGAAAGCGAGCCGCCGTGTCACTAACGTGGTGATGATGGGGATGGGCGAGCCGCTCATGAACTACCGCAATGTTGTCGATGCTATGAGTTTGATGCTCGCCGACAACGGTTACGGGCTCTCTAAACGCCGCGTGACGTTGAGTACCGCCGGTGTCGTACCGATGATTGAAAAACTCGGTGACGAAATTGACGTATCGCTGGCGATTTCACTGCATGCACCCAACGACGAGCTGCGCAACGAGCTGGTGCCCATCAATCGCAAGTACCCTTTGGCCCAGCTGATAGACGCCTCGCGCCGCTATCTGACCAAGATGCCAGATGTACATCGCAAGATCACCGTTGAGTACACGTTGATTGATCAGGTCAATGACCGCAGAGAGCACGCAGAGCAGTTAGCTGCACTGTTGGCGGACCTGCCGTGCAAAATTAATTTGATTCCCTTCAATCCGTTTGATGCAGTCGATTATAAAAAGGTCAGCAACAACTCGCTGCACCGCTTCCGCGATATTTTGCAGCAGGCCGGTTATATCGTCACCGTGCGCACTACGCGCGGCGATGATATTGCCGCCGCGTGTGGCCAATTAGCCGGCTCGGTCAACGATAAAACTCGCCGCAGCGAGCGCCACCGCGCCAAACGTGCTGCGCGCGATGAGATTATTGCCAGTGGCTAAGGCTATCTGTGCTGCGATAGTTCTGCTGCTCGCTGGGTGTGCGCAGTTAACTGCACCCGGCGCGCTCAATGCATCGCAACAGGCCTCATTTGATGCCCATCTCAATTTGGCCCTGCGTTATATTGATGCTGGCAAGCGCGATTTAGCCAACATCCATCTGCGCAAAGCCGCAGCGGTGGATGACGCTGCCGCAGAGCTTTGGCACGGTTATGCACTGCTCTATCAGATGGAAGGCAACCCGGCACTGGCCAGCGATTTTTATCGTCGCGCCATTACCGCTAAGCCGACTTACACACTGGCCCACTACAATTTTGGAGCGCTGCTCTATCGCGAGGGCGATAGAGCAGCGGCACGCGAGCAGATGTTATTGGCCAGCAGCGACCTGAGTGCCGAGCGCCGACCGCAATCTCTGTATATTTTGGGGCTCTCCGAGCATCAACTGGGCAGTAGTGCTGCAGCGCTGGAGGCATACCGCAAAGCCATTTTACTGGCACCAAACTTCGCCGAGCCCTATTTGGCCAGTGCTCAAGTACTTTTTGAACAGCGCAATTGGCAGCTGGCACTGGCTCAGTTGCAACAGTTCGACACACTCGCTTCACCCAGCGCAAGCAGCTTGTGGTTAGAAGTGCAGTTGGCGGCGCTATTGGATATTCCCGATTTGTTTGCCAGTGCTGGACTTGCGCTGCGCAATTTGTTCCCCAACTCCAGCCAGGCGGCGGCCTATCACGAAAAGTTTGCCGTTGGCAGCAGTCGTATTCAGGAGCGCGTTGATGTTCAGTGAATCACCAATAAAGCGCCGTTATTCGCGGCAGATTATGGTCGGTGATGTCCCCGTCGGAGGCGGTGCACCGATCTCTGTGCAGAGCATGACCAATACAGAGACCTGCGATGTGCCGGCTACGGTCGCGCAGATCGAGCGCATTGTCGCTGCCGGCGCTGATATCGTGCGCGTTTCGGTGCCCTCGCTGGAAGCTGCCGAGGCGTTTGGTCAGATTCGCCAGCGTGTCTCGGTACCGCTGGTGGCGGATATCCATTTTGATCACCATATTGCTTTGCGGGTTGCCGAGCTGGGCGTTGACTGTCTGCGTATCAACCCGGGCAATATTACCCGCGAAGACCGCCTGCGCGAGGTGATTGCCTCGGCGCGCGATAAAAATATCCCTATCCGTATTGGCGTCAATGCCGGTTCGCTGGGTAAAGAGTTATTGCGCAAGTACAGTGAACCGACCGCTGAAGCGATGGTCGAATCGGCGATGCGCAATGTTGAGTTACTCGACCGTTACGATTTCCAAGATTTTAAAGTTAGCGTCAAGGCGTCAGACATCTTTATGGCAACAGCGGCTTATCGCCAGCTGGCCAGCCAAATTGAACAGCCGCTACACTTGGGTATTACCGAAGCAGGCGGATTGCGCTCGGGCACAGTTAAGTCAGCTGTCGGCTTAGGTGCGCTGTTGATGGAGGGCATTGGTGACACAGTGCGAATTTCATTGGCCGCAGACCCAGTTGAAGAAGTGAAAGTGGCCTGGGATATGTTGCGCAGTTTGCGCCTGCGCAGCAAAGGCATCAATTTTATTGCTTGCCCGAGTTGTTCGCGTCAAAACTTTGATGTCATCGCCACCGTCAACGAGCTTGAGACGCGGCTAGAAGATATCGATACTGCGATGGACGTCTCGATTATTGGCTGTATCGTCAACGGGCCAGGTGAAGCGAAAGAGAGCGATGTAGGGTTGACCGGCGGAACACCGGCCAATTTGGTCTATATCGACGGTGCACCAACACAAAAGCTAGACAACGATAATTTGGTAGATGAATTAGAGCGACTGGTGCGCGAGCGCGCCGCGCGCAAAGCAGAGAGCGAAGCAGACTTAATCGTAAAAGGTTAAGCGCACTCGAATTAAAAGGGTTAAAGCATGAAATTGCAGTCAATTCGCGGCATGAACGACTTACTGCCTAGCGAATCGCCACACTGGCAGTATTTGGAAAAAACCGTTGGCAGCCTACTCGCTCGCTACGGGTATGGCGAAATTCGCTTTCCGATAGTTGAGTCAACCGAGTTGTTTAAGCGCTCCATCGGTGAAGTGACCGATATTGTCGAAAAAGAGATGTATACCTTTGATGACCGCAATGGAGATCAGCTGACATTGCGCCCTGAGGGCACGGCTGGCTGTGTTCGCGCCGCGATCCAAAACGGTCTTCTGCATAATCAGCTACAAAGGCTCTGGTACGCCGGACCGATGTTCCGTCACGAGCGCCCGCAAAAGGGAAGGTTGCGCCAGTTTCATCAAATTGGCGTTGAGACATTTGGCATGTCTGGCCCCGAGATTGATGCTGAATTATTGGTTTTTACGGCGCGTTTGTGGCGCGAACTGGGTATCCAAGATGCAGTGACACTGCAAATTAACTCGCTGGGTACGGCGTCAGACAGAAGCCGCTATCGCAGTGCCTTGGTAGAGTACCTGCAAGCACATCACGAACAGTTAGATGAAGACAGCCAGCGCCGTCTCGGTAGCAATCCACTGCGAATTTTAGACAGTAAAAGTGCCGCTACCCAGGCCCTGTTAGCTGACGCTCCAGTGCTTGCCGACTTCATCGATGAAGAGTCGCGCAATCACTTTGCGCAACTGTGTGCCTTGCTCGACAACGCCGGCGTCAGCTATCAGGTTAATCCGCGCCTGGTTCGCGGGCTCGATTACTACTCAAAAACGGTTTTTGAATGGGTTACCGATGCACTCGGTGCCCAGGGGACTGTCTGCGCAGGGGGTCGCTATGATGGGTTGGTCGAACAGCTCGGTGGTAAACCCTGCCCAGCGGTAGGTTTGGCTATGGGCGTTGAGCGATTGGTGCTTCTGCTTGACGCTTTGCAGCAGCTCCCGGATAGTGTGGCTCAGCAGATCGACATCTATCTCGCCGCGGTGGGGGATGTCGCTCTTCAAGCACAAAGTTTGGCGGAACAGTTGCGCTCCGCCGGCGATTGGCGGCTGCAGCTAGACTGTGGCGGCGGAAGCTTCAAATCGCAGCTCAAACGTGCCGATCGCAGCGGCGCTCAAGTGGCGCTCATTTTAGGTGAGGATGAGGCGGCTGCGCAGAGCGTGGTGGTGAAATTTTTGCGCAGCGATGCAGAGCAAGTGACCTTGCCGCAGACAGAGTTAGCAGCCTTTTTAGCGGCTCAGCTCTGATTTTAGAATATTGCATAGTACAGAGGCTCAGGCCTAAATTAACAGAGGAATAAACGTGTCAGACCATTTAAGCGAAGAAGAACAGATCGAACGGCTCAAACGCTGGTGGGCTGAGCAGGGTAAAGGTGTCATCGCCGCGCTGATTTTAGTGGTCGGCAGTTATGGTGGTTGGAATTTTTACCAAAGCAGTGTCGAAAAAGCGGCAATAGCGTCTTCGGCACAGTACCAGCTACTCAGCGATCGCCTCGCTTCGACAGAGATGGGGGCGCCTCTCGATGCCACCAGTGCTACAGAGTTGGCGGCAATGGCTGAAGCGTTGAAGAGCTCCGCTGCCGACAGCCAATACGGCCGTTACGCGGCATTGTTGCTGGCGCGTATCGCGGTTGAGCGCGATGATTTAACCACTGCAGAAACCGAATTGCGGTGGGTTTTGGCCAGCGAGAGTGACGCGGGTCTAAGCGCTGCAACAACGCTGAGATTGGCGCGGGTATTGGCGGCGCAAGATCGTATTGATGAGGCGTTAGCCCTGATCCGCAGCAGTGAAGTTAATGCTTTTGCTGGCGCTTACGCCGAGTTGCGCGGTGATCTTTACCGCAGGCAAGGGAATGATGCCCAAGCGTATACCGCTTATCAGGCTGCGCTTGATGCCGGTGTCGATCAACGCAGTACTGCGCTGTTGGAGTTAAAGTTAAATGCGGTAGCGGCAGCAGTAGTTGAGCTGCCCAGCGCAGAAGAACAGGAGCAGCAACAATGAGATTATTAGCCACGGTTTTAGCCGCGCTTATGTTGGCCGGTTGTAGCTGGCTCGATCTGGGCGATGAGGGAGAAATTAAACCCGCTAAATTGAGTAAATTTGAGCAGCGCTTTGATCTAAAACGAAACTGGTCGGTAGGGGTCGGCAAAGGGGTGGAAAGTTACAAAGCCTCTCTGCGCCCAGCGGTGAGTGGTGCGCGCGCTTTTGCTGCGGATCCGCGCGGCCGTGTGACGGCCATCAATGTAACTACCGGTGAACGGATTTGGCGCCGCGACTTAGACCTGGAGCTGTCGGGCGGTGTTGCCGCTGGCGGCGAACTGGTCGTCGTCGCCGATCTCGATGGTACGGTTGTGGCCCTTGACGCAGAGTCAGGAAGTGAGCGCTGGCGCGCCCAAGTGAGCTCAGAGGTATTGGCCGCACCCGCTACCGATGGCGAGATGGTCGCCTTGCAGACCATTGATAATCAGCTCTATCTACTCGAGGGTGACAGCGGTGAATTGCGCTGGCGCCACGATGCCGATGCGCCCATTTTGACTGTGCGCGGTGCGGGCTCGCCACTGATCTCTGCCGGTAATGTGTATGCGGGTTTTGATTCGGGCAAATTGATTGGTTTTAATGGCAGCAATGGCTCCCTGTTGTGGGAGAGCCGACTGGCTCTACCGCAGGGGCGCACTGAGTTAGAGCGCATGGTCGATATTGATGGTCAACCGCTTCTGGTTGGCGATATCTTGTATTCGGTCTCCTATCAAGGCCAGCTGGGTGCTCTATCGCGAGGCACCGGCCGCACACTCTGGCAGCAGCCAGCATCAAGCTTCAATGCCCCGGCATACGGTAGTGACACACTGTTTGTGGTCGCCGATGATGACAATGTTATCGCTTACAGCGCTGGCAGTGGCCAGCAAGTATGGAGTAATGCACAGCTATTTTTACGCCGTCTAGCAGCCCCGATCACTTTTGAGGGCTATCTAGCCGTCGCCGATGGTGAGGGCTATCTGCATCTAATCGATCAGGTGGACGGCCAGTTTGTCGCGCGGACTCGCGTCGACTCTGCAGGTGTCAGCGAGGCGATGGTTGTCGCTGGCAGCCAGCTGCTGGTGCAGGCCAATGATGGCTCGCTGAGCAGTTACTCAATCGATTAGTTTTGCCCTGACTGTGCGGGTTCGCTATCGCGGCCCGCCGTTCTGCAGTAAAATGCCGTTATTAATTTGCGGCCTCTCTTATGATTCCTGTTATCGCCCTTGTCGGGCGCCCCAATGTCGGTAAGTCGACACTCTTCAACCAGCTCACACGTAGCCGTGATGCGCTGGTGGCCAACTTTGCTGGACTGACCCGCGATCGCAAGTACGGCGATGGTGAGATGTTCAATCGCCGCTTCATGGTGATCGATACCGGTGGCCTCTCTGGTGAGGAGGAGGGCATTGATGTAGAGATGGCCTCGCAAGCACAACAGGCTATCGATGAGGCAGACATTGTGCTGTTTGTCGTCGATTGCCGGGCCGGACTGACGCCCATTGATGAGCAGATTGCTCAACAGCTGCGCCAAAAAAATCGCGAAGTGTATCTGGTCGCCAACAAAATTGATGGCGTAAATCCAGATGAAGCGTTGGCCGATTTCTATCGCCTCGGATTCAATCAGCTCTACCCGACAACCGCCACGCACGGGCGCGGGGTGCGTTCGATGATGGAGCATCTTCTCGAGCCCTATGCGGAGCTTGAGGAGAGTGACAAAGATGCCAACGGAGCGGTCCGTATTGGTGTGGTGGGCCGCCCCAATGTGGGCAAGTCGACACTGGTCAATCGCCTGCTTGGTGAAGAGCGCGTGGTGGTCTACGATATGCCGGGGACAACGCGCGACAGCGTTTATATTGATTATGAACGGCGCGGTGTTAACTACACGCTGATCGACACCGCAGGTATTCGCAAGCGCAAAAATATCAAGTTGGCAGTAGAGAAGTTCTCTATTGTTAAGACCTTGCAGGCTATCGATGATTCCAATGTCGTGGTGCTTTTAATCGATGGCCAGGAGGGTGTGGTCGATCAAGACCTGCATTTGATGGGCTCAGTTATCGATGCGGGCCGCGCGCTGGTAGTGGCGGTCAACAAATGGGATGGCTTGCCAGTAGAGCAGCGCGATTACATTAAAATTGAGCTCGGTCGACGACTGCGTTTTGTCGATTTTGCCGACATACATTTTATCTCGGCGCTGCATGGCACGGGGGTTGGTTTACTTTACGACTCTATCAATAAGGCGTTCCGTTCGGCGACTGACAAACTCAGCACCTCCCGCTTGACCAAAATTCTCGAGGGCGCAGTTGAAGAGCACCAGCCGCCGATGGCCAACGGCCGTCGTATCAAACTGCGTTACGCACACGCCGGCGGCCGCAATCCCCCTGTGATTGTAGTCCACGGCAACCAAACGGACTCAGTGCCAAAACACTACACGCGGTTTTTGGAAAAGATTTTTCGTCGCGAACTCGATCTGCATGGGACCCCGGTGCGAGTTGAGTACAAGACCGCCGAAAATCCCTATAAAGATCGCAAAAAACAGCTCAGTGACAGCCAACAGCACAAACGGCGTCGCGCTATTAAAAAACACCATACTTAAGAGTTGGCTGCCCCGTGCGCTGGATGTTTTTACTGCTAATCTCGATGTTGCTGTTACTGCAAGTGAGACTGTGGTTTGGCGAGGGCAGTCTCGCGCAGCGAGCGGCCTTAGAGGCTCAGATAGAACAGCAGCGCGATCTCAATAGCGAGCTGGCAGAGCGCAACAAACAGTTGGCTCGAGATGTACAGAGCCTCAAGAAAGACCTATCGGCTATTGAGGAGCGCGCGCGCAGCGAGCTGGGTTTAATTAAGCAGGGAGAACACTTTTTCTTGCTCGTCGATGAAGAACAATAATATGCAGAGCAAAGTCTGGGTGGTTGTCCCCGCCGCGGGCAGTGGCAGCCGATTCGCCGCTGGTCGAGCCAAGCAGTTTTATCCACTCAAGGGTTTAACTATGGCTGAGGTAACCCTTCAGAGGTTGTTGGCGATACCCGCTGTGGCTGGCATTGTGGTGGCTAAAAATCCTCAGGATAGCCATTGGGACGAGGTGCAAGCCCTGCAAGATGCGAAAGTTTTATCGGTGGCTGGCGGGCGCGAGAGAGCGGATTCAGTGCTGGCTGGCTTGCAAGCTTTGTCGGCTAAGCTGGGTCCCAGTGATTGGGTAATGGTCCACGATATCGCCAGACCCTGTCTTCACCCGGATGATGTTGAAAAACTTCTCGCCACGCTGAGTGATGACCCAGTCGGTGGCCTACTGGTGGCGCCGGTGGCAGAGACACTCAAGCAAATTGCCGGTGAAGAGGTTGTTAAGACCCACGATCGCCAGATGTTTGCTTTGGCACAAACTCCTCAGCTATTCAGATACGGCGTGCTCTGCTCGGCGTTAGAAACGGCTGCCAGTAGCGGTGCTGTAGTTACCGACGAGGCATCGGCAGTAGAGCTTGCCGGCTTGAGCGTGCGCACAGTATCGGGGCGGGCTGACAACCTCAAAGTTACCGTTGCCGAACAGCTGCCAATTGCCGAAGCGATACTGGTTGCACAAGAGCAGGAGAAGCCAAAAAAATGAGAATAGGCCAAGGTTACGACGTACACGCTTTTACTGCGGGCGATAGTGTCACGCTTGGCGGAGTACAAATAGCTCACAATCAAGCGTTGCTGGCACACTCCGATGGCGATGTTTTGCTTCACGCCTTGATGGACGCCTTGCTCGGCGCTCTGGCGTTGGGGGACATCGGCAAGCACTTCCCCGATAGCGACCCATTTTATGCCGGTGCCAATAGTCGTGAGCTACTTCGTCGGGTGGCGCAGTTAGTTGATGGTCAAGGCTATCGATTAGCCAATGCCGATATGACTATTTTGGCTGAGCAGCCCAAAATTGCACCACACAGCGAGGCGATGCGCTCAGCTATTGCCGAGGATCTGGCGGTTGATATCAGCCAAATTAGTGTCAAAGCGACCACTACAGAAAAGCTTGGCTTTACAGGCCGAGAAGAGGGAATAGCGGCCCAAGCAACGGTGTTGCTAGAGCCGAATGGCCGGACACGCCCCTACTGATGACAACCGCACAAACGCCTGATCAACTTAATTTTTGGCACGCAGCTCCCATTGGTAGGGCAGCTTTTAAAGTAGAGCCAGAAGATTTTATTGTAAAAGAGTTATTTCAGCCGCCTATCACAGGGACAGGTGAGCATCTTTATCTGCAGGTCGAAAAACGCAATCAGAACAGCCTGTGGGTGGCAGCTCAGCTTGCTCAAGCCGCAGGCATTGAGGTTGGCAGTGTCGGTTTTTGTGGTTTAAAAGACCGGCGAGCAGTCACTCAACAGTGGTATAGCCTGCATCTGCCGGGGCGCGAACTCAATATAGATACTTTAGCGCACGACGATTATCGAATACTGCAAAGTGGTCGCGGCAGCGCAAAGTTGCGTCGCGGTGACCACAGTGGAAATCATTTTGTGATTACACTGCGCGACATTGATTGCTCGCCAGCAGAAGTTGAGGCCCGTATTGAGACGCTTTGCCAGAACGGTTTTGCCAACTATTTTGGTTTGCAACGGTTTGGCCGCAATGGCAACAATCTCGCAGAGGTGGAGCGTTTAGTCCAAGCCGGCAAATTGGTGGGCGATCGCGGCAGGCAGCGCGCACAAGCGCGGCGTCAAAGTCGCGGTGGAGCACGTAAGAAAGTAGTCAACCACAATGGATTGCTGCTCTCTGCCGCGCGCTCTTGGCTCTTTAACCAGGTTTTACACGCTCGGCTTAACAATTCCGAACAACCTCTACAGATTGATGATGACGGTCCCTTGTGGGGGCGTGGACGAGCACTGGCAGAGCCTCTGTTAGCTGAATTTGAAGCCACCTGCCTAGCCCCCTGGAAACATTGGTGTGAGGCGTTAGAGCACAGTGGTTTACAGCAACAGCGCAGGCCTCTAATAGGCGTTGCCCAGAGTTTTGAGCACAACTGGTTAGATGAAACGACCCTGCGGCTGAGCTTTGAGTTGGGTGCCGGCGAGTATGCTACCTCCTTATTGCGAGAGCTGCTGGTGTTGCACCAGTTAGATCCTGCCAGCAGAGCTGACAGAGAGTGTTGTGCTATAGTTGCCAATTCAAAAAACAGCAGTCAGTGTGGGGACTTAGTGTGAATTCTATAGAGATGGGCGGTATCGGTATGACCTCCCAGAGAACCCGAGAGCGCCTGGTACAGCGCCTGGTTGAACAGGGGATTAGCAATCAGAAAGTGCTCGATGTGATGCGCATGATTCCTCGTCACCTGTTTTTGGATGAAGCGTTAGCCCACCGCGCCTATGAAGACACTGCCCTGCCTATCGGTTACTCGCAAACGCTTTCTCAGCCTTATATTGTCGCCAGAATGACCGAACTTCTATTGAGCGTTATTCGCCCCAAGCGCGTATTAGAAATTGGTACTGGCTCCGGTTTTCAGACCGCAGTGCTGGCGCAATTAGTCAATCGCGTCTACAGCGTAGAGCGTATTGAGCCGCTGCTGATTAAAGCCCAGCAGCGCTTTCGTGATTTAGGACTGCGCAATATCACGGCGGAGCTCTCCGACGGCCATTTTGGCTGGCAGCGCCACGCCCCCTTTGACGGTATTATTTCCACTGCAGCACCCAATCAGATCCCCGAGGAGCTGCTCGGCCAGTTAGCACCAGATGGAGCGCTTATTCTTCCGGTTGGCGGTGATCTGCAAGAGCTTTGTATGGTGCAACGCCAGGGCGATAGCCAAGAGTTTGTCGAGCAGCGAATTGAGCCTGTTAAATTTGTCCCTCTGCTCGGTGGCCTCAGCCACTAGTTATCGATGATCGCTTGGCGGGCAAAGTTAGCACTGTTTCTCAAAGGCCTGGCGATGGGTGCAGCCGATGTGGTGCCTGGTGTCTCGGGTGGCACTATTGCGTTTATTTCTGGTATCTATCCACAACTCATTAAGAGTTTGAGCTCCTTTGATAGCGCGGCCTTAAAAATGCTATTCAAGGGCGATTGGCGGAAACTTTTTGCGCATGTTAACGCGGAATTTTTGCTGACTTTAGGGTTGGGTATTGTCGCCAGCGTTTTGCTTCTTGCAGAACTGCTCAATCAACTCTTGAAGAGTCATCCCCAGCCGTTGTGGGGGTTCTTTTTTGGTTTGATCGCGGCCTCAGTGGTCTTTTTAGTACGCAGTCAGCGCATAGCAAAAAAATGTCGCTGGGTATTTTTTTTGTTTGGCGCCGTGGTCGCAGCCGCGCTCGGTTGGGCTCCACCACTGGCCTTAAATCCGACCTTGCCGATGCTCTTCGCTGCAGGTGCTGTTGCTCTGTGTGCGATGATTTTGCCGGGTATTTCAGGCTCTTTTATTCTTTTATTGCTCGGCCTGTATCCGACCCTCATTGCCGCAGTAGCCGATCGCCAACTACTGCTGTTAGCGGTGTTTCTGAGTGGAGGGGTCTGCGGGCTGATGCTCTTTAGTCGACTGTTGCGCTATGCAATGCAGCACTTTCAGCAAGCTATAATTCTGTTGATGAGCGGCTTCTTGCTCGGCAGTCTGACGATTGTCTGGCCGTGGCGCCATCCGCCGACTGCTACAGATCTGCGCGGAAACCTCTGGCCCAGTGAGTTCCAGTTAATGTACGACGATGCCCAAGTGGCAGTCTCTGTTGCGGCTATGTTGGCGGGTGCCGGCCTTTTATACCTCTTGGAAGTTATTCGCTCACAGCATGCTACAAACAAGTTGAGCCAGGAGCTGAGATGATCCGTTTAGGGCAAAGAGCCATACTCTGTTGTGTGCTGTTGTTGGCAGCCTGTGCGGCCCCAAAGCAGGCCGCAAAAATTGAATCGAGACCGCAGCCGCCAACCCAGCAGTTGCTTCACCATTGGGTTGATAGTGGTGAGACGCTCTACTCTATTGCCTGGCGCTACGGGTTAGATTATCGCCAACTGGCCCGTATTAACCGGCTTGAGGAACCTTTTCGGCTGCAGCGCAACCAGCGTCTCTCGCTGGATATTGCCGGCGCTGTAAAACAGCCTTCTCGCAGCCGCAAGCGGACAGCGCCGGCTAAGCCTGTTAAACCGAGCGCCAGCAGTGTGGCAAAAACCGTGTTTGACAATCGTTGGCAGTGGCCGGCTACTGGACGGGTGGTTAAAGGATTCTCTAAAGTAAAAAACCATCAAGGTATCGCGCTGGCTGGTGCGGCGAGACGCCCGGTTAAACCGGCTGCGGCAGGGGTGGTGGTTTATGCGGGAGAAGGGCTGCGCGGTTATGGCAAATTAATTATCGTCAAACACAATGATTTATTGCTCTCAGCTTATGGCCACAATGCGAAATTGAATGTCAAAGAGGGCGCTGTTGTTGAACCGCAGACACAGATTGCCCTGGCGGCCGATGCTGGCCAAGTCTACTTTGAGATTCGCCGTGACGGTCAACCAGTAGATCCTCTCTCTTACCTGCCGCTCCGTTAAACTGTAAACAATACTCTGTTGAGCTGGGGTTTTTCCTTTATCAACACATAGACCGTCTGTTCAGGATTGTGGAACCGTGCAGGGGGCATTCTCAGTCGTTAAGTTTAGAATTCCGTAGTTCTTTCGCACTGCTACTTTCCTGCTTAACACATAGAAGCAACTCTTCTGCGTAATTGTCGTCTAATCCTAGATCCTTAATGATTCAACTCAAGCGGCTCAGCTGCTTGTCGAGGGGAGCGCCGGTTGAGTAGTTGCCGTGTGCTCCCACTACGGGTTGATCAAGGAGAACGTTATGCCACGGATAGCCACAGCAGTTAATGCTGAACAAAAAAATATTACGCGTACTTTCAACACCAATCGATCAGAAAAATGGCCGTTGGAAAAGAGTCACCGAGTAGCGGTTAAGCCCCCTCAAAATTCTTATTGCGCTACCAAAGCAGATCAGAACAATAGTCAGTCAGAACACGTTGCTTCACTAGCTAGCTCTGTCGAAGCTAAAATTAAAGAGCCCACCGCAACACCCGCTGGAAATGATGCGACCACCATTTATTTGAAAGAAATTGGTCGCGCGCCACTGCTCTCTAGAGAACAAGAGGTCGACTACACTCGGCGCATGCGGAAAGGTGAGTTGCGCTACAAGCAGTTGATGATCGAATCTAATTTGCGCTTAGTGGTGAATATTGCGCGGCGCTATAGCGGCCGCTCTCTACCATTGCTAGATTTGGTTCAAGAAGGCAATTTGGGTCTGATTAGAGCAGTAGAAAAATTTAATCCAGAGATGGGTTATCGTTTTTCGACTTACGCCACGTGGTGGATTCGCCAGGCGGTTGAGCGCGGCTTGCTCAACCATGGGCAAAATGTCCGAATCCCTGTTCACGTCAGCAAAGAGATTAATCAGTGCACAAGAGAAGTGCGCCACTTGCGTCAAATTCACCAGTCACATCCCTCAGTTGGCCAATTAGCCGTAGCAACTGGCAAGAGTGAACAGCGAGTTGAAACATTATTGGCCCTAAAGGATTCGCAAAAAGCGGCAGCCGGTCAACTCGCTTGCGAAGGGGATTTTTTATCTACGCTTGAAGATACACAAGCTACCCCTGTTGAAGAGCTGGAGCAGCAGCAGATGAATACCAAATTAGCGCAAGTGCTAGCGCAGCTGCCAATCAAGCAGCGAGAAGTGTTAGAGCGACGTTTTGGTTTGGGGCGCTATCTGCCGCATACCTTAGAGATGATTGGCAAAGCGATTGGTTTAACTCGTGAACGGGTGCGCCAGATTCAAATTGATGGTTTGCAAAAAGTCCGCACAATACTTCAGTCTGAACAGATAGACTTTGAAGACCTCTTAGCTGACAGTTGAGTCAGAAATAAAAAAGGCTCCCGATGGGAGCCTTTTAAATCAGCAAAGCCGTTATTCTGCGGTGTAACGATCACGCGAAATAATGATCTCTTTGCGCGCCGCTTCAGCATCTTCCCAACCGGTCACTTTTACCCATTTACCAGCTTCCAGTGCTTTGTAGTTTTCAAAGTAGTGGACGATTTGGCGGATTAGGAGTTCCGGAAGATCAGCGACTTCATTGACGTGATCATATTCCTTGGTGAGTTTGGTATGGGGTACCGCGAGTAATTTGTGATCCATGCCAGACTCATCTTCCATTACCAAGACACCCACTGGACGAGAGCGGATTACCGAGCCGGGCATTACAGGGTAGGGAGCGACAACTAATACATCCAGTGGATCGCCATCCTCTGACAATGTGTGGGGAATATAGCCATAGTTGGCGGGATAGAACATAGGTGTTGCTACAAAACGGTCTACAAAAATAGCATGGCTGGCTTTGTCGACTTCGTATTTAATAGGGTCGTGGTTTGCTGGGATTTCAATAATGACGTTGAGATCATTGGGCAGATCATTTCCCGCGGGGACGTTGTCAAAATTCATGCGATGCTCCTTGGTGGCATAAGCTGGTATTTGTAGAGATTAGCTGCGCTAAGCTGGCGGTGATTATAGCCGCCCCATCCCTATGGCGCTATATCGACCAAGGTCTGCTGGTGATTTTTGCTAGGTTTTTTGGTGATCACATATAACCTCTTGAAAATACTTTTTCTCATCAATTGAAAAAAAACCTTAACAACCCACTTAGCAAATACTCTGTAACCTAAACCTGACGGCGATAACACTGTCGGGTTAGAATAAGAGTTCAGTGACGGGCGTTTTTCTTGCTGTAACCGTCGCATTAATAATTGGTGGAGATTTGTGTGGATCGCAATATTAGAGTGGCGCTGTATATCAGTTTGGGGTTAATCGTATGGTTTGCCAGTGGTCTGTTGGATAAGCCCCAGGAGAGTGTTGAGACAGAAGTTGTCGAGCAAGCGCTAAGCGTAGAGTACAGTCTATTTACGCCGCAAAAATACCGCCCAAAATTATTGCTTGAGGCGACAACAAAAGCCTACCGAGCAGTTGATTTGCGCGCAGAGGTGAGCGGGCTGCTGTTGGAGAGGCCTCTCCCAGAAGGCAGCCAATTAGCAGAAGATAGGGCCGTTTGTCGGCTCGATAAAAATACCCGCCCCGAGGCCTTATCTCAGGCGCGCGCCGAGCTCACCGTGGCAGAGTTGGATTACCAGGGTGCGCAGCGCTTAAAGCAAGCGGGTATAGAGTCTGAACTGGCTATCGCTCGCGCTTATGCCGCGCTTCAGCGCGCTCGTACCGCAGAGCGGCGGGCACAGATAGAACTGGCCAACAGCGATATTACCGCCCCCTTTGCAGGCGTTGTTGAGCGCTATTGGGCTGATGAGGGTGATTTTTTACAGCCTGGACAGAGCTGTGCCACGCTTTTGCAGCTCAATCCACTCAAAATTACAGCTTTTGCTACTGAACAAGAACTCGCTGGTATTGAACTCGGTGCAGCGGTCAATGCGACACTGCTATCGGGTCAGATATTGCCAGGCGAGGTGACTTATGTCGCGCGCAGCGATCAGGGTTCGACGGCAAGTTATCGTATTGAGGTAACCGCTGATAATGAGCAATTGCTGGCTGCCGGTCTGTCTGCATCACTCGCGCTGCCACTGGCAGAAGTGCAAGCTGTCAAAATCCCTGCGCATCTTGTTGTATTGGATCGCAGCGGGGAGTTAGTTGTGCGCGGGCTCGACAGCGGCAACCGTGTGGTCGAGTATCCAGTCGTTCAGATTGATGAAGCGCTGGATGGAATTTGGGTGACGGGTATCAATCAACCTGTCCGCTTAATTACTGTGGGGCAAAATTACGTTGCGGTTGGCGAACCCGTTGACGCGATGAACTCATCCGAGCAGGGCACCCCCTAATGGCTGGAAATTCAATACTGACAAAAGCATTTGACCAATATCGGGTGATTTTGGCCCTGCTGGTGATGATTCTACTGGCGGGAATGATCTCGCGGAGCGCCATGACGATTGAGGTCAGCCCCAACGTGCAGGTGCCCGTGGTATTGGTGATGATCCGTCACGATGGTATCTCTCCAGAAGATGGCGCTCGGTTGCTGATCCGCCCGGTTGAAAAAGAGTTAAAGACGCTGGATGGCATTGAGGAGATTACCGCTACAGCCCGAGAGGGCAGTGTTTATGTGGCGGTTGAGTTTGATATTGACCGCGAACTCGGCGACGCCCTGGCAGATACCCGCGAAGCGGTCAGTCGCGCCCGAGCAGAATTCCCCTCGGATACCAAAGAGCCCATAGTCAAAGAGATTGCCGCGATACCCGAGCCGACGGTGGTGGTTAACTTCTCTGGCGATGCGGTCTCTGAGCGCGATCTGTACACATCGGCGCTGTTTTTTCAGCGTGAAATTGAAAGTCTGCCCAATGTCTTAGAGGCGCGCATGCTTGGCCAACGCGAGGATGTCGTTGAAGTATTGCTGGATCCGAGTCGTTTGCAGCGCTACGGCATTACTGGTGATCAGGTGATTGCCGCGGTTCAGCGCAATAATCTACTGATCCCTGCAGGTGAGCTCGACACCGGTGCTGGCCGTTTCAGTATCAAGCTCCCAGCCCTGTTAGAAGCTGTTGAAGATATACGTCAGCTGCCATTGATTGCGACCAGCGGTGCAGTGATTACATTGGGTGATATTGCCCAAGTGCAGCGCAGCTTCGAGGACGCGAGTGGTTTTAGCTACCTCAATGGGGTCAAAAACATAGCACTGAATGTCTATAAACGCACTCAGTCGAACGCGATTACCACGGTGGCAGAGGTCAAGCAGGTGGTCGCTGAAAATCGCACTGAACAAGCGCCCAATGTCGATATTGATTTTTTCTTTGATATGTCTGAGAACGCCAGCAATCAGGTCAACGAGCTCTCAGGTAACATCCTCACAGCGATGGCTTTAGTGTTGACTCTGGTTGTCGCTACCTTAGGCGTTCGCTCAGGTCTGCTGGTAGGTTTTGGTATTCCCTTTTCGCTGCTAGGCGCGATTATTATTATCAATTTGCTCGGCTACTCGTTCAATTTTATGGTCATGTTTGGCCTGCTGTTAGCGCTGGGTATGTTGATTGACGGCGCTATTGTCATTGTTGAATTTGCCGCGGCGGAGATGGATAAAGGCGCCGACGCCAAAAGTGCTTACGGTCTGGCGGTCAGACGCATGGCGGTACCGGTTTTGGCCTCTACTGGGACGACGTTGGCAGCCTTTTTGCCGCTGTTATTTTGGCCCGGGGTCTCTGGTCGCTTTATGGTCTATCTGCCGGTTACGGTGTTTGCTGTACTGGCCTGGTCGCTGCTCTATGCGCTTTTGTTTGCACCCACCCTCGGTGTGGTCAGCGCCAAGTTGTCGCGCGGCAGCTCCCCGGGCAATATTTTGGCACCATTGACCAAACTCTATCGGCGCTTGCTCACCGCAGTTTTGAACCATGCGGCTTTTGTCAGCTTAGCGGCCGTGGTTCTAATGTGGTCGATTTTTTCCGCTTACGGTAAATTCGGCGCAGGTGTTGAGTTCTTCACCGATGCTGAGAGCCAGTATGGTGTGGTCAGTGTGAGGGCGTTGGGTAACCTGCCAGTCGCTGAAAAAGCGCGCTTGGCACTGCAAACCGAGGCATTGGTACGGACTGTGCCTGGAGTGACACAAGTCTACGCTTCAAGTGGCGGCTCCTCTATCGGTACAGACCGACAAAAAAGTCCCGATGAAATCGGCGAAATGTTGGTGCAGCTCTCCCCGCGCGCTGAGCGCAGTAAGGATAGCCACCAAGTTTTTGCTGAAATTCGACGGCGCACCGCTGTATTGCCAGGAGTCATCGTCACCGGTAAACCTCTCGAAGTGGGTCCTCCGGTAGGCAAGGATGTTCAGGTTCAGCTCTCCTCCTCCAATCGCGAGGCGCTGCACGAAAGTGCCAAAATCGTACGCGAATGGGTGAGCGCTAATGTTGCCGGTTTGCGGGATATTGAGGATACCTTGCCACTGGCAGGGATCGAGTGGGAAATTGAAGTTGATCGCGCTCGTGCGGCGATGTTGGGCGTCGACGTCAATGCCGTTGGTCAGATGGTACAAATGATCACTAATGGTATTCGTATTGGCGACTATCGCCCCGATGATGCCGATGACGAGGTCGAGTTGCGCATGCGCTTTGACCGCGAGCATCGCACTCTGCAAGCCCTCGACGATCTGCGTGTCAATACTGCTAACGGACCCGTTCCGATTGCCAGTTTTACCCAGCGAGTAGCAAAGCCTCGCGTGGATACCATTCAGCGCATTGATCTTCGCGAGACGGTATTTGTTTTGGCCAACAGCGAAGAGGGCTATGTGACTGATAACCAGGTCAGTCAAATAGACCGCTGGCTGCAAACTAAACCGCTGCCAGAGGATGTCACTGCCAGGTTCCGCGGGGCCAATGAAGAGCAAGCCGATGCGGGGGCGTTCCTCGGTGTCGCTTTCTCGATGGCAATGTTTTTAATGCTGATACTGCTGGTGGCGCAGTTCAACAGTTTTTACCAAGCGGCGCTGATACTTTTCTCTGTGGTAATGTCGACGGCGGGTGTGATGTTCGGGCTGATTCTCAATCAACAGCTGTTCAGTGTCATCCTCACCGGTACCGGTATAGTGGCGTTGGCGGGTATTGTTGTTAACAACAATATTGTCTTGATTGACGGCTACAATTATCTGCGCACTAACACTCCGTCGCTGAGTAAAACGGAAGCGGCTATTGAAGCTGCGGTTGGGCGTTTCCGTCCGGTTATGCTCACCACAGTAACCACCATCGTAGGTCTTTTGCCGCTGGCTAATGGTCTCAGTGTTGATATTGTCAATCGCAGTTGGGAGCACGGCGGTGAAATTGCCTCGTGGTGGAAACCTCTGGCCGGTGCGATCGTTAATGGCCTGGCTTTTGCGACGGTGATGACACTGTTCTTAACGCCAGTGCTGTTAGTGTTGCCCGAGCGCGTTCGCGAGACTTTGCGCACCTGGCGACGGGCTTTTCGCATGCGCCGTGGTGAGGTCTAAGTAGTGCCCGCCAAGCTTAATTGGACAATTAAATTTGCCCTTTTAGGTGGGGTGTTTGTCGCCAGTTATCTTTTTTGGAGCGACGATGAATTTTGCAAGTGGCTGGTGCTGCAAGGCGTAGCAGTGAGTATGCTCACGCAGTGGTGTTTTGGCTGGGACAGAGCGCAATCGCACTCAATTAAGTTGCAGCAACCGCTGTTAACTCTAGTGCTGGGCAGCGCGGTAGGATTTATGCTACTCACCACGGCTGAGCAGACTCTTCCATTGTGGTTGCTATTGCTGCTGGTAGCGTGCCACTTTGTGCTTGGCTCACAACGCTGTGACTGGGGGCGTGATGAGTCGACAAAGTAAACGCCAAATTCGCGATCAATTGAGACGTGAGACCGAGGCCTACCTAGCCCGAGGCGGAGAGATTAATCGCGTCACACAGGGACAGAGCGGACTCACTCACTTTACAGCAGGACGCTCTCAGAGTGAGTTGTTTATTGGTGCTCCTCGCCAGCCGCGCACCTATCTCAACGAAGCAGTGCAGGCGCTCGAGCAGCGCAAACAGACGGCTAAGGTGCAGCGGGCCAACAAGCCGCGGACGCGGCCACGCAAAAAGATTATTTACGATGACTTTGGCGAACCGTTGCGCGAGGTGTGGGTTGATGAATAAGCGCTTAGCCTACTGTTTCGCCGCGAGCTTGTGCATCGGCGTGGTAGCTTGAGCGCACCAGTGGCCCGCTAGCGACTTGGCTAAAACCGATCGATTTGGCATAGTCTGCGTATTCTGCAAACTCATCTGGATGGACAAAACGGTCTACCGGCAGATGATTCTTCGAAGGCTGTAGATACTGTCCTACAGTCAGCATATCGACATTGTGGGCGCGCAAATCATCGAGAGTCCGCAGCAGCTCGTCTTTGGTCTCTCCCAAACCAACCATCAGTCCCGACTTGGTCGGTACATTGGGGTTGAGCTGCTTAAATTTCTCAAGCAGCTGCAGAGACCAAGCGTAGTTGGCCCCAGGACGGGCCTCGCGGTAGAGACGCGGTACAGTTTCCATGTTGTGGTTAAACACGTCGGGCGGGGTAGCCGTTAAAATCTCAAGCGCTGTATCCATGCGGCCGCGAAAGTCGGGCACTAACACTTCAATTTTGAGCTGGGGCGACTGTTCGCGAGCATGGCGAATACAGTCGGCAAAATGCTGTGCTCCACCATCGCGCAAATCATCGCGGTCTACTGAAGTGATAACGACGTAGCGCAGTGCCATTTCGGCGATTGCGGAGGCTAAGTTGCTCGGTTCTTCAGTATCCAGCGGCAGCGGCTTGCCGTGGCCGACGTCGCAGAAGGGGCAGCGCCGGGTGCAGATCTCACCCATAATCATAAAGGTCGCCGTACCGTGGCTGAAACACTCACTCAGATTGGGGCAGGCCGCCTCTTCGCAGACAGTTGCCATTTTATGGCTGCGCAGAATTTGCTTTATCTCTTGTACCCTGGGCGAACTCGATACGCGGATACGCATCCACTCGGGTTTGCGCAAAACCTCCTCGGTGGGTATGACTTTTACCGGTATACGCTCAACTTTATCCGCACTGCGCAACTTCTCTCCTGCGCGCAAGCGTTTAGTTCTTTGCGGTGGGGCAGTGATGGATGAAGGTTGCTCTGTATCGCTCATGATTTAGTCGCTCTCAAGGTACGGAAGAGTGTTGTCTGGGGCGTAAGTATACTGTTCATAGCCAAGCGTTGTGGCCAAATGTTGAGTGAGCTTTTGGCCCACTTCATCGATAGTAGGTACAGGCTCTACATGCTCTTTGAGTTGAGTCATGGCGACGCCGAGGCCGCAAGGGTTGATGCGCTGCCAGGGCTGCATATCCATATCGATATTAAAATTGAGTCCGTGATAGCTACAGCCGCGACGCACGCGCAATCCCAGTGAGGCTATTTTAGCGCCCTTAGCTGTGTAGACGCCTGGGGCATCGCGGCGCGCACTCGCTGTCAGCTGATAGTCTGCACAGGTGGCGATGATTGCCTCTTCGACTGCCGTGACCAAGTCGCGCACACCCAAGCCCAGCCGACGCAGATCCAAAAGCAGGTAGGCAGTGATTTGTCCCGGGCCATGATAAGTAACATGGCCGCCGCGATCGCTCTGGATAACAGGAATATCGCCAGGCGCGAGCAGATAATCATCACTGCCGGCTTGGCCCTGAGTAAAAACGGCGGGGTGCTCAATTAGCCATAAGTTATCTGCGTCATTGTCGCCGCGATTATCGGTGTAGTGACGCATTGCCGCGAGGCTGGTCGCATAATCGACACAACCCAACTGACGCACTAGGAGGGAATTAGCCATCTACGCTGCGGCTCAAAATCTGGATGGCAGGGGACACTTATAGCACCATCTGTACGAGTGGCGACTGCTTTAACTGGTTAAAAATAGTCGCCAACTGATCGCTGCCAGTAGCCGTGATGGTGATGGTGATTGATTGCCAGCGGCCTGTGCTGCTGGGGCGCACAGTCGTCTTGCTGTCGTCTACCTCAACTTGCAGTGTGGCCAAAGTTTCACTGATCAGCGTTGTCAGCTCATCTCCAGCTTGGCCGACTACTTTAATGGGATAGGCGCAAGGGAAATCTATAGTGACCGCTTTGCGCTGCTCTGGGGTTAAATCTGCTGTGGAGATATTTTTCATCCAAATAACCCTGTGAAAAAGAGCGTGAGCCAATCTTTCAGACGCTTGAACAGACCACCTTTGTCAATCGCGCGATCTGCCACTAGTGGGCGCTCCAGCAGGAGCTCGCCGTCTAGGCTTATTCGCAAACTACCCAGCACCTGCCCTTTAGTTAGCGGTGCTTCTAGTTGGCTGTTGACCACCACCTCTGCGCTGAGGCGTTTTTCACTGCCGCGCTGGAAGGTCAGAACCACCGCTTGGTCGAGGACCAAATTAACGGCATCTTGTTGGCCATACCAGACTTTAACTTGCTCTTTGAGTGCCGCACCGCTCTCATAGAGGCGCTGTGTCTCAAAGTTGCGGAAACCATAGCTGAGCAGTTTCTGCGTCTCGCGAGCGCGCGCTTGATCGCTGTCAGTACCCAGCACGACAGCAATCAAACGCATGTCGCGTCGCTGTGCAGAGGCGACTAGACAGTATCCAGAAGCCTCAGTGTGGCCAGTTTTGAGTCCATCGACACTGCTGTCGCGCCACAACAGGCGGTTGCGGTTGGGTTGGCGAATATTGTTGTGAGTAAAATACTTTTCAGCGTAAATGCCGTAGTGATCCGGATGATCGACAATCGTGGCTCGAGCTAAAAGTGCCAGGTCGCGAGCGGTGCTGACCATACCTTCAGATGGCAGACCAGTTGAATTGTGAAATAACGAGCTGCTCATTCCCAGCGCCGCTGCTTGACGGTTCATTAAATCGGCAAATTGATCCTCTGTACCGGCGATGTGCTCCGCCAGTGCGATAGCTGCATCATTGCCAGATTGAATAATCACGCCGCGCATTAAATCAATCACCGCTACCTTGCTGCGCGGCTCCAAAAACATGGTGGAGCCATCGGTTTTGGCGCCGCCGCGCTCCCAGGCGTTATCCGATATGCGCACCAGCTCTTGTTCAGTGAGGCGGCCGGATTCTATCTCCTCCGAGACAATATAACTGGTCAGCATTTTTGCTAGGCTGGCGGGGGGCAGAGGTAGATCTGCGTCGCGCTCGGCCAGTACCGCGCCGGTTTCACTGTCGATCAACAGCCAAGCGGTAGCTGCGAGGTCGGGTGCCGGTGGCAGCAGTGGGGAGGCGTAGAGGGCCCCAGAAAGTAACAAAGATGTGAGCCCTAGTGCGCGAGTAAAATATTGAGCTAGCGAAGTTAGATTGCTTGTAAAGCGGAGCATAGGGTTAACCTTGTACAGCAGTTGTATATCGCCGATGCCAAGTTTAAAGCGGCAAATGGCACTAGATGAAATTAATTAACAGTCTAACATTTAGCGCTGTTATTGCTAAGAGTACAGGATTGCTCGGAGGCAAATTTAAATGCACTAAAACCCGCTTTGGCCAGCATCGAGCGCGCTTGTGCAACTCGTTCAGCGTTGACTAGCGGTCCTATCAGGACTTTATAGTGCCCAGCTGAAGGGTGTACCTGTATGGCATAAGGAATTTTGTCTATCAGCTCTAAAAGCTGCAAGTGAGCAAGATCCGGTTGTTGAAAAGAACCCGCTTGCAGATAGTCGCCATCGAGTAAATCGGGATGTGGCTGAGAGGTCGGTACTGCTGGTGTAGGTTGCTGTTGCTGTTCAGCGAGCCAGGCGACGGGATCTATTGCAGTGATCTCTACCGGTGCAGTGCCCTTGTCGCTAAAACCCAGTTTAATCGCCGCAGCCCATGAGAGGTCGATTTCGCGATCGGGATGAAAGGGCCCGCGATCATTAATGCGCACAATAGCGCTGTTACCATTGTCAGTATTAGTGACTCTGACATAACTGGGTATAGGGAGTGTTTTATGTGCGGCGGTCATGCCGTACATGTCGTAGCGCTCGCCATTTGAGGTTAGACGGCCATGAAATTTACGGCCATACCAAGAGGCAATGCCACGACTTTGATACCCCTCGGCACTCGGTAGAAGATGGTAAGTCTCGCCAAAAACCGTGTATGGCGTGTAGTTTCCTGCGCGCGTAATGGGTTCTAGTCGAGGTGTGGCTTCAGCGATGCTCTCTGGTGCGATTGCTTTGCCCGGGCCGTCTTTAGGTTCTAATACTGAGCATCCCGCAGCCAGTAAGAGCACTAACAGCAGTGGGGTTCGCCAAGCACCGGAGCAAGACAAGAGCGACATCTACTGTTCTACCAATGCCTGCTGGTAACGCTGGGCAATCAATTCGCTGAGCTGGTAAACCGCCATGGCGTATTTGGTGCGGGGGTTGTAGCGCGAAATAACGTAAAAATTGTTGAGGCCAAGCCAATACTCGTCGCCCTGTTCAAGCTCAAAAGAGAGCGGCAAGGCTTTTCTTTGCGCAAGTTTTGCATCGTTGAGCAGGGCATCTTGTTGTGCAGAGAATCCACTTTTACTGTGTTCGGCGACGGTTAATTTAGGGCGATGAAGTTTGTCGATCGCGCCACTGTATGCTTCGCTAGCGTTGGCGCGAACGGCAACTGGCTCGCCCAACTCCCAGCCGTGGCGTGAGAAGTAGCTGGCGACACTGCCAATCGCATCGACAGGGTTGTTCCAGATATCGGCAAAGTTATCGCCATCAAAGTCGACGGCATAGGCGCGATAACTGCTCGGCATGAATTGTCCCCAGCCCATAGCGCCTGCATAAGAGCCAGTCAGTGTCGTGGGATCCTGGTTTTGCTCGCGTGCCAGCAAAAAAAGGTTTTTGAGCTCGCTGGTGAAAAAGCGTTGGCGCGATGCGCGTTGTTCAATATTGATGTAGTAGTCAAAAGCCAGAGTTGATAGTGCGTCGACTACTTTATATGAGCCGGTATTGCTGCCGTAATTAGTTTCGACGCCAATGATGGCGACAATGATGTTCGGATCGACAGAAAAAGTTTCTGCTGCGCGTTCGAGTGTCTCGCGGTGCTGTTGCCAAAATTCAACGCCTTTGTCGATGCGTCGTTCAGAGATGAAATGTTTGCGGTAGTCATACCAGGGTTTCACTTTCTCTGCAGGACGACTCATGGCGCGGATAATACTCTCTTGGCGTTTAGCCGAGGCGAGCCAAGTGGTGAGTTCGGTGCGATCAAAGTTCTCTTCTTCCACCAATTGCGTGATTAGTGCAGCAGCTAATGGGTTTTCAATGTAGTCGTTGGCCTGCAGAGTTGCGCTAGTGAACCCGCATATAAAGAGCGCTGTGAGAGCGATTTTTTTGAGAGAGAAAGCGGTTGGCATGAGTCAGTCCTTTTTGGCAATCAGTGGCACAGTGTGCTGCAATATCAATTAAAACCATTCTAGCGCAGCCTTGCTTAGGTTTTAAGCGATGCGTCAATTTTTCGCCTGATCGGTAGAAATCGCCATAACAATACCGAAGCCAAACATCATCGAAAGAAGAGCTGTGCCGCCGTAGCTGATAAACGGCAGCGGTACGCCAACCACCGGTAAGATACCCGCAACCATGCCCATGTTGACAAATACGTAGACAAAGAATGTCAGGGCCATACTGCCGGCCACTAACTTGCCAAAGATACTGGCAGCACTGGCCGCTATTATCCCAATACGGGCAACGAGTAAAAGATAGACCGACAACAACACAACAACACCGATCAGCCCAAACTCTTCGGCCATTACCGCAATAATAAAATCGGTGTGGCTTTCGGGAAGAAAATCCAGCTGGCTCTGAGTTCCCTCTCCCCAGCCTTTTCCGGTAAGCCCGCCAGAGCCGATCGCGGTCTGCGATTGAATGATGTTCCAACCACTGCCCAAGGCATCTGACTCGGGATCAAACAGGGTGAGTACACGCTGGCGTTGATAGTCGCGCAGCAGATAATTCCAGGCTAAAGGCGCAGCCACAATGCCCAGAGAGATGGCTCCGAATATATAGCGTTTGCCGATACCGGCTAAAAACAGCGCAAACAATCCAGAGCTAAGAATTAACAGGGAGGTCCCCAGGTCGGGCTGAACAATGATTAACAGCGCTGGCACCGCAGTAATCCCCAAAGCGATTAACACCTCAGCAAAAGTCGGAGGTATAGCGCGGTGATGGAAAAAGGAGGCCACCATCATAGGCACTGACAGTTTCATTAATTCTGAGGGCTGAACGCGGATAAAACCCAGATCCAGCCAGCGCTGAGCGCCTTTGGCCCCGACTCCAATCCACAATACTAAGAGTAATAAAACCACCCCAAAGCAATAAAAAGCTATCGTCCAGCGCTCCCAGAAACGCAATGGAAACTGCGCTACAGCAACCATTAAAGCCAAACCTGCCAGCATGAAAATTATTTGCCGGTGCAGATAGACAGTTTTTTCGCCGCTGGCGCTAGCCAGCACTACCAGACCGATGGAGCATAAAATGGCTAAAAGTGTTACCAGCGGCAGGTCGATATGCAAGCGACGGGTGCGCGACGGAGAGGTGTCTATGCGTCTTACAAAATCGCGTTGCATTAAAACTGCTCCTGCTCTGGGTAGAGCGCCATGTAGCGATCGAATAATTTCCTCGCCACAGGGGCGGCAACACTACTGCCGTGTTCGCCATTTTCAATGATCAAACCGATAGCCATTCTTGGGCTCTCAACAGGTGCAAATGCAACAAACAGCGCGTGATCGCGCTGCCGCTTTGTCAGCTCATCGCGGTTGTACTCTTCATCGGCACCAATACTAATGACCTGTGCCGTTCCGGTTTTGCCTGCGATGGAGTATTGCTCACTGTATATGGAGCGAGCTGTACCGCGGACCCCCTCGACAACTTGGCGCATGGACTCATGCAGGTAATCCCAGTGCTGCTCATCAATGGCTATCTGCTCTACAGGATGTTCAATACTGATCCCGTTACTGGCATCTACTACATAGGGGGTAATTTGGCGACCGCGAGAAGCGATCCGTGCAGTCATTACCGCCAGCTGCAGGGGTGTTGCCAAGAAGAAACCCTGACCGATACTGGCATTGATGGTGTCGCCGTCAAACCAGGCGCTATCGAGTTTTTCTCGCTTCCACTGAGCGGAGGGCATAATCCCAGTCGCCTCGCTGGGGAGGTCAATGCCAGTGGTGACGCCGAGACCAAACTTACGGCCATAATCTGCCAGAGCGTCGATACCGGTTTTGATACTGACATCGTAAAAAAATACATCGCAAGATTCGATAATCGCCTCGGCGAGATCAACCGCACTGCCGTGTCCACCGGTCTTGTAGTTCCAGTCGCGCCAGGGGCGCTCGACATTGGGCAGCGAGAAGAAGCCAGTGTCTTCGATAACATAATCTGTGGTGATGGCTTTTTCTTGCAGCGCGATTAAGCCAAATAGAGGTTTGATGGTTGAGCCGGGCGGATATTGTCCACGCAGTGCGCGATCAAACATCGGCTTATTGGGTGAATTGATTAGAGCATTGTATTGATTGTGGCTAATCCCGGTGACAAAAGCATTGGGGTCAAAGCTAGGAGTGGAGGCCATAGCCAGAACGCCACCACTGTTTATATCGATAGCAACAACCGCGCCGCGCTGGTCAGCGAGAAGCTCGTAGGCGTACTGTTGAAGGCGGGCATCTACAGAGAGAATTAAATTAGCTCCAGGTTTAGGCTCATCGCGATCGAGGATGCGCATGACTCGTCCGCGCACATCGGTTTCGACTTGCTCGCGACCGTGCTCGCCAAGTAGCAGTGATTCGTAGTGCCGCTCAACACCGCTTTTGCCTATGGTATCTATTGCGGTGTAACGAGCGCTCTCTAGTTGGCTTGCCTCGCGGTCATTGATTTTTCCGACATAACCGACGAGGTGAGCAAAGGCCTCGCCAAGCGGATAATAGCGAATAGGTTGTGCGGTGATCTCCACGCCATCAAACAGATGTTCGACGACAGCAAATTTTGCGTGCTGAGTTTCGCTGAGCCGGTATTTAAGTGAGACCGGCTGGTAGGGCGCTGAACGCGCAGCACTTTTACGAAAAGTTTTAATCTCTTGCTCAGAGAGCGGGATAATCTCCTTTAATCGAGTGAGCAGCGTGTTGACATCACCCGCTCTCTCAACGACTACTGCGAGGTTGTAGCTAGGACGGTTCTCCGCCAACAAAACGCCGTTGCGATCAAAAATTAATCCTCGGGGCGGCGCCACATGTCGAATTTGAATACGATTATCGTCGGCGCGAGTGACGAAGTCGCTGTGGCGCTCTATCTGTAGATGAGCGTAGCGGGACAGTAACAATCCGCTAGCCAGTAGGGCGAGTGCACCTGCCACCAGTAATCGCCTGTTGACGAGTGCGGCTAAAGCCTCTGGCTGGATAAATACGCGGCGCTCCATCAGCTAATAATCCCGGTTCAACTGCGGTGATAGGGGTGGTTATTATTGACAGTCCACGCGCGATAAAGTTGCTCGGCGAGCACAATTCGCACAATAGGGTGGGGCAGAGTCAGCGGTGACAGTGACCAGCGCTGGTCGGCACCCTGGGTCAACTCATTGCTCATACCGTCTGGGCCACCGATAAGCAGCGAGACGTTGCGGCCCAGCGACTGCCAGTTCAAGAGTTGTTCAGCGAGCTGCTCGGTGCTCCAAGACTTGCCCTTAACATTCAGTGCGACACGAAAATCATTGCCAGCAGCTTTGTCTAACAGCGCCGATTCTGTCGCCACAGCTCGCTCAACAGAGCTGCTCTTGGCGCGGCTGGCCATGGCCAGCTCAACCATCTCTAGGCGCA
>JBELGO010000007.1:0-33856 GCA_042091915.1 SAR92 clade bacterium | reverse complement strand
GCGTTGCCAACGACATTGGAATTCCGCACGATTTAATGTTGGAAAACCTAGTCTTGGGCGGGCAGAAAATTGGCTCGCTGATGAAAATCGCTATGCCTGCAGACAAAGCCAAACAGTGGTTTGGGGCAGCGCCACCTGATTTAACCATGGTCACCCGTGCGCGTTCGCCCGAGTGGGTCTACACCTATCTGCGCAATTTCTATGCAGACCCAACCCGTCCTTATGGCGTCAATAACAAAGTCTTTAAAGATGTCGGTATGCCGCATGCGTTGATTGGTCTACAGGGTCTGCCTGAGTGCGCCCCGGGTGCTGTCCGCGCAGCGAATGGCGGAATCAAACGCGATGTGCTGTCGGGTGCCGACATTCTCGAAGACCGCTGTGGCAGCTTCACCTATGCCGAAGAGGGCGAGTTGAGCCCAGAAGAGTTTGATAAGACGGTCTACGACCTGGTTAACTTCATGGCTTACACAGCTGAGCCAATGGCCGAACAGCGCAAGCAGATCGGTAAATACGTGTTGTTGTTCCTCTCTGTGCTACTGGTTTTTGTGGTGCTGTTGAACCGCGAATACTGGAAAGGCATACACTAATCTTTGCGGCGCGGGCAGAATCGCTGCTCGCGCTGTCTTCTACTCCAATATTGAGAGGTAACCCGTGCGTCGCTCTTCGATGACTCTTTTTTCCGATCCCATTTGCCAATATAGCCACCGCGTCAGAATAGTACTGGCCGAAAAAGGGGTCACTGTTGATATTGAAGATATCGATAGCAGCAAGGTGACCGAAGAGATTTTCGAGGCCAACCCCTACGGCACTCTGCCGACGTTAGTAGACCGTGACTTAGCGCTCTATGAGTCGACTGTTGTCATGGAGTACTTAGACGAGCGTTTTCCTCATCCGCCGCTATTGCCGGTTTACCCCGTCACGCGCGCTCAAAGCCGTTTGTGGGTCCACCGTATACAAAACGATTGGTGTCGTCTGGCTGACGATATTTTGCGCAGCCCCGAGAGCAAAAAAGCTGAGCAGGCTCGCAAAGAGCTGCGTGATTCTTTAATTACTACCGCACCTATTTTCTCTGGCTTGCCGTTCTTTATGAACGAAGAATTTACGCTGGTAGATTGTTGTTTGGGTCCGCTGTTGTGGCGCTTGCCGCAGTTGGGCATAGCTTTGCCCAATACCAAGCAGGTTAAGCCACTGCAAGATTACATGCTGCGCCTCTTTAGTCGCCCAGCCTTTAAGCTGAGTCTTACCGATCAGGAGATGGAAATCCGCGCGTAAGCGCCGGTTTCCGCCCTGCTTGTGGCTGAAATGAACTCAAACCAGCCTTATTTACTGCAGGCCTTCTACAGCTGGATCGTAGACAACGACTGCACGCCCTACGTTTTGGTTGATGCCAATTATCCGCAAACGAGTGTTCCGCAGCAGCATGTCAGCGATGGCCAGATAGTGCTCAATATTGCCCCGCGCGCGGTCTCAGCATTTCATATTGATTTGGACGGTATAGCCTTTCACGCGAGATTTGGTGGCGTGCCCACTGACATCTATCTGCCTGCGGCTGCCATCATGAGTATCTATGCCCAAGAGAATGGTCAAGGTATCGTCTTTGAGCGACCCACGGAGCCGACGCCGCCACTGCGACCTACAGCGGTTAAGCGCGATTCTGTGCCTGAGCGGAAAAAGAACACGGAGCGCCCCTCTCTGCGCGTTGTAAAATAGTTTTCAGCCCCGAATTCATTGAGTGACAAGCACGGCCTCAGAACAACAGATACATCACCATAGTCTCGACACCACAGTCGCAACACTACAGTCCCACCACCAATACAGGAATCCACTATGAGCCAACCTATCGCCGTACTCTCAGCTGCGCGTACCCCCATGGGTGGTATGCTCGGAGATCTCTCTACTGTATCTAGCCCGGAACTGGGCGCAGTCGCCATAGCAGCGGCTTTGCAGCGCTCTGGTCTAGCTGCTGACCAGATAGATGAAGTGCTGATGGGTTGTGTTTTGCAGGCCGGCCTAGGACAAGCTCCAGCCCGTCAAGCGGCACTTGCCGCAGGTCTGGACAAAGCTACCCCTTGTACTACTGTGCACAAAGTGTGTGGATCGGCGATGCAAACAGTGATGATGGCAGGTAACGCATTGCGCGCAGGGCAAGCGGGCACGATCATTGCCGGAGGCATGGAAAGTATGAGTGGTGCGCCACACTTGCTGCCAAAAGCTCGTCAGGGCTATCGCTTTGGTGGAACCACGGTGCTTGATCACATGCAGTACGACGGTCTGCAGGATGCCTATCAGGGTCAAGCGATGGGTGTGTTTGCCGAACAGTGTGCGGGTAAATACAGCTTCACCCGCGAACAGCAAGATGCTTATGCGATTGAGTCGCTGGCGCGCGCCAATCGGGCTATTGAAAATGGATGGTTTTCAGAAGAGATAGCTCCAGTGACCGTCAAGAGTCGTCGAGGGGACAGTGTCATCGATACCGACGAGCAGCCCGGTAAAGCTCGCCCAGATAAAATACCCCAGTTGCGTCCAGCGTTTGCAAAAGGTGGCACTGTGACAGCGGCCAATGCCAGTTCGATCTCCGATGGAGCGGCGGCCCTGACTCTGATGATGGCGGACGAAGCTGAGCGACGCGGTTTGAGCCCTATTGCACTGATTCATGGCTACGATCAAGCGGCACAGGAGCCAGAGTGGTTCACCACCGCACCGGTTCCAGCTATGCAGAAAGTCCTGCAGCGAGTCGGATGGAGTGCCAGCGATGTCGATTTGTGGGAAGTGAACGAAGCGTTCGCGGTAGTGTCTATGGCAGCTATGCACGAGCTCAACATCGACCATGCCAAACTCAATGTCCATGGCGGTGCCTGTGCTTTGGGGCATCCAATTGGTACTTCGGGTGCGCGTATTATTGTCACTTTGATCCATGCGCTCAAGACTCACGGTCTCAAACGGGGCATTGCCAGCCTTTGTATCGGCGGCGGTGAAGGCAACGCTGTAGCCTTAGAGCTCGTATAAAAAAAGCTTAAAAAAAACCGGCGCATAAGCGCCGGTTTTTTTTCGTCTAAATTTTACTACTCGGCAATTTCAAATGCTTTGACAACGCGCTCGACACCGTATGTATTGGCGGCCACTGTAGCTGCTAGATCGGCAGTTTTTCGAGTGACTAACCCCATTAAAAAAACGCTGTTGTTCTCGACGATAACATCGATTTTGGACGACTCGACTTGTTCGTGGAAAAGTAGTTTAGTGCGCACTTGGCTGGCGATTAAGCTGTCATTGGCGCGCGATACCAAAGAGCTATTGGCAGCGACTATCAGTTCATTGTGGACCTGGCGAACCCCCTGAAAGTTTTTCGCCACTTCGCCTGCTTTGTTGCGAAGCGCAGCGCTCTGTACTTCCCCGGTGAGTAATATCACGCCATTGTAGGCGTGCACATTGATATGTGCCTCATTGAGGATTGGATCCGCTTTATTGATATTAACTCCGATGTAGGTGGCTATTTTGAGATCGTTTAGTCCTGTGCCAATCGGTGGTTGGGTTGGGTCGGAGGCGATCGGCTCATCGACAATTGTGGTGAGTACGGAAGTACATCCGGCGGTCAGTAATAACAGCAGTAGCGAGAGCAGTTTAACTGGGTTGTGCATTGTTATTGAGCTCCAAAAATTTGATGATCGACCAGAGAATAGAGGCATTGTAGCGCCTCCAGCTGGCTGTTGACGAGTTCTACCGCTTGGGTATCTCCACGGTTAAATGTGATTGTATATTGGGACGCAGGTTCAGCAGCGACAGCACTGTTAGTTAACTCCAGAGTAGCAGTACCTATACGCGATGATTCAGCCAGCAGTTCAGCTCTTTGTAGGCAGGGGTTGTCGCCAGTTAAGACCAACAATATGTCCTGCTGACAGGCAAATTGCTGAAATTGTTCTGTCGGATTGCGCCCCAAGGTAGTGGCTGGGAACGGTGGTCGCGGCAACTTGTCGCCAAACAGCAAAAAGTCCTCAGTGGCTTGTGCAAGACCTAAAAGAGCGGGTTCGGCATAGACGAAAACCTTGCCTCCCGCTAGCAACCGCTCGGTGAGAAGTTCTACGGCTGCTGGCAGTTGCTCGCTGCACAGTTCGGCCAGAGCCATTGTCGACTCAATGCGCTTTTGAAAATGGTCGAAGATAGGTTGTTGCATAGCGTGTTCTTTAGTTGGGTTTTCAGTGGATTTCACAAGAAATATTTTTGATCCAGTTTATCTGTGTAGAGGCGTCATTGACAGCGGGCCCGTCGATGAGCAGTGCATCGATGCGAGCAGCGCTCGCGGTCTGCTTGCGATGTTGTAAATAATGCTCCGCGGTAGAGCGCAAGCGACGGAGTTTGGACGCTGTCAGCGAGCTAGAAGCGCCGCCGAAACGATTGGAGTTGCGGTAGCGAACTTCTACGAATACCCAGCCAGTATTATCGCGCATGACCAAGTCAATTTCCCCGCAAGGGGCGTGATAGTTGCATTCAATCAATTCAAGACCGCGTTGTTGCAGCCAATCGGCCGCTAGCTGTTCAGCGTCACGGCCGGAAGTTTGAGCGCGGCGTGAATTAATCCGCGCCATAGTTGTTGCCGAGATTTTTCAGCGCAGTGCGGTGATCTAGTTGCGCAGCATTGATTTCACGCACACCGTTATCAGTGATTTTATGCCACCGACCTTTGCGTAGATAGCTGGCTTTGGAGGCAAATAACAGACCGCTGCGGGCATACAGCGGAGCCGATGTGTCACCCAGTTGAGCGCGGCGTATTGTCGCACTAAGTGCATCGGCGCCCAAAGCTTGTAACTGTTGGCGCAAGGTGGAATCCAGTGAGCTGTCCGGTGAGTTTTGTGTGGACGGCTGTAGTTGCCAGAGCGAGGCGGGAAATTCAATGCCAGACAGGTCGCGAGTGTGGCGGGAATCCGCAGAATAAATGTGTGAAGTAGAAAAAACGGGCAGATCGCCGGCAAAATTGAATTCCAGTGCTGGTCTGATCTGTCGGGCCTGCTCAGGCCCCGCCAGCAGTATCACCAGGTCGATATCTTGGCGACGCCGCGGCCGACTATCGAGCGCAAGACCAGTGAGCCTTTGCAGGTCGCGTTTGCGCGCGGCGCTGATATTAAGTGCCAGCGGAGCTTGTAGCAGCGGAGTAAAATCGCGCTCGCCCGGACTGTAGTAAGCCACCTCTATGGCGCCACCGCGGCTGAGCCAGTGCTGTTGAAACCAGCGCGCGCCTCGCGCTCCCCAGCCACTGTTGGGTGCTAAAAGTAACAGGCGTTGGGCATTGCGCGATGCTGCTCGCTCGAGTAGCTGATCTAATTCGTGTTCGATTGCCAGCGGTAGCTGCACAAGAGGTAGAGCGCTAGTGTGTTTCTCAGTGGCGTCGGAGCGAGTGCTTTCATTGGGTGCCAGCGTGGGTAGCATGGTTTGTTGCCAACGATTATCGATGGTAGTGCTAGGCTTTGGCAGCAAAGCCTCAGTCAGCGTATCCGTCTCGCTAGCCGCTTGGACGCGGTTGGGTTGTGGTGAGACAAGTTGGCTCAGCAAACGGTCTAACTGCGAGCGTCGCAATGGGCCAATCACCCGCTCGGCACCGTCTCTGCGCAAGCGCTGATAGAGGCTTACATAATCGGTTTCATCATCCAAGCTGTAAAACTTTAGAACGGGCATTTTCTGCTGCTTGGCTAGTTGGTAGTAGTGGCTTAACAGTCCATGGGTAAGCGCGGCGCTGGCATGAGCAGAATCTTCATCTTGGCTTAAAATGATGGCAACAGTATTGCTGCTGTCGGAGATTGACTGCAGTCTCTCTAAGTAGTTGGGTGGGGTGCGGCTAATAGGATGGCGCGGGTGACGCTCGCGCCAGGCCTCGCTCAGAACAAGTTGTTTTGCGTAGTCGTCTTTATTGGCGCGCAGATCGCTCACCAATGCAGCTAACTGTCGAAGTGCTGTCCCAGCACTCGATTCTAAGGTTTGCAGTTGTTGTGCAGAGAGCTGGCTGAGGGTAGACCAAATAGTATCGGCATCAGACCGATCGAGTTTGCCACCATTGTCGAGGAGCATTTCCAAACCGTTAGCGTGCTCGCCAATGGCAATAAAATAGCGAGCTTCAAGCTTATCTAACTGCGCGGATTGTTTCGCAGTGAGCTCGTTTCGCCACTGCCACCAGAGGGGGCGTTGTCGCAATTGAGTGATGGCTGCGTGCTGCCGGTGTTTAAGCCCGCGCTGGAAGAGATTAACCAGTAATTGTTGGCGACGATCTTTATCCAGTTGTGTGGGATCGAGTGATGTGAGCAATGTTAGCAACTGGCGCTGGCGTTGCGGGGATGTCCCCATCGCGTCACCATCACTTGTATACTGAGCCTCTACCAAGTCAAACAGACCGATAGTCTCATCGCGACTGCGTTCAGTCGATGGCAAAGTTGTAGGATCCGCCGTGTCGGGTATCGGCGGGCTAGTTTGCCGCACCGGTGCACAGCTTGCGCCAAACGCAACGACAACTATTAGTGTCCAAATTCGCACGGCGGTTAAGTTTAAGACAGACAAAGAAGGTACCCCATTTTGTTCACACAACGCTCAACGCTCTACGTGGTTGCAACACCGATAGGCAACCTCAATGATATCTCCCAGCGCGCCGCTGCAGTACTGGCCGAAGTTGACCTGATAGCCTGCGAGGATACCCGTCACAGCCAGCGCTTGCTCGACCATTTGCAAATTAAAAAACCACTTCGCCCCTACCATGAACACAGTGAGGGAAATGCTGAGCAGAGCTTGTTAGAAAGTTTAGCAGCTGGGCGATCAATTGCACTGATTTCTGATGCGGGGACCCCGCTAATTGCCGACCCTGGTTTCAGGCTGGTGCAGCGCGCTCGCGCGGAAGGATTTGACGTGGTCACTGTGCCGGGGCCGTGCGCGGCGATTGCGGCGCTTTCAATCGCGGGTCTGCCGAGCGATCAGTTTCGATTTTGCGGTTTCTTGCCTGCGCGAGGTTCAGCGCGACAAAAAATCCTCGAACAGCTCGCCGATGACCGCGCCACACTAATATTTTACGAGGCGCCACACCGTATCGTTGAATCGCTGCAGGCAATGGCAGCGGTGTGGGGAGGTGATCGCCGCGCGGCCATTGGCCGCGAGCTGACTAAAACATTCGAGACGCTGCTCGACGGCAGCCTGACAGAGTTGGCAGTGCGTGTTGAAAGTGACCGCGATCAGCAGCGCGGAGAGATAGTGGTTGTGGTGGCGGGCAAGCCTGAACAGCAGAGTGACAGTGTCGAGCAGCAGCGGGTGCTGACTATACTGCTGCGCGAGCTGCCGCTAAAACGGGCTGCGGCAGTCGCCGCGCAACTGCTGGGTGGAGATAAGCGCAGCTACTACCAGCTGGGGTTGAACCTGCGCCAAGAGCAGGACTAGCCTCGCCAGTGTCCGGCGTGTTGAATGCCGTTTGCTTGGGCATCAAAACTTATAGGCTGTTGGTTTTTGCGTTGCTTTTCGTAGTCGCGCAGAGCCAGTAAGGCGGGTTTTTGCAGCAACAGTATGGCTATGATATTCAGCCACGCCATCATACCTAAACCGATATCTCCCAGCGCCCACGCCGAAGTCGAACTTTTCACACCGCCCCAGTAGACCGCGGCTAAAATGAGCACTTTGAGTGCGCTGAACAACCACGGTGAATGCATTTTTCGGTTGATAAACGCGACGTTGGTCTCGGCGATGTAGTAGTAGGCTACGATGGTTGTGAAGGCAAAAAACAGCAGTGCGAGTGCGGTCATACTGCTGCCAAAGCCAGGCAGGGCGCTCTCTAAAGCGGCCTGAACATAGCCGGGGCCGGCCGCAACACCCGCCAGACCGCTGTAAATTGCCGAGTTGCCGTCGAACACTTCATAGAGCCCTGAGACCAGTATCATCAGCGCGGTCGCTGTGCAAATTAGTAGCGTATCGATATAAACCGAGAAAGCTTGCACCAAGCCCTGTTGTGCGGGGTGGGCAACTTCAGCCGCCGCAGCGTGGTGCGGGCCAGTACCTTGGCCCGCCTCGTTGGAGTAGACGCCGCGTTTCACGCCCCACTGAACCGCCGCACCAGCAATGGCACCAAAGCCAGCGTGCAAGCCAAAAGCGCTATCGAAAATCAATTTAAATGCTGCAGGCACTTTATCGGCATTGATAGCCAGTACAAAAATGGCCATTAGGATGTAAATAAAAGCCATAACAGGGACTACTAACTGAGCAAATGCAGCGATACGCCTGACGCCGCCAATAACAATAGTCGCCAACATGACTGTCAGTGCCAGTGACACCAGCGCTTTATCCAATCCCCAGGCGTTATTGAGCCCCTCGACAATCGCATTGGCCTGCAACCCGGGCATAAAAAAGCCCATGGCAATAATGGTAGCTATTGCAAACAGCCAGGCAAACCAGCTGACCCCAAGAGCCTTGTCGATAAAATAAGCGGGGCCACCGCGATAGAGTCCATTGTCGTCGGTCTCTTTATAAATTTGCGCCAAGGTGGCCTCGATAAATGCGGTTGCAGCGCCGAGAAAAGCGACTACCCACATCCAGAAGATGGCGCCGGGGCCACCGAACGCAATAGCGGTGGCGACGCCGGCTATATTGCCCGTGCCAACTCGCCCAGAGAGTGACATCGCCAGTGCTTGAAACGAGGAGACGCCAGCATCAGATTTGCCGCCTGTACGCAGCAGTCGAATCATTTCGCCAAAGTGACGCACTTGTAAAAAACGGCTGCGCAGAGAGAACCACAGGCCCGCACCCAGGCAGAGGTAGACCAGTGCTGGGCTCCAGATAACGCTGTTAACGGCATTGATAACACTGTCTATCGAAATGGATTGGCTGGCCATGAAAACTCGCAGAGTGATTTAAATAGATGCGCATTGTTCCGGCCATGGCGATGAATATCAACCACTCTGATCAAAACCAGTGGTTTAGTGGGGGATTTTTGTCGGCACAACAGTTAAAATGATGCATTAATTTAACAATAACATGACGCCTTGTAGTTACTCGGCGCCTAAGAGATTTTTATGACTGATTCATTCAAAGAAGCCGCACTGCGCTACCACACTGATCCGCGCCCGGGGAAGCTCGAAATTCGTCCAACTAAGCCACTGGCCAACAAGCGCGATTTATCGCTCGCTTACTCGCCGGGTGTCGCTTTTGCTTGCGAGCTGATCGAGGAAAACCCTGCGTCTGCCGCTGATGTCACTTCGCGCGGCAATTTGGTGGCGGTCATCAGCAACGGCACGGCGGTGCTGGGATTGGGCAATATTGGCGCTCTCGCATCCAAGCCAGTGATGGAAGGGAAGGCGGTGCTGTTTAAAAAATTCGCCAACATTGATGTTTTTGATATCGAGGTCGATGAGACCGATGTCGATAAGTTGGTCGATATTATTGCCTCGCTGGAGCCGACCTTTGGCGGTGTGAATCTTGAGGATATCAAGGCGCCGGAGTGCTTCTTGGTCGAGCAAAAACTGCGTGAGCGAATGAAGATCCCGGTCTTCCACGACGACCAGCACGGCACTGCCATCGTCGCTGCGGCCGCGGTCTATAACGGCCTTAAAGTGGTAGAAAAGAATATTGAAGAGATTAAGTTAGTTGTCTCTGGCGCCGGTGCGGCGAGTATTGCCTGTGTCGATCTGCTGATCGCTATGGGACTGCAGCGCAAAAATGTGCGCATGCTGGACCGCAACGGAGTGATTTATGCCGGCCGCGAGGCGGGGATGAACCCTTGGAAGGCGGAATTTGCAGTTGAGACAGACGACCGCGATTTGAATGATGCCATTGTTGATGCCGATCTTTTCTTGGGGCTCTCCGGTCCCGGCATTTTGACTGCAGAGATGGTCGCCAAGATGGCGCCGCGGCCAATGATTTTGGCGATGTCCAACCCCGTTCCAGAGATTATGCCCGAAGAGGCAATAGCGGCGCGTCCCGATGCGATCATCGCCACCGGTCGCTCCGATTACCCCAACCAAGTTAACAATGTTCTCTGTTTTCCATTCATCTTTCGCGGCGCACTCGACTGCGGCGCCTCGACTATTAATGAAGAGATGAAAATGGCTGCGGTGCGAGCCATAGCTGGCCTGGCGATGAAGGAGACCTCCGATGTGGTCGCCGCCGCTTATGCCGATGAGCGCCTCAAGTTTGGGCCAGAGTATCTGATTCCAAAACCGTTTGATCCGCGCCTCATCGAAGATGTACCGCTGGCGGTTGTTCAAGCGGCGATGGAGAGTGGGGTCGCCACCCGACCGATTGCCGATCTCGAGGCCTACCGCCAGTCTCTGCACGAATTCGTCAATCAGGCGGGTCTTTTCATGCAGCCGACTATTGAGCGTGCAAAGCGACGCACCGCTCGAATTGTTTATGCTGAGGGTGAAAATGACGATGTGCTGATTGCCACGCAGGCAGTGGTTGATGAGAAAATTGCCACGCCAGTACTGATTGGCCGTCGCCAGCGCATCGAGCAGGCTGCAGACCGCCTTGGTTTGCGGTTTGACTTGGATCGCGATGTGGAGATCTTCAACCCGCAAGAGGACGATCGCCACGAAGAGTACTCAGCCTTCTACCAGTCGGTAGTGGGTCGTCACGGTGTATCGGTGGCTGCGGCGCGCAAAATTATGCGCAACGACACCACCGCCCTAGCGGCCGTGATGGTGGCGCGCGGCGACGCCGATGGCCTGATCTGCGGCAAGGTAGGGCGCTTTGATTTCCATCTGCGCGAAATTATGCACCTGTTAGGGGGCGATCAACACGATCAGCAAATTAGTTCGACCGCTGTATTGTTAATGCCGGATGGTCCGCTGTTTCTGGCCGATACTGCGCTCAATGTTGATCCGACCGCAGAGGAGTTGGCGAGCATTGCAGAATCGACTGTGGGGCTAGTTCAGCGCTTTGGTGTCGAGCCAAAAGTGGCGCTGCTCTCCCACTCTAATTTTGGTACCTCGAATGCTCCGTCGGCGCGCAAAATGCGCCGCGCTTCAGAGCTGTTGCGCGAGCGTCATCCGCAGTTGCAGCTCGACGGAGAGATGCACGTATTGAGTGCGCTCAACCCAGCGCTGCGCGCAACCGTCTACCCAGATGCCAATTTGCAGGGCCGCGCCAACGTATTGGTAATGCCCAACTTAGATGCCGCTAACATCGCCATGGGTCTGATTCGTTCGATGACCGATGCGCTGCTGATCGGACCGTTTATTCACGGTTTGGCCAAACCTGCGCACATTGTTATCCCCTCAGTGAGTGCGCGGGGAATCTTCAATATGACAGCCGCCACTGTAGCGGATTTGAAGAAAAGTTAGTCTGCTTCGCACTCGTCGTCACTGCTGGCCAGCGGCCAGCCACCCAGGTCGCGCCAGCGGTTGACGATAGTGCAAAAAAGCTCGGCGGTTTTAACTGCGTCGTACTCAGCGCTGTGCGCCTCTCTGTTGTCAAAACCAATCCCTGCCGCAATGCAAGCCTTGGCCAGTACTGTCTGTCCAAAAGCTAAGCCCGCCAGTGTGGCAGTATCAAAACAGCTAAAGGCGTGAAACGGCGCACGCTTGATCTGATTGCGAGTCACCGCTGCGTTGATAAAGCCAAGATCAAAATGTGCGTTGTGGGCAACCATCGTGGCGCGGGTGCAGCCGTGGCGGCGCACCGCTTGGCGAATAGGCTGAAACAGTTCGGTCAACGCGATTGACTCTTCGCAACTGTCGCGGTCGGGGTCATCGACATCAATACCGGTAAAATCTAGTGCCGCTTGCTCGAGATTGGCCCCGGGAAATGGCTCTATATGGCGAGTGACAACCTCGTCGACGACCAGAGTGCCATCTTCGTCCATATCCAGCAGTACCGCAGTGACCTCTAGCAGGGCGTCGGTGCGGGCGTTAAAACCGCCGGTCTCGACATCGACCACTACCGGCAAAAAGCCTCGGAAGCGCTCGGCTAACAGAGATTTCTGGCGCGTTTCACCAGCACTCATAGCGCCGGCTCTTGGAGCTGCCAGTTGAGCGTGGTGCCCGCGCCCAAGGGCACGATATCGCCATCAATAAATGGCAGGCTGTCTGGTAGCTGCCAGCTTTGGCGTTGGAGTGTAATAGTGTCGGTATTGCGCGGTAACTGGTAGAAGTCGGCGCCAAAGTGGCTGGCAAACCCTTCCAGTTGGTCGAGTTTTCCCTCCGCCTCAAACGCCGCGGCGTAGAGCTCAATAGCTGCCGGGTGGCTAAAGCAGCCAGCGCAGCCGCAGCTCGATTCTTTGGCGCCGCGCGGATGCGGTGCTGAATCAGTGCCGAGGAAAAATTTGCCACTACCGCTGGTTGCCGCGGCGAGCAGCGCCTGTTGGTGAACGTTGCGCTTGAGAATTGGCAGGCAGAAAAGGTGCGGGCGGATGCCGCCAACCAGCATATCGTTGCGGTTGTAGAGCAAATGTTGTGGTGTGATAGTTGCACCAATATTGGCGTCTGCAGCCGCGACGAATTCAGCCCCCTGTCGGGTGGTGATGTGCTCGAGGATGATGCGCAGAGAGGGGAAGTTATCTACCATCGGCGACAGATGACGATCGATAAAGGTCGCTTCGCGATCAAAGATATCGATGGCGTGGTCGGTCACTTCGCCGTGTAGTTGCAGGACCAAACCGCACTCCTGCATCGCGGCCAGCACACGATCAATTTTCGCCAGCGAGGTCACTCCAGAGTCGGAGTTAGTGGTGGCGCCAGCGGGGTAGTATTTTGCGCCGGCAATAAAATCGCAGGCGGCGGCGCACTCGATCTCTTCGACGGGCGTGTTGTCAGTGAGGTAGAGCACCATCAGTGGCTGCCACTCAGAGCCAGCAGGGCGAGCAGCTAGAATACGCTCGCGGTAGGCGCTGGCCTCGGCAACAGTAGTCACCGGCGGGGTCAGATTGGGCATAACGATGCCGCGCGCAAAGCCGCGCGCTGCAGCCGCTACGGTGGTCTCTAACGCTGCGCCATCGCGCAGGTGCAGGTGCCAATCATCGGGGCGGGTGAGCTGGAGTGTCGCTAGGTTAGTCATGGTAAGAAAGTCCGCACTGTGTGAATTGCTATGCTACCGCAAAGGGCTGCTGCGATACAGCTAGAGAAGGTTTCCGGTAACGGTTTTACCCGCTTGTGCAAAAAATAATTGGCCCCGGTGATAGTCTCGTGCTTAAACCCTGTCGATCGGTTAAAATAACTGTATTGTTTGTGAGTACATGGTGTGCTCGTCAGTTAAGGAGTTGTTGTGTCTTCAGTGAATAAAGTAGTTTTGGCTTACTCGGGCGGTTTGGATACCTCAGTGATTGTGCGTTGGTTGCAAGAGACCTACGGCTGTGAGGTGGTGACTTTTACCGCAGATATTGGCCAAGGCGAAGAGGTCGAGCCGGCTCGAGCGAAAGCAGAGGCGCTAGGTGTTAAAGAGATCTATATCGATGATCTGCGCGAAGAGTACGCTCGCGATTACGTGTTTCCTATGTTTCGCGCCAACACTCTCTATGAGGGCGAGTATCTGCTCGGCACCTCTATTGCTCGGCCGTTAATTGCCAAGCGATTGATCGAGATCGCCAACGAAACCGGCGCCGACGCGATCAGCCACGGTGCGACTGGCAAAGGCAATGATCAGGTGCGCTTTGAGCTGGGCGCCTATGCACTCAAGCCCGGCGTACAAGTGATTGCACCCTGGCGCGAATGGGACCTCAATTCGCGAGATAAATTGATGGAGTACTGTGCGCAGCACGATATCGCGGTAGAGCAGAAACGCGGCACCAAGTCACCTTACTCGATGGATGCCAACCTGCTGCATATCTCCTACGAAGGCGCCAACCTCGAAGATCCTTGGTCTGAGCCCGAGGAGGATATGTGGCGCTGGACCGTCTCTCCCGAAGCGGCTCCTGATGCTCCCACCTATTTAGAGTTGACCTATAAGCAGGGCGATATTGTTGCCATTGATGGTGTGCCGATGACCCCGGCAACAGTGATTGAACACCTCAACAAAGTGGCGGGTGCCAACGGGGTTGGGCGTCTGGATATTGTTGAAAACCGCTATGTCGGTATGAAATCGCGCGGCTGTTATGAAACGCCAGCGGGTACCGTGATGCTGCGCGCCCACCGCGCCATTGAATCGCTGACCTTAGATCGCGAAGTTGCCCACCTTAAAGACGAGATGATGCCGCGCTATGCCTCATTGATCTACAACGGCTACTGGTGGTCACCCGAGCGTCAAATGCTGCAAGAATCTATCGACTTTAGCCAGCGCGAAGTCAACGGCGAAGTGCGTGTGAAGCTTTATAAAGGCAATGTCACCGTGGTTGGTCGCAGATCAGAGCAGTCTTTGTTCGATGAAAAGATCGCGACATTTGAAGAAGATCAGGGCGCTTATGATCAAGCCGACGCCGAGGGCTTTATCAAGCTAAACGCGTTGCGTCTGCGCATAGCAGCCAACCGCGGTCGTGGATTTTAAGGGCCGTATGGTCAAGTTATAGCGAATACGCCGAGCACAACGCTCGGCGTGTTTGATTCAGGTCAAGGTTTAGCTTCGGCTAAGCATCGATAATGCCCTTTGCAAGGGTGCCATAAAGGTAGGGCACTCTGTATTTGTCGCCTATGCGGCGTTGAAAAAAATAGGAACAGAGCATGAGTGATCACGCCTCCGCGGCCTCGCTGCCAGAGTACAACACTAAAATTGTTAAACAGTTCGCTATCACCACAGTACTGTGGGGGATTGTCGGTATGCTGGTTGGTGTCATTATTGCCGCCCAGTTGGTTTGGCCAGAACTGAACTTTGGTCCCTATCTTCACTTTGGCCGCCTGCGTCCGCTGCACACCAATGCGGTCATTTTCGCCTTTGGCGGCTCGGCACTGTTTGCCGCCAGCTACCACGTAGTGCAGCGCACCTGTCAGGCGCGCTTAATCTCGGATAAATTAGCGGCATTCACCTTCTGGGGTTGGCAGTTGGTCATTGTCGCGGCAGCCATTACTCTACCGATGGGTCTGACGACTACTAAAGAGTATGCCGAGCTAGAGTGGCCGATCGATATCCTCATTGCGGTAGTCTGGGTTGTCTATGCGATAGTCTTCTTTGGCACCATCATGAAGCGCCGCGCCAGACACATTTATGTAGCAAATTGGTTCTTTGGCGCATTCATATTGGCAGTAGCGATGCTGCATATCGTCAACAGCCTTGCAGTGCCGGTCAGCTGGACTAAATCTTACTCGGTATACCCCGGCGCGATTGATGCCATGGTGCAGTGGTGGTACGGCCACAATGCGGTCGGGTTTTTCTTAACGGCGGGCTTCCTTGGCATGATGTACTACTTTGTGCCCAAGCAGGCCGAGCGTCCGGTTTACTCTTACCGTCTCTCTATTGTTCACTTTTGGGCGCTCATCGCTATTTATATTTGGGCCGGTCCCCACCACCTGCATTATTCTGCACTGCCCAACTGGGCGCAGAGCTTGGGCATGGTGATGTCGCTGGTGCTGTTGGCACCCTCGTGGGGTGGCATGATCAACGGTGTCATGACGCTCTCTGGTGCTTGGCACAAGCTACGCACCGACCCCACCTTGCGATTTTTAGTGGTTTCTTTGTCGTTCTACGGCATGTCGACCTTTGAAGGGCCAATGATGGCGATCAAAACGGTTAACGCGCTATCGCACAACACAGACTGGACGATTGGCCATGTCCACTCTGGTGCGCTGGGTTGGGTGGCAATGATTTCAATTGGCTCCATGTACCACCTTATTCCACGCCTGTGGGGCAAAGAAGAGATGTACAGCGTCAACTTGATCAATATTCACTTCTGGATGTCGACTATTGGCACCGTTCTCTATATCGCCTCTATGTGGGTCAACGGAATCGCGCAGGGCTTAATGTGGCGAGCGTTTAACGCCGATGGCACACTCACTTACAGTTTTGTGGAGGGTGTCGAGGCGAGTTACCCCGGCTACTTTGTGCGCTTTATCGGTGGCTTTATCTTCTTCTCGGGGATGTTGCTAATGGCTTACAACGTCTATATGACCGTGGGGCGCGATAAGCCCGCTGCGGCCACTACCCCTGTTGCGGCGGCTTGAGGAGCTTATAAATATGTCCAATAAACACGCCATAATCGAGAAAAACATCGGGCTGATGATCGGCCTTATATTGGTGGCTTTAAGCTTCGGCGGATTGGCGCAAATAGTGCCGCTTTTCTTCACCGGCGAGACTACCGAACCTGTAGCAGGGCTCAAACCGCTGCCGGCTCTAGAGCTGGAAGGGCGCGATATCTATATCCGCGAGGGCTGCCATGTCTGCCACACCCAGATGGTACGACCGCTGCGCGCCGAGACCGAGCGATACGGGCACTACTCTGTAGCAGGTGAGTCTGTGTACGAGCACCCTTTTTTGTGGGGTTCTAAGCGCACCGGGCCGGATCTGGCTCGGGTAGGTGGACGCTACAGTCACGATTGGCACCGCGCCCATCTTTATGACCCTCGTTCGGTCGTTCCAGAGTCGAATATGCCGGCTTTCCCGTGGCTCTTCGAGCAGACTGTCGACGGCAGCAAGACGGCAGTCAAAATGAGTGGTTTGCGCATGGTTGGAGTGCCTTATACCGACGAACAGATCGCTGCGGCGCAGGCCGATGTCGACGGTGCGCGAGAGATTGATGCCCTGCTCGCTTACTTGCAGCAGCTGGGCACTCTCTTGCAGCGCAAGAGGTAATTGCTGTGGATGCGGGAACATTGCAGGGGCTGGGCACCGTAGTGGCATTTGCCGCCTTTATTGGGGTGACCTTATGGGCCTACAGCAAGGGCAAAAAAGCCGATTTTGAAGAGGCAGCGCAGCTGCCATTTGCCGATGAGCTCAGCAAAGAGTCCATTCAAGCAGAAGACCAAGAGACTAATAGGCAGGATCCGTCATGACAACATTTTGGAGTTCGTGGATTATTGTTATCACGCTGCTAACTCTAGCAGGCAGCTTATGGCTACTACTGGCCAACCGCAAAACCACAGTCAGCGGTGAGCAGGCCAGTGATGGCGAAGCTCCGACTACAGGGCATAGTTACGATGGCATTGAGGAGTACGATAACCCTCTGCCGGCTTGGTGGTTTTGGAAATTTATAGGCACAGTCGTGTTTGCTTTGGTTTACCTGGCCCTCTATCCCGGTTTAGGGAGTTACCAAGGGCTGCTGGGTTGGACGCAGGAGAGCCAGTGGCAAGAATCCGTAGATGCCGCCGAAGAAAAGATGGAGTCTCAGTACGCCTCTTATGCGAGCCGCTCGATTGACGATCTCGCCAGCGACCCCAAAGCACAGCGTATGGGGCGACGCCTGTTCAACAATAACTGCTCGGTCTGCCACGGTGTCGGCGGTAGTGGTGCCAACGGCTTCCCCAATCTGGCCGATAACGATTGGCTCTATGGCGGGCACCCTGAAGCGATACTGGCCACTCTCAATGGCGGGCGTGTAGGCGTGATGCCAGCGTGGGGTGCTGCTCTGGGCAATGAGGGTGTTATCAATGTTACCGAGTATGTGTTGAGTCTCTCTGATGAGCCGCACAACGCCGAACAAGCTGCCGCGGGCAGCGAACAGTTTGCGATGTTCTGCTCAAGCTGCCATATGCCAGATGGGACCGGCATGCAGGCACTGGGCGCGCCCAATTTAACGGATAATATCTGGCTCTATCGCCAGGCAGACCTAACGCTGGCGGAGAATATTCGCGCCACTTTGCGCCAGGGCCGCAACGGCGTCATGCCCAGTCAAAGTGACAAACTGCGCCCGGAGAAAATCCATCTGATTGCCGCCTATGTCTACGGTTTATCGCAGACTGCGAGCCAGTAATGGTTAACGTCCCACTGGTTGTGCAGTGCCAGTGGGTGTAACAGGAGTTTTTATGAGCGAGCCAGTCTCTGGTAAGCAACACCAAAACAACGAAGCGATACAGGTTTTAGATCTCTATCAAACTGCAGAAAAAATCTACACGCGTCGGCTCAACGGTTTTTTCCGACGACTGCAAAACTGGAGCTGGATCCCTTTTCTGGGAGCATACTTCTTAATCCCCTGGTTCAAAATTGACGGTCGACCAGCCATGCTGTTCGATCTGGTGGAGCGAAAATTCCACGTTTTCTGGATTACCTTCTGGCCGCAAGACTTTCCCTTGCTGGCCTGGTTGCTGATCATTGCTGCCTTCGCGCTGTTTACCGTGACTAACTTGTTTGGCAGAGTTTGGTGTGGTTTTTCATGCCCGCAAACGGTATTTACCCAGATCTTTATGGCTATCGAAGAGCGCTTTGAGGGCGATCGCAATCGTCGCATAAGATTGGATAACTCACCTTGGAGCATCGAAAAAATAGCTCGCAAAGGCGGCAAACTGCTGGGTTGGTTATTGGTGGCTTTTGCCACCGGTTTGACCTTTGTCGGTTATTTCAATCCTATCGATCAGTTGGTCGTCGATATGTTCAACTGGGCAGCGCATCCCGCCGCGGTTTTTTGGGTGGCATTTTTTACTGTAGGCACTTTTGTTAATGCCGGCTTTATGCGCGAGCAGATCTGTAAATATGTCTGCCCGTATGCGCGTTTTCAGTCTGTGATGTTCGATTCGGATACTCTTGTAGTCTCTTACGATGCAGCGCGCGGAGAGAAACGGGGATCGCGCCACCACGACTATCAGCGCGGTAGCGGCGAGCTGGGTGACTGTGTCGATTGCACCTTGTGCGTACAAGTCTGCCCTACCGGAATAGATATCCGCAACGGTCTGCAGTACGAGTGTATTAGCTGCGGGCTCTGTATCGACGCCTGCAATGCGGTAATGGATAAGTTGAACTACCCGCGCGGCCTGATCAGTTTTACCTCAGAGAACGCATTGTTAAAAGGTGAGCCGGTGCGTTTCTTGCGGCCGCGCTTTGTCGGCTATGTCACTGCTGTGACAGTGATGAGCCTGCTGTTTGTCTACACTTTGGCGACTCGCACGCCGCTGGAGATGGATGTTATTCGCGACCGCGATATGCTCTATCGCTTGCGCCCAGATGGTGTTGTAGAAAACAGTTACACGGTAAAGATTAACAATATGGATCAGCGCGACCATCACTATTTAATCGGTGTAGAGAGTGGCTTGCCGCTTGAGTACATCGGCCAGCGCGAGGTGATGATTGAAGCGGGTGAAGTGGGTGAGCTGTTGGTGCGTCTGTCACTGCCAGAGCAGCGTATCGTTAGCCCCAATGTACCGATTGCTTTTATTGTCAGTGAGCGAACTGACGGCGATCTGAGCGACCGTGTTGAGAGCCGTTTTATCTCGCCAGTGCGTTAGCTAGCTGACCCATTGGGGTTAAAATAACTGCACTCAATCGACAGAGCTATAGATGATGACCAAGAACAAAACCCCCGCCACACTCGAGCCCTGGTATCGCCAATTTTGGCCGTGGTTCATCATTGCCTTGCCCGCTAGCGTTGTGGTGGCCGGTTTGATCACAGTCTATATCGCTTTCGCAAATCGCGATGCAACGGTAGACGATGACTATTATCGAGAAGGGTTGGCTATCAACCAATCACTCGCGGGCCAGCAACGCGCTGCAGAGTGGGGTATGCAGGCACGCGTGAAATTTAATCGCCAGGCTGACAGCGTCGAGGTGGAGCTGAACAGCGCAGAACCGCTAGTTTCTCCGGGTTCTACTATCGAACTTAAATTGCAGCACCCAATATTGGCTGAGCGCGATGTGACCATTCTCCTGACTGCCTTAGAGGGAGCGGGTCACCGCTACCAGGGAGAGCTCAGCGTGCCACTACAAGATAATTACTATTTGCGTCTGACTGGTGAGGAGCGCGCCTGGCGGCTAGATGGTCAGATCAACTTCAGTTACGGCGATAGCCGACTACTGACGGCAGATTGAGCGCAGTAGACCGCGCCATGGACCCTGATACTAGCGGCTGTTTTCACTGCGGGTTGCCCGTTCCGGCGGATGATAAATTTGAGTTTGTCATTCAAGGAGAGGCTCAGCAGTTTTGTTGTATCGGTTGTCAGGCTGTTGCCAGCGCTATTGTCAGCGGTGGTTTGGATTCGTTTTATCAGTTCCGCTCGGCGCGCAGCGATCGTCCCGACCCACGCCCAGAAGACAGCAGTGATCTGTTGGTGTGGGATCTGTCTGATTTGGCCGCCGATTACCTCCACAATCATGAAGACGGTAGCGTTACAGCTACGCTGGCGATTGAGGGCATCACCTGTACGGCATGCAGCTGGTTGATCGAAAAACATTTAACTGATATTCCCGCAGTTCAAACGGTCACTGTCAACGGTACCACTCATCGCGCGCGAGTGCGCTGGCAGCCAGAGCAGCTAGCGCTGTCGACACTGTTGAGCAAATTGCGCGAAATTGGTTATCAAGGGACACCGCTGAGTCCCTATCAACGCGATAAAACAAGCGACAGTGCACTGAAGAGTATGCTGTTGCGACTCGGCGTGGCTGGTTTGGCGATGATGCAAGCGGGGATGGTGGCTATCGCTCTCTACGCCGGTGGCTATCAAGATATTGATCCACACTGGCAGCAGCTGTTGCGCTGGGTGAGTTGGGTGTTGGTGACACCGGTGGTGTTTTATTCGGCGCTGCCTTTCTATCGGGCGGCTTGGCGTGCCCTGCGCCTCGGCCATCTGGTGATGGATCTGCCGGTCTCACTGGCTGTTGTGCTGGCCTATCTGGCAAGCACCTATGCGACTTTGCGCGGTGGGGGTGAGGTCTACTTCGATTCGGTATCGATGTTCTGCTTTTTCCTGCTGCTCGGGCGTTATATTGAGCAGCGTTTGCGCTACCGCAATCTGCTTTCGCTCTACTCTACCGATGAGCTTCTGCCACCGATCGCAGTGCGTATAGACGCAGAGGGAGAAGAGCAGAGTGTGCCACTGCGTCAACTGCAGCTGGGCGATAGCGTGCGTATCTACCCAGGGCAACTTATACCTTGTGACGGAGTAGTAACGGCCGGGCAGAGTTCAGTAGAAGAGGCAGTGTTGACTGGTGAGGCGGCCGCTCAGCTCAAACAGGTGGGTGACAGCGTAGCTGCGGGTACGGTGAATGGCGATAATCCGTTGACGATTCGTCTCACCGCGGTAGGCCAACAGACACAGCTTGCGGCGATTATGCGCATAGCCGAGCAAGCGGCGACGGACAAACCCGAGTGGGTGGCTCGGGCCGATCGTTTGGCGGGAGCTTTTGTCGGCGCGGTGCTGTTGTGTGCATCTGCGGTACTCCTCTACTGGTGGCTGTGGGCGGCTGAACCATCTCTGCAGCACGGCTTTTGGGTGGCACTTTCGGTGCTCGTAGTGACTTGTCCATGTGCACTATCGTTGGCTACACCTACGGCATTGGCAGTGGCGGCAGCTGAGTTGCGCAGTGATGGATTGCTGGTGACTAATCGCCACTGTGTCGAACGACTGGCTACTTGCAACACCCTACTATTTGATAAAACCGGTACGTTAACCGGCGGAACTCTGAGCCTTGTCGGTATTGAAATGGCGCCAGAGGCAAGCAGGGATGAGACCACGGTATTGCACTGGGCCGCACAGTTGGAAAGTGGCGGCCGTCACCCGGTTGCAATGGCACTGCAACGCTTTGTGGCTGATCTTTCACTGCCAGCCGCAGAGCGACAAACGTTTGTCGCAGGCTGTGGAGTGTGCGGCGTGGTGCAAGGTCAACTGCTAGCCCTTGGACGAGCGGATTGGGTGGCAAATCAATTCGACTGGGAGCAGCCAGTACCGAGTGAAAATTCCACTGATTGCAGTGCTACCAGCCAAGTCTGGCTGGCTAATAGTGCCGGTTGGTTGGCCTGTTTTGCGTTTGCCGATCAGTTGCGTCCGTCGGCGAAGGAGGCTGTCTCGCAGCTGCGCACAGATCGGATCGACCTGGCGGTATTGTCTGGTGACCCATCGCCACAAGCGGCTCAATTGTTAGCACCCCTTGAGATCGATGATCAGCAGTTTGGCCTGCGTCCCGAGCAAAAATTGTCCGAGCTGCGCACTCGGCAGCAACAAGGGGCTAAAGTGGTCATGGTCGGCGATGGGATCAATGATGTCCCCGTGTTGCGCAGTGCCGATATTTCCATAGCCATGGGTCGCGCAGCCGATGTCACGCAGCTTTCTGCAGATGCGCTACTGCTGGGCGATGACCTCACAGCGCTGCCAAAAGCGATAGACGTAGCGCGTCAGACACGCGCAGTTATTGGGCAAAATATTGGCTGGGCAGTGGGTTACAATTTATTGGCTCTGCCGTTGGCCGCCGCCGGCCTTGTGCCGCCATGGGCTGCGGCTGTTGGTATGAGCAGCAGTTCTCTGATTGTGCTGCTCAACGCCTTGCGTCTGCGCCGCAGCAAAGCCACTTAACCGCTGGAGAAATTTGTATGCAGAGTCTGTATTTTCTAATCCCTCTATCTCTATTGGTTATAGCAGCAGCGGCATGGCTGTTGTTCTGGGCAGTCAATAACGGCCAATACGATGATTTAGATAGCGAGGCTGAACGTATTTTGTTCGAAGAGTCCAAATCGTCTTCACCGGGAGAGAAATAATGGGCTGGGAGATGTCGGCGCTGCCCGCACTCTTTTTGGTGGGTCTTCTCGGCGCTAGCCACTGTGTAGGTATGTGCGGGCCTATTGCGATAGCACTGGGTGGAACTAGTGGTCAGCGCAACACTATTATTTGGGGTTATCAGTTGGGCCGTATTAGCAGCTATATGGCGGTGGGCTTAGTGGCTGGCTGGGTCAGTCAATTGACCGCCGAGTTACTGCAATTGGCACCCCTGCTGCGGTTATTGGCGGCAGCGCTGGTGGCGGCGATGGGGCTCTATGTGATGGGTGTATGGCGAGGACTTGTACAGCTTGAAAAGATCGGTGCACATGTCTGGAGACATATTCAACCCCTCAGTAAGCCGCTCACTTCGGTCAACAGTGGTGTAGGCGCCTACGCGGTGGGTGCGGTCTGGGGCTGGCTGCCCTGCGGCTTGGTCTACACCGCAGTGGGCATGGCGCTGGCGAGTGGTTCAGCCTTACAAGGTGCTCTGGGTATGGCCGCTTTTGGGCTTGGTACCCTGCCTGCGATGTTGGCTGCGAGTTGGTTCTCTGGCCAGCTGAGTGGCTATTTACAAAAGCCTTGGCTGCGCCGTTTGAGTGGTCTGTTGCTGCTGGGAATGGCAGTGATGATGGTGATGACAGTCGTAGCCCATCAGCGGCACAGCACTCACAGCAGCCCTGACAATATTGACAGTCGCGCCTCTGCGCCGCACCATCACCAGAATAAATAATCTTGCGGTAGCGTCGAGCCTTGCTGTCGGGGGGTGATAAAATTGATATTGATCAAAACATTGCGTTGGCGAGAGCCTACACTACAACAATAACGGTAAAAATGAGGGTATCTTTGTGGGTGAAATACTGGGCATAATTTTTAAACCAGCGGCGACATGGCAGAGTTTGGCAAGTAAATCTGAAGAGTCCATCAAGGCGCGGCTGCTTTTAGTTTTGGCTCTGGCAGCCATTCCCGCGATAGCGTTTTACTACGGCACCACCCAGGTGGGTTGGAATGTGCGCGGCGGCGAAATTGTTCGCATTACCGAGGCGAGTGCCACCCCCTTGGCGGTACTTTTTTATGCGGCAATGGTCTCGACGATTGTAGTGATTGGCTTAATGTGCCAGTGGATGTCTAAAACCTATAACGCAGATTCTTTTCCGCTCAAAGGGGTAGTCATGGTGGGTTACGCCTGTGTACCGGTCTATCTGGCCGGCGCAGCAGCGGTCTACCCGATATGGGAGCTCGATATAGTGCTGGCGACATTGGCGTGTTGTTATACCATCAGACTGTTATATTTGGGCGTTCCGCCGATGATGAACGTGCCTGAGGACCAAGGCATGCTCTATGCCAGTGCACTCTTTTTGGTTTTTCTGGTTTACGCTGTAGTTATTCTCACCGCTACGGTAATACTCTGGGAATATGTCGCCGCACCGGTGTTCATCAACGTCTAATTTTAGGTTCAATGTTTGACTATTGAGCACACATGGCTCGGTCTAATCAATCTGCGATAAGGGTCGAAAGACTTTTCCTTCGACCACTGTCGCAGTGACTGCAATGTCTTTCAATTGAACGCCGTTGCCAGCTGGCGAAGAGAGATATGGGTCGCTGTCGAGAACAGTAAAATTAGCTTTTTTGCCAACGGCTATTGATCCAATCTCATCCTCTCTTTGCATCTGAATGGCTGCGTCCAAGGTGATCGCCTGCATCGCTTCATGGATAGAGATGCGCTGTGCTGGTGCAACAACGTTACCCTCTGCGGTGTAGCGTGTGACCGCGGCCCAGGCTAGCAATAACGGGTCTGCCGGTGCCATGGTGAAGTCGCTGTGAAATGCCAGAGGCATGCCGGCATCGACTACACTGGCACTGGGAACCATGTTGGCAGCACGCTCGGGGCCTAAGCCGTGTTCCGCATAAGTGTCGGCTAAAGCCCAAACATAGTAGGGGTTGGCTTGTACCATCCCGCCTAAATCTGCGAGTTGCTGCATCTGTTCAGGGCGCACATAGGCTAGGTGATGGATGGTGGTGCGGTGGTCGCTGCGCGGTTGCTGGCGCTGCAAAACCGTCAGAATATCCAATACCTGCTGCATCCCGGCGTCGCCGTTGACGTGCAGGTGGAGTTGGTAGTCGCGCTGCCAGAAGTGACGCATGGCGAGCTCTAGTTCGGCGGGCGGCATGATCCACTCGCCGCTGTGACCATCGATATAACCGTCGCGCATCTGCATCAGTTGGGAGTAGGCAGCGCCATCAGCAAAGAGTTTGATCTGTCTCTTTTGTACAGTGAAGTGGTCGCCAGAGAGCGTCTCCTGTGCGTTCTGTAGTACTTGGTCAATATCGCTATAGCCGTGTTTTGCCAGAAGGTGAGTGCCGTCGAGAAGAAGATACGTATGGAACGGTGCATCCTCACTGTTCCAGCTCGAGTGTGTCAGAAGCTGATGTTCTAATGGCAAATTAATCGAGCCAAAAGCACCATCGCCTACGGTGGTGATGCCACGTTGATGAATCAGCTCTCTCCCTTTGGCCAATGCGGAGAGGTAGGGTTCGGGTTGCATCAGTGGGCCCATAAGTTCGGCGCTGATAGCGAGCAGGCCCGTCTCATAAAAGTGACCCATTGCAAAATCGATGGTGGGATGACTGTCCAGGGCAGGGTCGATATTCAACTGGGCAATAGCGGCGCTGTTGAGATAGACCTCATGAAAAGAGCGATGAAAAATAACCATGGGGCGCTGTGAACTGACTGTGTCTAAAAATTGGCGGCTCATTTCGCCGTGGAATAACGGGTGGTACCCCCAGCTGAAGAGTATCTCGCCATCAGCGAGTGTTTTTTCATGATCGCGCAAACGCTTTTGATACTCTTGAGCAGTTTTTACTCCCGGGTGAAGACCGTCAAGCAGCGTCCAATCGTGCGGAGTAATAAACTCCATTTGCAGTAGCAAGCCGACTAGGTAAGGATGAAGATGTGGCTCGATAAAGCCAGGCATAATGGTCTGCTCGGCAAACTGCTGGTCGAGAGTTGCGCTAGGCAGTTGGCGCTGAAGTACTTCACGGCTGCCCACGGCGACAATAACGCCATCGCGAACCGCTACAGCGGCGCTGCGGTCAACCGCCTCTGGGCGATCATCCATGGTAATGACTTGTGCGGCGGTATATATCACCGTGCCATCACCCACTGGTGAGGTGCGCTTTGCTGCAGAGTCGCAGCTAGATAATAGCAATAGCGTTAAAGTGACGCAGAGCAAGTTTTTTATCATTGGTGGTCCCATCCGTTAATGGCAGTAACCGCTCAATGATAAACCGTTTTGTCGGTTAGCCGACCACTTTTCTTTTCAGCGCTCGGCCGACAAAACGCAGTTTGTCTGCAGTCGCAAAGCGATTTAGATTGGCTTTGACAATGCCTTTGGTAAAAGCCGTTTTCTGCGAGTAATCGACATTTAAATCGACAATGACGGGCTGGTTTTGCCCTGTAATAAGAAAAGCGCGCTCGAGAACGGTCTCAATATCACTCTCTTGGCTAATAGGTAAGTAGGCGCATTCCATCGCTTCGGCAAAAGCGCCCCAGTGAGTGTGTGCCAGTTTTGTGCAGGTTTTATACCGGTAGGGCAGCTCTTGGGCCTGAGAAATTTGAGCTAACTCACCATCATTAAATATCACATAGATGACTCCGAGCTGATAATGCACAGCGGTGGAGACTTCCATGCCGGTCATAAACATGGCGCCATCACCGACAATACCGATGACTTGGCTATCGGGGTTGGCGAGTTTTGCGCCATTGACCGCGGGAATACAGTAACCCATGGCATTAAAGTCTGTCGGTGAGATAAAACCACCGGCGCGGTGTATGGGCAGCAGTTCAGCGGTCAAAAAAGTATGGTTGCCATCATCGGCGACAATCACTGCATCGCTCTCTAATTTGGCCCTCAATGCGGTAAAAAATTGTGCTGGATTGACACGGCTGCTATCTCCGCCGGCAAGCCACTCATTTTGAGTTTTCAGTTTGAGTTTGGCGATGCTCTTTACGCGCTCGGCTGTATTGTCTTGCAGAGCTCCTGCACCGTCGTTAATGCGTTCATTGAGAGCTCTGCGCAGCTCAATCAGGAGTGCGTCGAGTACCTCGCCGGCATCACCTTGGATAGTCACACTGGCAGGGTAGTTGGCATTGAATACCTGAGAGTTGATATCAATATGAATCAACTCAGAGGGCGGTTCAACGCTGTAACTACCGGTGGCAATTTCGGCAAAGCGAGTGCCTACCGCCAATAGACAGTCGCTCTCGCCAACTGTTTTGCGCGCTGCGGCAACGGCCGCTCCACCGAAGCTCATGCCCGTGTGCAGGGGGTGGTCGCCAGGGAAGCTGCTCACCCCTTGCAAAGTGGTGGCGACCGGCGCTGCGAGTAATTCGGCGAGTTCAATGAGTTGTTGGCGCGCGCGCACGGCTCCCCAGCCGACAAACAGTGCCGGTTGTTTGGCGGCGATCAATTTTTGTGCGGCCGCGGCAATGGCTGAGTTGTCGATTGGTTCTTGGGGTGGCGTGAAGTGCTCGAGCCGCGGCAGTGGTTGCTCTACCTCGCCGCGAAAGAGCTGGATATCTACCGGCACTTCTATAAATACGGGCCCCGGTTCACCGCTCACTGCAGTCCAATAAGCTTCAAAAAAAGTCGGCAGTATCGCTTGGTGGTCTTCAACTAAATAGGTGGCTTTAGTCAGCGGTTTGAGAATCTGATGCTGGTCGATATCGTGCAGCTGATAGCGTTTATCGCTGCCGCGGTGGATGCCGCCAGATATGACCAGTAAGGGTATGCCGGCCAACATCGCTTCGCCAATACCGCTGGCTGCGTGAGTCACACCGGCTGCAGGCACGATTAACATACAGCCAATTGAGCTGCCGGTGCGGCTTACCGCATCGGCCATACAGGCGGCGGCCATTTCGTGGCCAACTAAATAAGGTGTGATGGACTGAGAGTTATTCAGTTCATCGTAGATTTCGGTGTTGTGTACACCTGGGATACCAAAAGTATGCTCGACACCAATCGCTTCGAGTGCATGACGTACCAGAGCTGCGCCGCTTTTCAACATAGCAAATTCCTTGTATGGGGGCGCCTATTTTAAGACAAATTAGGCAATATGCCCTGTTGTGCGGACCCGTTTAGAACCTTTAGCTACGGTGGCGCGCTGAGCTTTGCGCTGTGCTTCACGGCGCAGGTCGATGGCATTTTTGCCAGCTATCAGTAAACCGGTGATCAAAAAAGCACCGGGCGGCAGTATCAGCACCAAAAAGCTGTAGTTCTCGCCAAACGGTTGTATGGTCCAGTCTGTGGCACCGCTGCCCAGTAGAAGTTGCATATTGGCGAACAGGGTGCCGCTGCCAAAGAGTTCGCGTATACCGCCCAGTAATAACAGTACAAGTAAAAACCCCAGCCCCATCATCAAACCATCCCATATCGCCAAATGCACCGGTTGCTTGCTGGCAAAGGCTTCGGCGCGACCGAGAATGGCGCAGTTGGTGACAATCAGCGGAATAAAGATGCCGAGGATCTCAAACAGCTCATAAGCATAAGCTTTCATCAAAAGCTCAGTACAGGTAACAAATGCAGCGATAATTAAAACAAATGCGGGTAACCGCACGGCATCACCGACTTGGTGGCGAATGAGTGAAACAATCGTATTTGAGCCCACCAGTACCAGTAAAGTCGCCAACCCCAAGCCCAGCGCGTTGACTACAGTAGAGGTGACCGCCAGTAGAGGACATAGGCCAAGTAGCTGCACCAGTGCCGGGTTGTTGCTCCACAGCCCATTGCCGGCTACTTCGCTCAGACTGGGCGATGGTGTTGCGGGGGTATCACTCATTGCCGATCTCCAGCGAGTTACTGTGGTTGCTTTTTGAGAGCAGCGCCGCGCTATCCAGCGCGAAATAATCCAGACCGGCAAGCACCTGCTCAATAACTGCGCGCGGGGTTATCGTAGCACCGGTAAACTGCTCAAAAGAGCCGCCATCTTTCTTAACCGCCCAAGCCTCGCGGGGCGTATTGTCCAGGGATAAACTGTTAAAGCTAAGAATCCAATCGCTCTTTTTAAGCTCGACTTTATCGCCAAGACCAGGTGTCTCTTTGTGCTGGGTCACGCGCACTCCGAGCAGCTCACCTTCTATCGTAAAGCCCATAATCATTGCAATGTCGCCACTGTAGCCGCTCTTGGAGATCGCCGGAACAATAACCGCTACAGGCTCTCCGTTGCGTTTGGCGATGTGTGCGCGCCCGCCTTTATCTAAGCCCAGTAGAGGCCAGTGCTGCTCTGGAATCGGATAGGTGTCGGCGAGAAGATCATTGTTGTGCAGCCCATCGGGGACAATTTCAAGCAGTGCACGCTGTTGTGCGGCGCGTTCTGCAGCCAATATTTTTGGCTCTGTGACATTTTGTGTGGCAGCTAAAAGTGCTGCTGTAAGCAGGGCAAACAGTGCCAGTGCGAAGCTGTTGCGCAGCATCGAACGGCTGATAACAGCGTCTTGTTTTGCAGGGCTTGTATCGGGATTACTCATTGGGCAACTCCGTAGCGCGTTTAGCGCGCTGGTGGCCATAACTGCGCGGCAGGGTGTAGTTGTCGATAAACGGGGCGGCAAAGTTGCCAAGCAGCACAGCAAAGGCTACACCATCGGGGTAATTGCCCCAAACGCGAATTAAATAGATCAGTACGCCAATTAATGCACCGAATATAAGGCGCCCGCGAACACTCACCGCTGAACTAACTGGATCAGTGATGATGAAGAAGGCTCCCAGCATAGTGGCACCACTGAACAAGTGCAGCCACACAGAGCCGCCACTATTAGAGCTGCCGCCGTCCCAAAATAACATCGCCATTACTGCCAAGCTGGTCAGCATGGCTAGCGGTGCGTGCCAAGTAAAAATGCCCTTAGCCAAGAGCAGTGCACCACCGGCCAAAAACGCAAGGTTAACCCACTCCCAACCGACACCGGCAATAGCTGCTTGGCTAAACAGAGCGTGGCTGGTGTAAAAGTCGCCGACCAGTTGCCCATTGAGTTCGTGCTTAAAGAGATCTAAGGGGGTGGCACCACTCCAAGCGTCGATTCCACTACTGCCAGTAACTACCGCTAACGCCTCTGCTGCACTGGCCTGATCTACTGTTGTTGGCAGCAGGGAGACGGGTGTCAGCCAGCTGCTCATCTCGAGCGGAAATGAAATAAGGACCACGACATAACCGACCATAGCGGGGTTAAACGGGTTGTAGCCCAGACCGCCGTAGCTCTGTTTGGCTACCACAATAGCCGATGCAGTAGCCACCACTACCAACCACCAAGGCGCCAGTGGGGGGAGTGCCACTGCCAACAAAAAAGCGGTCACTACCGCGCTGAAATCTTGCAGATAGAAGCGCACTGAACGTCTGCGCAACGCCACGATGGCAGCTTCACAGATTAGAGCGGTAGCTGTGGCTATGGCGATGTTGATCAAAGTCCCCCAGCCGAACTGCCAAGTTAGAACAGCAATTCCGGGAATGAGTGCGGCCACTACCCACTGCATTATTTTTGCGGTAGATAGTGCAGCGTGGCGATGTGGAGAGGTGACCGGTTTAAATACCATTGTTGAGTGCTCGCTGCTGTTCCTGGAGTGATGCCTGTTTAGCCTCAAGTTTTGCCAGAGAGGTGGCGAGTAATTCGCGCTGCTCATCTTCTTCGCAGGCAGCTAGCTTGTCGCGAAGTTTCTCTACTCTCTTGTCCAGTGCAGCGATGTCGCCGGCAATTTTTTCAGCGGGTGACAGTGCTTCGCGCGCTGCGGCGGTTGCGCGCGCTTTGGCGATAGCGCGGCTGGCGGCATCCAGTTCGGGCGATTTTGAGTCGGCTTGAGTGGGCGCTGGAGAAGGTTCCCTTTCAGGGGCTGCGCTCAGTTCCGCCAGTTTGGCCTCTGCCTGTGTGAGCTTCTGCTGAGCAGCTGCTTGCGCGGCCAGCAGTGGTTGCAGTGTGGCATCATCACAGCCACTCTGTTGTGCCTCGGTCACTTTCTCGGTAGCGCGCTGCAACCGGGCTTCGCTGCTGGTGATAGCGCGCTTTAGCTTGTTGCGTTGCTGCTCGGGGGAAGCTGTGCGGGCGGCGGCTCGCGCTTGTGCCGCAGCGATCAAAGCCGCGGCGCTGTCCGCTGGTGCGCTCGCTTCGCTCTGAGCCTCTTTGGCCTGTTGCGCCGCTAATTTGCGCGCTTCGCGCTTAGCTTGTTTGTCTCGCTCTTGCTGCTCTAAGCGTTGTTGGCGGAACTCAAAGCGTTCCCGGGCAAAGTCTGATTTGGCTTTTTCTGCTCGCTGTTGGCGTATCTCACCTTTGCCGGCACGAAAGTACTGGACTAAAGGGATATTGCTGGGGCAGACGTAAGAGCAGGCGCCGCACTCGATGCAATCAAACAGGTTGTGCGCTTCTAACTTATCGTGCTGTTGCGATTGTGCATGCCAGAACAGCTGCTGGGGCAGCAGTGTTGCGGGGCAGGCTTCTGCGCACAAGCCGCAGCGTATACAGGGTTGTGCCGGTTGTTCCGGTGCCACTTCGGTATTGTCAGCGGCAATGAAACAGTTGCTGGTTTTGATGATTGGCAGGTCGCTGTCAGGCAGTGCGATGCCCATCATCGGTCCGCCCATAATCAGCCGCTGCAAACGAGTTGAATCTAGCTGATTGTGAGCGAGTAGATCGGTTACCGGCGTGCCAATCAGTGTCTCATAGTTGCCATTGATGGCGCAGGCTTTCCCCGTGACGGTGGTTATGCGCGATATCAACGGTTCACCATTAACCATTGCGCGCTTGAGTGCATAGAGAGTCCCGACATTTTGGCAGACGATACCCAGTTGTGCGGGCAGAGCGCCGCTGGGGAGCTCTTGGCCTATGACAATTTGAATCAGCTGTTTTTCACCACCGGAGGGATATTTGGTCGGGAAAATGGCCAACTCAACCGCGGGCAGCTGGTCTGATCGAGCGGCTAGCGCGGCGCGCAAGGCCGCAATCGCCTCGGGCTTGTTGTCCTCAATGCCGATAATGCGTTCGGTGGGATCGCCGAGCAGATAGCTGGCTATGTCTATGCCTTGGAGAAGTTGATCAGCGCGTTCGCGCAGCAGCGAATCATCGGCGGTAATATAGGGCTCACACTCGGTAGCATTGACTAACAGCAGCTCAATAGGCCGGTCTGTGGCCAGTTTAATGGCGGTGGGAAAGCCGGCGCCGCCAAGCCCGGCAACTCCGCGCTCGGCTAGCAGATCGAGCAGGGCGCTCGGTTCAGTGTTGCGGTAATTCTCAATGGGATGACGATCAATCCACTGATCGCGCCCATCGCAAAGAATTTCAATGCACTCTGCAGGCAGCCCAGATGGGTGGGCGATAGCCCGGGGTGCAATAGCGACGACGCGCCCCGAGCTGGGTGCGTGCAGCGCGGTGCCGCGATCGCTTTCTGGGCGGGCAATCATCTGTCCTTTGAGGACTTGATCGCCGACCGCGACTAACGGTTTGGCGACAGGCCCAGCGTGTTGATTGAGTGCTATCCAGAGACGTTCGGGCAGTGGCAAGTACCCGATCGGCCGAGTTACCGACTGGGCTTTATTTTCGGCGGGATGGATGCCGCCGGGCGTCTCCCAGATCTTTCTCATGCGGCTTCTCCGCTGTGCGGTTGGCGATCGCTGGCTATCAGCCCTGGGCGTTGTGGCAGCTGCCAGTGCCAGCTTTTCAGGTCGCTCTCAACAGGAATCATATCGATGCAATCAACCGGGCAGGGTTCGACACACAGATCGCAGCCGGTGCACTCTGCGGCAATCACGGTATGCATTAGTTTGGCACTGCCGAGAATGGCATCGACAGGGCATGCCTGAATACACTTGGTACAGCCAATGCATTCCGCCTCGCGAATAAAGGCGACTTTTTTCACCTCGCTCTCTTCGCCGTGCTCGTCATCTAACTCAGGTGCAGGCACGTCGAGAAGAGCTGCCAGAGCGTTAATAGTTGCCTGGCCACCGGGAGGGCATTTATTGATGGCTTCACCGGCGGCAATAGACTCTGCATAAGGGCGGCAGCCGGGATGTCCGCACTGGCCACATTGGGTCTGCGGTAGCAGGGCATCTATCTGCTCAACGATGGGGTCGCCTTCGACTCGAAAGCGCTCCGCGGCAAAGCCGAGCAGTGCACCAAATAGCAGAGCCAAGCCAACCATCGCGCAGATGGCGGCAACAATTGGGTTGGCGGCGATAAGTTCGAGCAGCGCTTGCATCAGACCAGACCACCAAACCCCATAAAGGCCAGCGACATCAACCCAGCCGTGATCATGGCGATGGCGGCGCCCTGGAAGGGTTGCGGTATGTCGGCCACAGCCAACCGTTCACGCATAGCCGAGAAGAAAATCAACACCAACGAAAATCCCGCTCCGGCGCCAAAGCCGTAAAGAGAGGAGTGGAAAAACCCGAGCTCGCGGCCACTGTTTTGCAGTGCCACACCGAGTACCGCGCAGTTAGTGGTGATCAGGGGCAAAAATACACCGAGCACCCTGTAAAGCAACGGGCTCGACTTTTCGATAAACATTTTGGTGAACTGAACCACGGCAGCAATAACCAAGATGAAGGCTATAGTGCGCAGATAGGTGAGATCCAGTGGCTTAAGCACCCAGGCATCGACCAGCCAGCTCGCCATAGCAGTCAGGGTTAGCACGAAGGTGGTTGCTGCCGACATGCCAATCGCCGACTCGAGCTTGGTCGACACGCCCATAAACGGGCATAGCCCAAGGAATTGGACTAACACATAGTTGTTGATCAGTATGGCGCTGACCAGAATAATGGCAAACTCTTGCATACAGTCACACAGTCCAATGGTGGCGAACGTTCAAACAGCCGATATTATCGGCACCGCAGTTAAAGCATTCAACTCTTAAAAGTAATGTCGTTAGCTCATTTGGGAATAAACTATGGCTAACAATGTCAGGCGATTTAAGTGATGCGCTGGCCTGGTTGAGCACCGCTATCCGGTTCGAGCAGATAGATCCCGTTGTCGTCACCGGCAGCCAGCACCATGCCCTCAGAGAGGCCAAAGCGCATTTTGCGCGGCGCCAAATTAGCGACCATTACCGTCAAGCGACCCACCAGCTGTTCTGGGCTGTAGCTGGATTTTATGCCTGAAAATACATTGCGCTGCTCGCCGCCGATATCGAGGGTTAACTGAAGCAATTTATCCGCACCCTCAACCGCTTGAGCAGCAACAATTTTGGCAACGCGCAAATCAACTTTCATAAAATCGTCAAAGTTAATCTGCTCGGCCAAGGGTTGTTCGGCCAGTGGGCCGGTGGGTTCAGGCTCGGCTGCTGTGTTGTCGGCCAACATCGCCTCCACGGCAGTTGGGTCAACACGTTGTAACAGGGGTTTAAATT
>JBELGO010000006.1:0-34498 GCA_042091915.1 SAR92 clade bacterium | reverse complement strand
GCTGACCTCAACACTGCCAGTGTTGCGCTCTCCCAGCTGAGCTATAGCCCCAAAAAAGGAGTCGGCATATTAGGCGCGAGGGGGCGGGGTGTCAAGCCTCACCGCCCTCTTCTTTTCCACTATCTGCGCCTAGCCCATCAAAACGCTTCTGTAATTTTTTGAGTTTTTTATTGCCCAGGCCACCGAGCAGCTCAATAGCGTGGCGTAGCCGCGCGCGACTCATATCGGGGCCGAGGAGCTGCATCGAGTCCATCACTGAAATCGAGGCGGTAGTGCCTGCAATAGCGATAAACAGCGGCGCCAAAAATGCTTTGAGCTTGATATCTAACTGAGCTGCCAGAGTTTTCAGCTCATTGAAGATCGCGTCGCGCTGCCAGGTGCGCAGAGCTTCTAGCCGCCACAATGAAAACTGCAGTACCTCTATCAGTTGTTCTTCGTCGACACCGCTCTGCGTGAGTTGCTCGGCAGTAATCGGCAACTGCCCAGAGACCAGATAGGCACCCAGCGGGGCAATATCAGAGAGGCGCTCCATGCGCGCGCGCGCGTGGGGTATGAACTCCATCAGAGTTTCGCGGTTGAACGCCCAGTTAATCAGTTGATCGGCCAGCTGCTCGTCACTGAGCTCTTCGCGAATCCACAACCCGTTGAGCCAGCTGAGTTTTTCGACATCAAAAATGGGCCCGCCGAGTGAAATACGGTTAATGTCGAACGCGGCGATCATTTCGGCGAGCGAGAATTTCTCACTCTCATCGGGCATCGACCAGCCCATGCGGCCGAGATAGTTGAGCAGCGCCTCAGGCAGGAAACCCATACGCTGATAGTAGAGAATACTGGTGGGGTTTTTGCGCTTGGAGAGCTTGCTCTTGTCGGGGTTGCGCAGCAGTGGTAGATGGCAGAACTGCGGCTGCTGCCAGCCAAAATATTGATAGAGCAGAATATGTTTGGGCGCCGAGTTAATCCACTCTTCGCCGCGAATAACGTGGCTGATCTCCATCTCGTGATCGTCGACCACATTGGCCAAATGGTAGGTAGGTAGACCATCGGCCTTCATCAGCACCTGCATATCCACCTGCGCCCAGTCGATAGCGATCTCGCCGCGCAACATATCCTCAAAACGGCACTCGCCTTCACTGGGGACTTTCATGCGCACCACATGGCTGTCACCGGCAGCCAGTTTGGCGTTAACTTGTTCTTGGCTGAGAGTCAGGCAGTGGCCGTCGTAACCACTGCTGGTTTTTTCTGCCATTTGTTTGGCGCGCAGCTCATCGAGCCGTTCGCTGGAGCAAAAACAGTGGAAGGCGTGGCCGTCATCGATAAGCTGCTGTGCGCGCTCGGCATAAAGTGAACTGCGTTCACTCTGTCGATAGGGGCCTTTGGCACCGCCGACATCAGGGCCTTCATCCCACTGCAGGCCGAGCCACTTGAGTGCCGTGAGAATCTGCTGTTCAGATTCTGCTGTCGAGCGCTGCTGATCGGTATCTTCTATACGCAGCAAAAACTCGCCACCATGCTGCTTGGCAAAGACCATGTTGAACAGCGCCACATAGGCGGTACCTACGTGTGGATCACCGGTTGGCGAGGGGGCAATACGAGTTCTGACAGTCATAGCAAGCCTATTAAATAGATCAGTTAATTGGCGCACATTATACGCACTGGGCTTTAAGTCGCTATAATTGCGCTTCATTTAGCCGACACAAGATACCCCATTACGTGATCTCCCACTCTCCCGCATCGCCGAACTCAGACTCATTGGCCTTTAGTCGCCGCTTGAGTGTTGCGCCTATGCTCGATTGGACCGACCGTCACTGTCGCTTTTTTCATCGCCAGCTGTCACAACACGCCCTGCTTTATACCGAGATGGTGACAACTGGCGCGCTGCTGCACGGCGATCGCGAGTCGCATCTGCGCAACCCGGCCGGCAGCGGTCCGGTAGCGCTACAATTGGGCGGCTCAGACCCACAGGCACTGGCAGAGTGCGCGGCGATGGCGGCCGATTACGGCTACAGCGAAGTCAATCTCAATGTCGGCTGCCCCAGCGATCGAGTGCAAAACGGTAGTTTTGGCGCCTGCTTGATGAAGCAGCCCGAACTGGTGGCCGAGTGTGTCGACGCGATGCGCACCGCCACTGCGCTTGAGGTGACAGTTAAACATCGGATTGGCGTCGACGACTGCGACTCCTACCAGGCGTTGCACCATTTTGTCGACAGCGTGGCTAGCGCAGGCTGCCGACACTTTATTGTCCATGCTCGCAAGGCTTGGCTACAGGGGTTGAGTCCCAAACAAAACCGTGAAGTGCCGCCGCTCAACTACGCTGTTGTTGAGCAACTCAAAACCGACTTCCCACAGTTGGGGTTCAGCTTGAACGGCGGCATCGAGAGCTTGGCTGCCGCCAGTAGCGCTTTGGAAAAACTTGACGGCACCATGATTGGCCGCGAAGCTTACGCCAACCCCTATCTACTGGCCGCTGCCGATAGAGATATTTTTAATACCGCGACGACACCGCCAACCCGCCGACAAGTCATAGAGGCAATGAGCGGCTATATTGAAACCGAACTGGCCGCCGGAACTCGCCTCCACCATATTACTCGGCACATGCTCGGGCTCTATCGCGAGTTGCCCGGCGCTCGCCAATTTAGACGGCATTTAAGTGAAAACTGTTACCGCGAAGATGCTGCCATCGAGGTGTTGTGGCGCGCTCTAGAATTTGTCCCAGGAGATCTGTAAATGGATAACCCCTCTCTGCTAGACCAACTAAAAACTATGACCACGGTAGTCGCCGATACGGGTGATTTTGCTGCTATTGAGCAGTATCAGCCAGAAGATGCCACCACCAACCCCTCGCTGGTACTGAAAGCGGCACAACTGCCCGCTTATCGTCCGCTGGTTGACGCTGCTCGCGCTGAAGCCGCCGCCTCGGCAAGCAATAGTGCCGAGCAGATGTCTCTGTGCATGGATGCCCTGGCTGTTGCCATCGGTCACCGCGTACTACAAGTGATCCCCGGGCGCATCTCCACCGAGGTCGACGCACGGCTCTCTTTCGACACTGCAGCTTCAGTGGCGAAAGCTCAGCAGTTGATCGGCCGCTACGAACAGTTAGGCGTTGGCCGCGAGCGAGTGCTGATTAAAATGGCCACGACTTGGGAGGGAGTGCGCGCTGCCGAGCAATTAGAGCGCGAAGGTATCAACTGTAATTTGACACTGCTGTTCAATCTGACCCAAGCCGCGGCGGCCGCTGATGCTGGCGCCTTTTTAATTTCACCGTTTGTCGGGCGCATTCTCGACTGGCACAAAGCGCAAAGTGGCCGCGATTTCGCGGCTGCAGAAGACCCGGGTGTTTTGTCGGTAACACAGATCTACAACTACTTTAAGCAGCGTCAGTACGCCACTGTCGTGATGGGCGCAAGCTTTAGAAATATCGGTGAGATTACCCAGCTAGCGGGCTGTGATCGGCTGACCATCAGCCCGGCATTACTCGAGGAGCTAGCCACCACATACGCCGCGTTGCCGCGCAAGCTCGATCCACAACAGAGCGGTGCCGCTATCCATTACACACCACCTAGCAGCAGCGCGTTTGCCTACCAAATCAACAGCGATGCTATGGCCCACGCCAAATTAGGCGAAGGGATACGGGCCTTTGTCGCCGACCAAGAAAAATTGGAGAACTGGCTGCTAGAACTGGGTTAATGTGTAGCCGCTTGCTCACTCTCTAGTGCGGCTATCAGGTCGGTAAACTCGTCCTGCTTATCTGGATTGAGCTCAACCAGGGTGCGATGGGCGTCGAGTACTTGCTGGCGCAATTCGTCTTCTTGGGCATCAACCGCCGCGAGCGGCTCGAGTGGTTCACTGCGTTGGGGAGTATCCGTATAGACTGCATAGAGCTCGTCCAAGCTCATGCATTCGAGCAGCCGCAACAAGCCCGGGTCGGTACAGAATATCTGTGCTTGTACTTGGTAATGGCGCTGGCAGTGCATCGCTAGTTTCGCCATCAAGCCGAGTGTGGTGCTATCTAGCCCCTCGGTTTCCAGCAGGTCGACCACAACCGAATTGACCTCATCACTGGCAAAGATAGTTTCCAGATAGCGGTTTAAAGAACCGCACAAGGTGACCCGCAGATCACCGCAAAATTTGAGCAAATAATCGCCATTTTGCTCGGCGACTAAAATTTTACCTTGGCTCACGTGGTTACCTCGAATTGCGCTTGAGCAACAGCATAGAGACATCATCCTGTAACTCATCGACGAAGCTGACGCCAAGGCGATCTTGCAGCTCGTCCAAGCAGCTCACTTGCCCTTGCAGTTGCGTCAACAACCGCTGCTCTTTGGCGACTAGGTTGTCGCCGTCAACAAAGTCCAACACTCCATCAGAGAGCAGCAATAGAGCGCTCTCCTTGGGCATTGTTAACTCCTCTACCTGCCAGCTGGCCTCCTCAAACAAACCCGCTGGGCGCCCCTTTCCGGGCAGATAAGTCGCCTTACCGGCGGCGCTTAGCACTGGCGGGGGCAGTTGCGCACCAACCACGTAGCGCAGTTTATCGGTGTGCAGGTCCAATGACCCGGCAAACAGGGTGAGGTGTTTACCCAAGCCAGTGGCCAGAAGCTGGCTGTTGATATGCTCTACCAATCCATCGGGCGCCTTGGCCAGAGCCTCGTAGTCATGTTCATAAATATGGCGACGGATGACGCGGCCAATCATAAAGCGCAGCAGCACAGTCACAAACGCCGATGAGGCACCATGCCCTGAAACATCGGCAAAGTAGAACAGCAGATAACGGTCCAGTGCGAAGTTGTAACCGACAAAATCGCCACTGAGATAGAGCGACGGTCTGACGGCATGAGAAATTTCATAATTGCCAAAGGTCAGTGGGCTATCGGGCATCAGGCTCTTTTGCACTTCCAAGCCGGCTAGCTGATCTTGGCGAAGCAGCTGCAAACTCTCTTGCAGTTGGCGGTTTGTGCTCTCTAGCTGAGCACTGTAGGCCAAGGTTTTGGCGCGCTCTTCATAGGCGCGCTGAATCCGCGCCGCTGCCGCCAAAATCTCTTTTTCAGTGGCATCAGCACCGACCACATCGACCGCACCCAAACGAAAATAGTCGCTGCTGCGCTCGATTTGACGAGGGTCTAAAACAACCACCAACAAGAGTGTTTGGGCTAATTCAGCAATAGTTTGCCGCGCGAGCTCATCGGTTGGATCGAGAATTTCCGCACCCACTAACCAGCACTGAAGCTGCCCTTGTTTTGCTGGGTTATCAAACAGCTTACCACCGTGAATGGGGTGCCCGAGCCCCTGCGCAAACCACATCGACAGCTGCGGATAAGCCTCGACCCAAGCGCCTGCAGTGAAGGCCTGCAGGTTCTCGGCTAGATTGGCATTAGCAGTGCCAGCGGGTTGCTCAACCACTGCTCTGCACTCTAATAGTCGTCATACTCACCAAAATCACCAAAGTCGTCTTCTACGACACCATCGTTGATCAAAAACTCGCGCCGCTGCAGATAGATCTCTTTCATCAGCGTGTAGCGGTCGCCACTCAGCGACGCTTCTGCGTCTAGTAGGCGCGCGCGCATATCGACCAGATCTAGCCCGAGCAGAGCGTTGCGCGCAGCGACATCGTCGACGTGCTCACTCAACCCTACCCACCTGTCCACAAGCCGTGCCGGCAGTTCGCGCAGTGTCGAAGGCCCCATCAGCGGCAAAACCAAATAGGGCCCTTGCGGCACCCCCCAAGTGGCCAGTGTTTGGCCAAAATCCTCACCGTCGCTCTCTTTTAAGCCCATGCGTGTGGCGACATCAAAGAGCCCCACCATACCCACCGAGCTGTTAATTAAGAAACGGCCGCTGTCGTTGGCTACTTGATAAAACTTACCTTGCATCAGCCCATTGAGTACGTTCTGTAACTCACCAATATTGCTGAAAAAATTCTCCACACCCCACCGCATACGCTTGGGAACAACACCTTTATAGGTCTCAGCAATGGGTTTGGCGATCGCTTTGTCGAGAGCCTCGTTAAATCGAAAGACCACTACATTCATTTCGCGCAGTGGATCATCCAGATCCTTAAGATTATCTTCCGCTGCAGCCATTTGTGCCGTCAGCGAAACAGAAAAGCTGAGAAGTAAAACCGCTGAAAGGTTGCGGGTTACACTCACACAATTTTCAAACAAACTCTGTCGCATACCTCTACCCTCAATCCGTTGCAGTTATTTTACTGTCCAACGCAAATCGCTGTATAGAACAAACCGAACTGTTTGCCACCTCATTAGACTACAGCCGCCGCAATTTGTCGCTAATAGCTGCCCAACGTTTGTTTAGGCGTACCGCAGAGACCGGCTGAGCGGTTTTGAGTTGCTGCGCAAACAGTGACACCCGATACTCTTGTAACAGCTGCAGTAGCTCGTCGAGTTCTTCGCGCAATGCAATCGGCAACCACTTATGCTGCTGCGGGATTCGCGCAATGGGCAGCTGGTAACTGGCAACTTCTTGCATCGCTTCATCATCGCGCAGCCGTTGCAGAGGCCGTTTTTCACAGCGCGCCGCTATAGCGCGGGCGTAGCGCGGGTAGTGGCGCAAAGCGGCATCGGTGACGCGCATTAACGGCTTGCCAAACAACCAGTCCAACTGCATTAAAATATCCTCGCGAGCCAGATTGTCAGCGGCTGGCCAGTGGCTGTAGAGCTGGCGCGCCTCATGCAGTGCTGGCAGGCAGTTCTCAATAGTACTGGCCATACCTTGAGCGGTAGCGACTACCTGGTTGAGGTTTTGCAGGCGACGGTTAAATTCCCCCTCACTGCGCACACAGCGCTGTTCGCCACTGCCGGGGAACAACTGTGTCGAAAATGCCGCGGCAATTAACCGCTCGGCGAGCACTTCACGATCGGGCAAGCCAGCCCCGCGCAGTGCCAGTTCGCAGCCGCGCAACAACTGTTTGGTGAGGTATTTAACTTCCTTAGAGGCGCTATTTTGCGCCAATAAAAGCTGGCCACGCAGCTGCTCTGTAGCCGCTTGCTGGGGATTGTCACAGAGAATCAAATCAACTTGCCCATCGCGCTCAGCCAGAGCCGGCCAAGCATTGACGCGCCGTTTACCCGCGGTTAACTCCACCTGTTCGGGCAGATCACCAAAATCCCAGCTGCGCAGGTCTTGGCGCTGCCAGCGGTCACCATCGGCACGGGCAATCTGCTCTCCAACTTGGCGGCTGAACTCGCGTTGTAGCGAGGCCAAGTCGCGGCGGCTAGCCAAAAGTTGACCGCGGCTGTCGAAGAGCTCGATATTCATTAGATACCAGTCGTCGACAACACAGTCGCTCTGCCACTGTTGCCAATCCACATTGAGTCCACTCAATGCTTTGAGCTGCTCGGCGAGCGCCTCACACAGCGGTCTGTCACTCGGAGTTATCCGCGCTAACAGTTTGTCCGCATACAACGGCAGCGGTACCAGCGCCTTGCGCTGCTGTTTGGGCAGTGCCTTGAGAAGCAGCAAGCACTTCTCTTTGAGCATACCGGGCACCAGCCACTCGAACCTAAAACGCGGTGCCTGATGAAGCTGTTCAATCGCGACACGTACAGTGACGCCGTCGTTGTCAGCACCCGGCTCGAAGTGATAGCTGAGCGGATAATCGATACCCTGCTCGGAGAGTGTCTCGGGAAACTGCGCCAGCTCATCGGCGTCCAAAGTGCGCCGCAACAGTTGCTCGCGGTCGAGAAAGAGCAAATCGGGAGTTTGCTGTTCGGCCTGCTTGCGCCAGCTATCGAAGCCGGCGCGGTTGACAGTATCAACCGGAAGGCGCTGATCGTAAAAACCGTAGATAACCTCATCGTCGCAGAGAATATCGCGACGCCGAGTGCGCGCTTCGAGCTCCTCTAGTTCGCTAATGAGTGCTTGATTGTGTTTATAAAACGGCGCTTTGCGGTTGTGGCTTGGGGTATAGCCCCCCTCGACCAGCGCTTGGCGAATAAACACACTGCGCGAGGTCTCAGGGTCGATTTTTCCGTAGCTGACACGGTTGCCCTCGGCGATTGTCAGGCCGAACAGCACCTGTCTCTCGGAGGCCATCACCTGCCCGCTTTTGCGGTGGTAAAAGGGCTCGCTGTAGCTGCGCTTAATCAAATGGCTAGCTTGCGCCGAAATCCACTGCGGCTCAATTTTGGCGACTCCCACTGCAAATTGACGGCTAGTCTCTAGCAACTCGGCCGCCATTATCCAGGGCGGCGGCTTCTTCTGAACACCCGAGCCTGGGAACAACACAAATTTGCGGTTGCGCGTCGCTTCGTACTCGCGCCCTTCAGAGCGCCGCGCAACTTGGCCCAATAGGCCGGCCAAGATGGAGCGGTGCAGAGCGTCGTAGCTAGCCGGCTCGCGGTTCTCAGTGAGCTTGAGTTGGCGGCAGGCTTGGTGGATCTGATGGTGCAAATCGCGCCACTCGCGCACCCGCAGGTAACTGACAAAATTCTTTTTACAGTATTTGGCAAATTGATTGCGCGACAACTCCTGGCGCTGCTCTTCGAAGTGGTTCCACAGCAATACCAGTCCCGAAAAATCAGACTCCGGGTCGCGCCAGCGCGCATGCGCTTGGTCGGCAGCGGCGCGCTTGTCTGCGGGGCGATCGCGCGGGTCTTGAATACTCAGCGCTGAGACCACCACCATCACTTCGGCGAGCGCCGCGTATTTGGCGCCCTGCAGCAGCATTGCCGCAAAGCGCGGATCGACAGGAAGTTTCGCCAGCTGCTTGCCCAAAGCGGTGAGTTGGCCCTTGCCAGTGACCGCAGAGAGCTCCTCGAGCAGCTGATAGCCGTCTCGAATCAGCCTATTATCCGGCGCGTCGACAAACGGAAACTGACTAATTTCGCCCATATTGAGCTGCAACATCCGCAAAATAACTGCCGCTAAATTGGTGCGCAGTATCTCTGGCTCTGTAAATTCACGGCGGTTGTTGAAGTCCTCTTCGCTGTAGAGGCGCACGCAGACACCGGCCGAGACCCGCCCGCAGCGGCCGGCGCGCTGGTTGGCACTGGCCTGCGAGATCGGCTCTATCGGCAAACGCTGAACTTTGCTGCGGTAGCTGTAGCGCGATACCCGCGCCCGGCCGCTGTCCACTACATAGCGTATTCCCGGCACAGTCAGTGAGGTTTCGGCAACGTTTGTACTGAGCACAACCCGTCGACCGCGGTGTGGGGCAAAGATTTTCTGCTGTTCGGCACTGGTCAGGCGCGCATAGAGCGGAACAATTTCAAGATCGCGCAGCTGGCGCCTGCGCAGGGCGTTGTTGGCTTCGCGAATCTCCCGCTCACCGGCAAGGAAGACCAATATATCGCCGCTGCCGGGGCGCAGGTGGAGCTCTTCAACCGCGTCCACGATCTGCTGGTCGAGGTCGAGTTCCTCATCGACTGGGTCGCGGTACTCTATATCGACAGGGTAAGTGCGCCCCGCCACCTCAATGATGGGGGCATTGTCAAAATGGCTGGAGAATTTGGCCATATCGATTGTTGCAGAAGTGATAATCACCTTGAGATCGGGGCGCTTGGGCAACAGCTGGCGAAGGTAACCGAGCAGAAAATCAATATTGAGACTGCGTTCGTGCGCCTCGTCAATAATCAGTGTGTCGTAGCGGCTCAAGAAACGGTCGCGCTCGATTTCGGCCAGCAAGATGCCGTCGGTCATCAATTTAACCAGACTCGCATCGGAGCTCTGATCGTTGAAGCGCACCTGACACCCAACCTGCTCACCGAGTGGCGTTTGTAGCTCACTGGCGATGCGCTCAGCGACCGAGCGGGCAGCGATTCTGCGCGGCTGGGTGTGGCCGATCACTCCGCTGATACCGCGGCCTGCTTGCAGGCAGATTTTAGGTAATTGTGTCGTCTTACCCGAGCCTGTGGCACCGGCGACAATGATCACCTGATGTTTGGCCAACAGCGCGGCAATCTCATCGGCGCGCTCGCTAACGGGTAACTCTGGATAACTGAGCTGCGGCAGCGAGCGCTGGCGCAGCTGAGTAGTGCGCAGCGATTTCTCGGCTTGATTGCGCCACTGCTGCCACTGCGATGGGTTCATGGGTGTTTTTTGGCTGCGCTGCAACTTGCTCAGCAGCCTGAAACGGTCGCGGCTCTGCAGTGCTGGCGCCAGCCAGCTGCTGAACTTACTCAGCTCTCGGCGCTGTGGAACAGCTGCCGGAAGCTGCCAGAGGCTATCCGCCGGCATAGTGCCAAGCGCAGCTAACAGCTGCGGATGGCTCTGCGCTGTTAACTCAACGATTGGAGCGGAAGGCTCACTGTCCACTGCGCCACAAACAGCCTGCGCCGCCCTTTTCCAACTCATCTAGGTAGGCGCTGTGCGCCTCGATTTCTTGTGGGCTCAAAGCAGTGACAGACAGGCGCTGGCGGTCGCTGGGCAATCGGCGAATAGTACTGCTGCCACCTTCACTGCCCTGCTCGCTCTGGCTATCACCCATCATCAGCGAGACTTGGCCGCCGGTCATCGCCAGGTAGACGTCGGCGAGAATTTCGGCATCGAGCAGAGCGCCGTGGAGATCGCGCTGCGAGTTGTCGACAAAATAGCGTTTGCACAGCGCGTTCAAACTGTTGCGCTGGCCGGGGTGTTTCTGCCGCGCCATCACCAGAGTGTCGGTGATCTTGCAGCCGCTCTCTATAGGAGACGACTTGGGCTTGAGTTTGCCCAGCTCATGGTTAATAAAGCCGACATCAAACGGCGCATTGTGAATAACCAGCTCCGCCCCTTCCACGAAGTCCATAAACTCATCAACAATTTGACTAAAGAGTGGCTTGTCCGCCAAAAAGTCATCACCAATACCGTGGACCTCATAGGCGCCGGCATCTACAGCGCGCTGAGGGTTGATGTACTGGTGGTAGTGGCGACCAGTGAGTTTGCGGTTTATCACCTCAACACAGCCAATTTCGATAATTCGGTGATCTTGCGACGTTTCAAGACCGGTAGTTTCTGTATCTAATACAATCTGGCGCATAAGTTAACTCACAAGCTCATCTATACCGCGGTTGGCCAATTGATCAGCCAACTCGTTTTCCGCATGGCCGCTGTGGCCTTTGACCCACTGCCACTCAATTTGATGCTGGCCGATCAGCTCGTCGAGCTGCTGCCAGAGGTCGACATTTTTGACTGGCTGCTTGCTGGCGGTCTTCCAACCGCGTTTTTTCCAGTTCGGCATCCACTCCTGCACCCCCTTGAGCACATAGGTAGAATCGCTGGTCACACGCACCCGACAGGGTCGCTGCAGAGCGGCTAAACCCTGTATCACTGCCATCATTTCCATGCGGTTATTCGTAGTCTCTGCTTCGCCGCCACACAACTCTTTGCTGTGGCTGCCAGAGCGCATTAACACCCCCCAACCGCCCGGACCGGGATTGCCGCGACAGGCGCCGTCGGTGAACAACTCAACTTGAACGGGATGACTCTCTAAACTTGATTCCATTGATTCTCTCTTTGCTACTCACAACGGCTGTCGCTGGAGGATTGGGTCGTTGCAGCAGGACGTCTGTTCTTTTTGCCAACCACCGGCAATATCTGCTTAGCTCGCCACGCTGGAGTGCCGCTGTGCAAACGCGCCGCACTGCGCTTGACGGCATGAATCACCACACAGCTGGCAACTGGCACGCCGTGTTTAGCCAGCCAACGCTGCCAAGCGCGGTCACTAGACTGGGCCCAGCGCCATGGCAAAGGGGGATTGTAAGCTCCGTAGCTAACAGTGGCCACCTGTAACTGCAACAAGGCCAGCCAATCGAGAAGACGCGCTGGACTAAGACGGTGAAAACGACCTGCACAGGCAAAACCAAAACGCTCGAAACTGCTGTAATTGCTCAGCCAAGGAGCACAGCTGCCCCATGGACTATGTGGGTTAAACGCCAGCAGTGTGAGCTGGCCCCCCTCCGCCAACACGCGACTGCTTTCCGCCAAAACCTCGCGCGGCCGTCGCGAATAATCGAGGGCATGATGCAGTAGCACACGGTCAATCACCCCGCTGGGCAACGGCAGTTCGGAGAAGTCTGCGAGGGCCCGCGCTGGGGCGGCAAGAGGGTGTGTTAGGCGCACAGGGTGGAGGGCAAAGGAGTGCCCAAGCCTCTCTCCTGGCTTGGCAAAAGTGTGGCCAAAGCTACTGAGCTGCAATTCATGGTAGCCGCCAGCAGCGGGCAGCTGCTCGAGCATGCGCGCTTGCTCTAGGGCCAAATAGCGACCACAGGGGCCCTGCCACCAACTGTTCAAGGCTGCCGCACGCGAACTAAAGGTCTCCATTTCTGTATCGAGCAGTGTCGTTACTTGCATAGGATACTTCGGCTAAATAGCTTGGTTTGAGGTGTCATTTTGACCTCTGCCGTTTATCATGTCGAGCTACCACCCCACGCCATAAAGGTTAACCGAGGGCCATTGTTATGTCAGCTACACCCCACCTAAATGTCACCCCTATCGCCGCTTTCAGCGATAACTATATTTGGCTACTTGAGTGCAGTGAGACCGGGCAAACAGTCGCAGTAGACCCTGGTGATGGCAGAGCAGTCCTCGAGTATCTGCAACAGCGACAAATTGAACTCACCGCGATCTGGATTACTCATCACCACCCCGACCATGTCGGCGGTGTCGAATTACTCCAAAAGCACTCACCGATCGCTGTTTGGGGCCCGCAAGGCAGCCCTGCACAAGCCCTGTTCAGCCACACTCTCAGTGCAGGCCAAGACGTCGCCATAGGGCCGCATAGATTTACCGTGCTGGCCATTCCAGGCCATACCCTAGACCACATTGCCTATTACTCTCGAAGCCGTTCTATGCTGTTCTGTGGCGATACACTTTTTGCTGGTGGTTGTGGTCGGGTTTTCGAGGGTACTTTTGAGCAGATGCACAGTTCGCTGCAACAGTTGGCGGTACTTCCACAAGAGACTGCAGTCTACTGCGCGCACGAATACACGCTGGCCAATTTGCTCTTTGCCCGCGCTGCTGATCCCAGCAACATCGCCCTTGAAGAGCGTCAACAACAGGCTGTGAGCTTGCGAGAGAGAGGCGTTCCCACTCTGCCCTCGACAATAGGCTTAGAGCTGGCGACCAATCCATTTTTGCGCTGTCAGTTGGAGACTATGGCGCAGACACTGGCCGAACCGCTACAAAACGCCGGATTTGATTCCGCCCCGCTAGCGACTGGCGCGCAACGTTTTGCCGCACTGCGCCAGTGGAAAGACCATTTTTAGTCGATATTCACATATAATTTAATTTTTGATCCGCGGAGCCCCAGTGTTTAAAGCGCAGCCCTTTCTTTTTGCCCGTTATCGCTCTGCCTGCGACAGACTGCCACTCATACTTGCAGTGGCTGCTGGAATTGTCTTTGCCGGCTGCGCTGTGACTGAACAACCGCAGCCGCTCAGTTTGTCTCCTCAAGAAAAGATCGAAGCAGAGCCGCAAGTCGCGCTGCCACCTCAAGATATCTGGCAGCGAATTCGCACCGGGATGCAAATTATTCCAGCGGGAGGCGATAGACAAGCCGATGGCCAACTCGCCAAAGCCGTAGCCAAACAACTGGCATGGTACAAAAAAAATCCCCGCTATCTTGAAACTGTATTCGAGCGCGCAGAGCCCTTCATATTTGAGGTGGTCGAGCAGCTGGATCGAGCTGGGTTGCCTCTTGAGCTGGCACTCTTACCTGTTGTTGAAAGTACCTATGACCCCTTGGCTTACTCCAATAGTCATGCCGTTGGTTTATGGCAGTTTATACCCAGTACGGCAAAGGCGTTTGGCTTACAGCGCAGTGACAACTACGAGGGCAGGCGCGACAGTGTTGCAGCCACCGCCGCAGCCGTGAAATTTTTGAAATACCTAAACAAGCAGTTTGATGGCCAATGGCTGCTCGCCCTAGCCGCTTATAACAGTGGTGAGGGCAATGTGCGCCGAGCAGTAGCTCGCGATATTGCCAAAGGTGGCAGCGGCCAATTTTGGGACTTAAAACTGCCCAGAGAAACACGCAACTATGTACCGCAATTGCTGGCTTTATCCGAGCTGGTTATGGATCCCGCTCGCCATCAAGTCGAGCTGCCTAATTTACCCAACCGGGCATTCTTTACCGCCATAACGCTCTCTTCGCCGATCGACCTAAGCCTCGCCCAGCAAGTCAGCGCTACAGAGCCAGAACTGTTCACTCGTCTCAATGCGGCGTTTAGACGCTCAGTAACGCCGGAGGGCAGGGCAACCCTGTTAGTGCCCCAGGAAAATGCACCCGCACTGCAGGCGTTTTTAGCCAGCACAGAACCGAGAGAGTGGGCGCCTTATAGAGAAGTCACTGTACGCTGGGGGGATACACTGTCGCAGCTCGCCGAGCGCCACAACTCAACCCAGAGAGCTATACGCAGCGCCAATCAGCTTCAATCTAGTCGGCTCAAAGTCGGGCAAACTCTGATCATTCCGCCTCGCGGCGAGCTGCACAGCAATATTCGCGAACTGCCCAGGGGGCACCGCAAACACATTATTCAACGCGGCGATTCGCTCTGGGATATCGCCAAACTATACTCGACCGATATCGCGCAGCTGCGCAAACTAAACCAACTGAAAGGGTCGCTGCTGCGCCCTGGCGATACGCTGCTAGTGCCTTCAACTATAGGCGGGCGCAAGCAGGCTAAGAGCGATAAAGTGCGCTTGCGCCGGGTAAACTATGAGGTCAAAAACGGCGATTCACTGTCGCGAATCGCCGCCCGTTTTGCGGTCAAGACCGCACAAATAGTGAGCTGGAACCAGCTAAACAAAAGCCGCTACTTGCAACCGGGGCAACGTCTAACTATTTACGTCAACCCGATTGAGATTTAGCGCTTAAGTTCGGCGCTCTCCATCAAGCTACCCTGATAACCGCCCAGTTCGGCGAGAAGCTCGCTCTGCAGCAAACCACTGCGAATGGCCGCACGCCGCTCGGCTGTCAAGCGCTTGGCATCACCCAGTTCGACATTGCGCAATGCGATCACAGCAACATCTCCCGAGCTCAAAGGCTGTATGGCGAAGCTGCCCTCACCTTGCGGATTGGGGAGCGCAAAGACACGCTCTAGGACTTCGCGCTGGACTTGTGGCTCGGCCATAGTGGCGGCTTTAACTACCTGCCAGCTCAGCTGGTCGCGCTTGGCCAGCTGCTCAATGTTGGCGCCCTGCTCTAACTCAGCTATATAGGCCATGGCGCGCTGCTGCAACTGTTGAGCAACTAACTCCTGGCGCAACTGCTGCTCGATCTCGCCCGCCACATCGGCCAGCGGCAGAGTCGTTGCAGGTAGCGTATCGACAATTTTTATGACGGTGTAGCGATCGTCGCCCAGCTCGATCACCTCGCTGGCAAACCCATCAACTTTAACATCGTCACTAAAGGCCGCAGTGATCACTGCCGGCTCTGCGGCAATACCGGATCCTCCACTGCGCGAGAAAGCGGCACTGGTTTGCACAGACAGACCGAGCTGGTCAGCGACATCCGCCAGAGTTTCGGCATTGAAACTGAGTTCTTTGAGAGCGGCCAAGTCGCTGGCAAGTTGGCTTTGGGCCAATTCTAAACGCATTGTGCGCTCGACTTCGCGACGCTGTTGCTCGCTATCGACTTCTACTGAGTCGACGCCGAGCAACTTAATAAAGTGTGTGCCGGCGTCAGTTTTTACCGGCGCCGAAACCTCACCCACAGCCAGTTCCGTCAGGGCTTGCTCAAAAGCCTCAGGAAAAGCGGTGCCATCGGTAAAACCGAGTTCACCACCGCTGTTGGCAGAGACAAAGTCGACCGAATACTCAGCAGCCAACGCCGCGAAGTCTTCACCGCCGGCCAAGCGATCACTCAACTCAGCCAGCAATTCAACACTGGGGTCGTCAAGTAGAATATGCGCAGCATTGCGCAGCTCACTAGCACTGCCCTGCTCTTCATTAAGCTGTGCTAGACGTTGGGAGACTTGCTGAGCATCGAGCTCAACCGCTGCGCTGGTCGCGGCCAGAGAGAGTTCGATGTATTCAATCGACACCTGCTCGGGCTGGGTAAATTGTGCTGCATTCTCAGTGTAATAGGCCTCCACCGCGGCAGATTCAACCTCAACAGCCGCTGCACTCTGTTGAGCGGAGAGTGTGAGGTAGTAGTAATCGCGCTGCTGCTCAATAATTTCAGCCAACTCTGCAATCTCTTGGCCAGTCACAAAGGCGCTATTCAGAAATCCGCTGGTCAGCTGCTGGTTGAGCAGATCTTCTGCCAAGGTGTTCTTAAATTCTTTGCTGGTGTAACCCTGATTTTGAATCACATAGCGATAGCGATCCGGGTCGAACTGACCATTGCTTTGAAACGCTTCTATTTGACTCAACTGCTGAGCTATCGCCTTGGGCGTAACCGCCATACCGCTGTCGCGGGCAGCCTGGCCCAACAGCGCAGCGGCAATCAGCTGCTGCTCTGCGCGCGGTCGCAGTAGTTGATCCTCCAGCAGCTCAACATCTAAACCAGGGTTGGCCTGCAAGATAGCATTGCGCTCGCCAGCGATCGCTCTTTGTACTTTTAATTCAGAGATGCTCTCACCGTTGACCACCAGAGCAGTTTCCGCAGCTGAACCACTCATAAACAGAGAATCAACGCCGACAAAGGCAAACGGAATAGTCAGCAAGCCAATCAAAAAGATGGCGGTAAAACCTTTAATATTGTCGCGAAAACTCTGCAGCATGGTGGGCTCTTTCTCTCAGTGAAGGACTAAATAGGCGTGTGATTATAATAAACCGACTGGCAACAAAAAGGCGCACCGATTGATGCGCCTTTTTGTTGCCAGCCGCAATCGTGCGGCTGGTCGCAGTCAGACAATTACTTGTTGACTGAATCTTTAAGCGCTTTACCTGCTTTGAAGCTAGGTACAGTGGCTGCTGCAATTTGGATCTCAGCACCAGTCTTAGGGTTGCGACCAGTGCGGGCAGCACGGTGCTTAACGGCGAAAGTGCCGAAGCCAACCAGAGAGACTGAATCACCTTTTTGCAGAGCGCCAGTGACGGCTTCCAGTGCTGATTCTAGAGCGCGGCCAGCAGAGGCTTTAGAGATGTCTGCGCCAGTGGCGATTGCGTCGATAAGTTCTGATTTGTTCATGTTTGTTTCCTTTTTAGTTTTAGTGGTCAAGGTCTGCCTAACGGATTCCTTTTCGCTAGCCACCCTTAACAATGGGCCGTAGCAAGCAACTTTATACCAACTGCCCCCGCACGAATCAACCCGAATAGGCCGAAAATACTAGTTTCTTCGGCTAATTAACCGATTTAATGGCAAACACCTCTCAATGTGCTACTTGTTCGGACGGGCTTTTGGTAGCTGCATCACTGGCGACCCGGTTAAACTCCTCTTCGGTAAGCGCCTTGGGGGTGCTCTCCAGCGCAATTTCTAGCACCTCATCGATCCATTTAACCGGGCGAATATCTAGGTCTGCTTTGATGTTGTCCGGTATCTCTTTGAGATCTGCCGCGTTGTCGTAGGGGATAACCACCAACTTAATGCCCCCGCGATGCGCCGCCAGCAGCTTCTCTTTAAGGCCGCCAATTTTCAACACTTGACCGCGCAGTGTAATCTCTCCGGTCATAGCCACCTCGGCACGCACCGGTATGCCGCTCAACGCAGAGACCAGGGCCGTGCACATACCAATACCTGCTGAGGGGCCGTCTTTTGGTGTAGCGCCCTCTGGAACGTGGATATGCAGGTCGTGTTTTTGATAGAAGTCTTTGGCAATACCTAACTTTTGTGAGCGGCTGCGCACCACGGTCAAAGCCGCTTGAATAGACTCCTGCATGACATCGCCGAGCGAGCCCGTCTTGATCACTGCACCTTTACCGTAGGTAGCCGAAGTCTCGATAGTCAGCAGCTCGCCGCCCACCGAGGTCCAAGCTAAACCTGTGACCTGGCCTACCTGGTTGTCCTGCTCGGCGCGGCCGTAGTCAAATTTGCGCACACCAAGGAGTTTCTCTAGCTGTTTAACACCCACCTTTTCAACACCGGTTGTGTGGTTTTTAACGTGCTCAGTAACCACTTTGCGGCAGATTTTGGCCAGCTGTCGCTCCAGACCCCGCACGCCCGCCTCGCGGGTATAGTAACGCACTACGTCGCGCAGCGCTGTACTGCTTACCTTAATTTCTGAGGCCTTGAGACCGTTGGCTTTAATCTGTTTGGGCAGCAAGTAGCGCTCAGCGATGGCGATTTTCTCGTCTTCGGTGTAGCCGGGTATACGGATAACTTCCATACGATCGAGCAGCGGTCCAGGTATATTCATCGAGTTAGCAGTACAGATAAACATCACATCGGAGAGGTCGTAATCCACCTCTAGGTAGTGGTCGCCAAAGGTGTGGTTTTGCTCGGGATCAAGCACTTCCAGCAGCGCTGAAGCGGGATCACCGCGGTGGTCCATACCCATCTTGTCGATCTCGTCGAGCAAGAACAGCGGGTTCTTAACCCCGACCTTGGCCAGCTTCTGAATCGGTTTGCCCGGCAAAGAGCCGATATAAGTGCGCCGATGACCGCGCATCTCGGCTTCATCGCGCACACCGCCCAAGCTCATACGGGCGAATTTTCGTCCTGTGGCTTTAGCGATCGACTCACCCAGCGAGGTTTTACCCACGCCCGGAGGCCCTACCAAGCAGAGCACTGGACCTTTGAGTTTTTTCACCCGCTGCTGAACCGCCAGATACTCCAGAATACGCTCTTTGACTTCATCCAGTCCAAAGTGGTCGCTATCGAGTACTTTGGCCGCTGCCAGCAGGTCGTGCTTGACGCGACTGCGCTTTTTCCAGGGCACACCGACCATCCAGTCGATATAGTTGCGCAATACTGAAGCCTCCGCCGACATCGGCGAGGTCATCTTCAGCTTGCCAAGCTCGCTTTTGGCTTTTTCCAACGCTGCGGCTGGCATACCCGCCGCATCGATTTTTTGCTCTAGTTGATCAAGTTCGCCAGCACCGTCGTCGTCGCCGAGCTCTTTCTGAATCGCCTTCATCTGCTCGTTGAGATAATACTCGCGCTGGCTTTTCTCCATCTGCTTTTTAACTCGGCCGCGAATCTTCTTCTCAATCTGAGCCAGGTCGACTTCACCTTCCATGATGCTCATGAGTAACTCTAGGCGCTCAGCGCAGTCGGCCAACTCCAGGAGTTCCTGCTTTTGCTCTAGGCTCAGCGTAAGATGAGTCGCCACCGTATCAGCCAAGCGTTCAATCTCTTCGATACCCGATACGGTTGCAATGACTTCCGCCGGTATTTTTTTGTTGAGATTGACGTACTGCTCAAACAGGTTGACAACAGTGCGTGACAACGCCTCACTTTCGCGATTGCTGAGCTGTTCGCCCTCGAGCGGCTCTACCTGCGTCTCCAGAAAGCCCTCGCCCTGGCAAGGCTCTAATAGACCGACGCGGGCTTGTCCTTCAACCAACACCTTGAGGGTGCCATCTGGCAATTTAAGCATCTGCAGCACATTGGCCAGAGTGCCTACTTCATAGACCGCCTCGATATCGGGATTGTCGTCAGAGGGGTTGCGCTGGGCGACCAGAACTACCTGCTTGTCTCCCTCCATGGCGTGCTCTAAAGCCCGCACCGACATCTCGCGGCCGACAAAGAGCGGCACGACCATTTTCGGAAAAACCACCACATCGCGCAGCGGTAACAGAGGAAATTGGGTTTGCGGTTGTTGCTTTTCTGTAGCCATAGCGACCTCACTGATTGTCATTCAATTAATATTGGGCCGTGAATAGAGATTACAACCATCTTGACCTCAATTTACTGCTATCTGCACTGGATTGGCAAATTACCGAGCAAAAAAAAGGCGGCCATTGGCCGCCTCGCTATACTAGCGCTGCAACTACTCTTCGCTAGCGGCTTTTTTTTCAGCGGTTTGGTAGACCAGCAGCGGATCGCTCTCACCCTTGATCACCGCGGCATCAACCACAACCTTCACGACATCTTCGGCTGAGGGGATTTCGTACATAGTGTCGAGTAACACAGTCTCGACAATTGAGCGCAGTCCACGCGCACCGGTCTTGCGCTCTATCGCTTTTTCTGCAACCGCCTCTAGAGCATCGGCGCGCAAGTCGAGTTCCACACCTTCCATCTCAAAGAGCGACTGGTACTGTTTGACCAGCGCATTTTTGGGCTCTGTGAGGATGCTGACCAGAGCATCGCGGTCCAGCTCCAGCAGCGTTGCTACCACGGGCAAACGACCAATAAACTCAGGGATCAAGCCGTAACCGATGAGATCTTCCGGCTCGACATCGAGCAGAGTTTCACCCACGCTCTTCTGGCTTTCTTTGCTCTTAACCTCGGCGCCAAAGCCAATGCCACCTTTTTCAGAGCGGTCTCTAATCACCTTCTCCAAGCCGGCAAACGCACCGCCGCAGATGAACAAGATATTGGAGGTATCCACTTGCAAAAATTCTTGCTGAGGATGCTTGCGGCCACCTTGTGGGGGGACTGAGGCCACTGTGCCCTCAATCAACTTGAGCAGAGCTTGCTGGACACCTTCACCAGAGACATCGCGAGTTATCGAAGGGTTGTCAGATTTGCGTGAAATTTTGTCAATCTCATCGATGTAGACAATACCGCGCTGGGCTTTATCGACATCGTAATCGCATTTTTGCAGCAACTTCTGAATAATATTTTCAACGTCTTCGCCGACATAACCCGCTTCGGTCAGAGTCGTTGCGTCCGCCATGGTAAAGGGTACATCGAGCATACGCGCTAGAGTTTCGGCCAACAGGGTTTTACCGCTGCCGGTGGGGCCGATAAGAAGAATATTGGATTTGCCCAATTCCACTTCGCCCGCTTTACCTTGCTCTTGAACCTGCAGGCGCTTGTAGTGGTTGTAAACGGCTACTGAGAGGATTTTTTTAGCGCGCTCTTGGCCAATCACATACTCGTCGAGCTGACCGCGCAACTCTGTTGGCGCAGGCAGTTTGCGCTCGGCCTGGCTCTCAGTGGCAACATCCGCCTCTTCGGTAATGATGTCGTTACACAGGTCGACACATTCATCACAAATATAGACCGAAGGACCGGCAATGAGACGGCGCACTTCGTTCTGGTTTTTACCGCAAAATGAGCAGAACAGCAGTTTGCCGTTCTCTTCTGTTGACTCATCTTTGGACATATTTTTCTCCGTATTCGGGCAACTCAGCAGCCGGGCATTGAGCGCGGCGTTTGCGGCTCTAAACCGATGAGCCTAAACAAGCTAGCCGCGCTTGTCTAGAACCTCATCGATGAGACCGTAGGCTTTCGACTCATCTGCACTCATGAAAGTATCGCGTTCAGTGTCTAACTCGATTTTAGAGAGCTCCTGACCGGTATGCTGGGCCATGAGGCGATTGAGGCGCTCGCGGATTTTCAAAATCTCTTGCGCTTGAATATGGATATCTGAGGCCTGGCCTTGAGCACCACCACTGGGCTGGTGAATCATGGTGCGCGCATTGGGTAGTGCATAGCGCTTACCCGGGGCACCGGCGCCGAGCAGAAATGCACCCATGCTGGCAGCTTGGCCAATACACATGGTGCTGACATCGGGCTTGATAAACTGCATGGTATCGTAAATTGACAATCCGGCAGTCACAGAGCCACCTGGCGAGTTGATATAGAGGTGAATATCTTTATCGGGATTTTCGGACTCCAAGAACAGCATCTGCGCGACGATAAGATTGGCCATGTAATCTTCAACTTGACCGACCATAAAAATGACGCGCTCTTTGAGCAATCGCGAGTAGATGTCGAATGAGCGTTCACCGCGTGAAGTCTGCTCGATAACCATGGGCACTAAGCCAACACTGTTTACATCCATCATTTTCCAGAGTCCTCTGTTTGTTGAAACGATTTAAGTCTACCAGAGACAACAACGGCGGCTACTGCCGCCGTTGTCGAAGCTTTATTCGCTATCAGCTTGCGGCTCGGGATCTGGCTTAACCGCATCCTCGTAGCTCTCAGTAACATCAGTCACGCTGCCTTTGCCAAGCACCAACTCGGTGACTTGATCTTCCAACACAGCCGCTTCGATTGAGCCAAGCAGCTGCTGCTGGCTGTAGTAGTAGTCTACAACCTCGTTGGGTGACTCATAAGTAGAGGCGATCTCATCGATGCGTGCGCGAACGGCATCGGCATCGGCTTTAAGCGACTCTTGCTTGACGATCTGACTGACAATAACACCCAGTGAGGCACGTCGCTCAGCTTGTGGTGTGAACATCTCGTCGGGAAGCATATTTAGATCAAACTGCTGGCCGCCACCAAACTGCTGCAGCATTTGCTGTTTGAGCTGGTTAACTTCGGCTTTAACCAGCGCAGAGGGCAACTCGACACTGTTCATATCGAACAGCTGGTTCATGACGCGAGTCTTTACTTTATTGCGAACCGCATTGCGCAACTCGCGCTCCATGTTGTTGCGCACCTCTTCCAAGAACTTCTCGTGGCCGCCTTCGCTGACACCGTAGAGCTTGAAGAACTCGTCATTGAGTTCTGGCAGGTTGCGCTCGGCGACTGCTTTAACAGTAACGGTAAACTCAACGGCAGCCCCTTTAAGCTCTTCGGCGTGGTAATCGTCGGGGAAAGAGAGAGAAAGCAATTTCTCATCGCCAGCAGAAGCACCCACCAAGCCATCTTCAAAGCCGGGGATCATGCTGCCAGAACCGAGCACTAAGTTTTGATCGCTGGCACTGCCACCGGCAAACTCTTCGCCATCGCGGCGGCCGACATAGTCGATAGTGACTTGATCGCCATCAGCTGCTGCGCGCTCGACTGTTTCGAATTTAGCCTGCTGCTCACGCAGAACTTCAATCATTTTCTCAACGTCGCCATCAACCACTTCTGAAACTGGGCGCTCGATTGCCACCTTGCTCAGGTCTGCCAGCTCAACTTCTGGATAAACTTCAAAAGCGGCGGTGTATTCGAGATCGCTACCTTCGTTATCTTCGATGTTCTCAATAGTGGGAGCACCAACCGGCTGGAGGTTCTCCTTGGCAACGGCCTCGTAGAAGGTTTTATTAACCAACTCACCCACCACTTCTTGGCGGACGCCTTTGCCGTATTGCTGACGGACCACTTTGAGCGGCACCTTACCTTTGCGGAAACCTTTGATTCGAACGGTTTTCGAGGCTTTCTCTAGACGTTCGGTTATCTCTTGCTCCACACGCTCGGCGGGGATACCTACTTTTAATTCGCGCTCAAGATTAGAGCGTGAGGTGACGGAAACCTGCATGGACATTCCTCGTGATCACTATCAACTTTTTATGTATTGGTGCGAATGGAGAGACTCGAACTCTCACGGGTTACCCCACTAGAACCTAAATCTAGCGCGTCTACCAGTTCCGCCACATTCGCAAATCAGGAGCCAAATAGTTGGCAATATTTTTCATTCAAAAGCTGGACAGCCAGAGCTGCGACGCATTCAAACCGGTGGCTCAGCGCTATTAAACGTTGCAAACAGCGCGCTGGTAACGAGACCACCCTGAAAAAGGCGGTGAATTTTGCCACACCACCCTAGCGCCGGCAACCAAAGTTTCTATTCGGAGTGAATATAAAACAAAATTGCCCATATCTGGCAGTGATATGCAATGTATCTGGTTATATTGGTTGCGACTCTACAGTCTAAAACCCGCATCGACCGAGACTTGGCGTCAGCCTACAATCACACACAATGCAAAAAATTAATAAATGCACCACCCGAGGAGTTAACCATGAATGCTGCCGCACCCAATCCGTTCTACCCACATTTATTTCAACCACTGGACTTAGGCTTCACCCAACTCAAAAATCGCGTGTTGATGGGCTCGATGCACACCGGACTGGAAGAACTGCCCGATGGGCATCTGCGTATGGCCGCTTATTATGGTGAGCGCGCACGCGGCGGAGTTGGCTTGATTGTCAGTGGTGGATTTGGCCCCAATGAAGAGGGGAATACCCATGAAACGACCAAACGCATGGTCACTGAGGACGATATTGCCAAACAGCGCGTGGTTACCGACGCAGTCCATGCTGAAGGTGGCAAAATTTGCCTGCAAATTCTCCACACAGGCCGCTACGGTGGTTCTCCTAAGCTAGTCGCCCCATCGCCAATACAAGCGCCAATTAATCCCTTCAAGCCAAATCCACTCGATGAAGCCGGGATACAGAAGCAAATTGATGATTTTGTCTTCACCGCAGTGCAAGCCCAGCGCGCCGGTTACGACGGCGTTGAGATCATGGGCTCCGAGGGGTATTTCCTCAATCAATTTATTGCCCTGCGCACCAACCAACGCGATGATGACTGGGGCGGCGCCTACGAAAACCGTATCCGTCTGCCGATTGCCGTTGTCAAAGCAGTGCGCGAAGCGGTCGGCGATGAGTTCATCATCATCTTCAGGCTCTCTATGCTCGATCTGGTTGAAGGGGGTAGCAGTGCCGATGAAGTCGTGCAGCTCGGGCTCGAGCTTGAAAAAGCCGGCGTCACCATCATCAACACCGGCATCGGCTGGCACGAGGCGCGTATTCCAACAATCGCGACCAAGGTTCCACGCGCCGCATTTAGCTGGGTGACTGCGCACTTCCGCAAGCAGCTCAATGTGCCTGTCATCACATCAAATCGCATCAACACGCCCGAAGTCGCCGAAGAGGTCCTCGCTCGCGGTGATGCGGACATGGTCTCAATGGCTCGCCCGTTCTTGGCAGACCCAGAATTTGTTGTCAAAGCTGAGCAGAACCGCAGCGACGAGATCAATACCTGTATCGGCTGCAACCAAGCCTGCCTCGACCACATATTCAGCGGCAAGCTGACTAGCTGTCTAGTCAATCCTCGCGCCTGTGCTGAGACCGAGCTGGTTATTAACCCCACCAACCAAGCGCGCAAAATTGCTGTCATTGGCGCTGGCCCCGCAGGCCTAGCGGCAGCAACCACTGCCGCGCGACGCGGTCACCAAGTGACTCTGTTCGACAGCGCCAGCGAGATCGGCGGGCAATTTAATATCGCCAAGCAGATCCCCGGCAAAGAGGAGTTCTACGAGACTTTGCGCTACTTTGCTGTGCAGATCGAAAAAACCGGCGTCGACCTGCAGCTCAACACCCGCGTCACCACTGAGCAGCTCAGTCAGAGTGAGTTCGATGAGGTTATACTCGCCACCGGCATTGCGCCGCGCACCCCCGAAATTGAGGGTATCGATCACCCCAGCGTGATCGGTTACCTCGATGCGATCAACCACCCAGAGCGTGTCGGCAAACGCGTCGCCGTGATTGGCGCCGGCGGGATTGGCTTCGACGTCAGTGAACTGCTCAGCCACAGCGGCAAATCTGCCAGCCAAGATATTCCGGCCTTTATGCGCCAGTGGGGAATCGACATGAGTTTCAATGCCCGCAGCGGTATCGAAGGTGTAGCGCCAGCGTTCCCGCCATCGCCACGGCAGATCTTCTTGCTGCAACGCAAGGCTAAACGTGTCGGCTCAGGGTTGGGCAAAACTACCGGATGGGCGCACCGCGCCGAGCTGCTGGCCAAAGGCGTGGAGATGATCCCTGGTTGCGATTACCATAAGATCGACGATGCCGGCCTGCATCTGACTATTAGCGGCGAACCGCGCCTGCTCGAAGTCGACAGTGTCGTCATCTGTGCCGGCCAAGACCCCCTGCGAGAACTCGCTGAAGGGCTGACTAAATCGGTTCACTTAATCGGTGGTGCCGATGTCGCCACTGAGCTGGACGCCAAGCGTGCAATTAAACAAGGCACCGAGATCGCCGCCGCACTGTAAACCACACCTTGCAAAAAAACCGCCGCTCCAATCTTGGCACGGCGGTTTTTTTGTCCTCATTTTTCACACTCACGCGCCGACCAACCTCTCGACCCAAACTCTTGTTGAGGTCGAGTAAACTGTAACATTCAAGTTGACGCTAACGTAAAGGTAAGATAATTTGCGCAAACGTTATTTAGAGCAGTAGAGACGTTTACTGCAAACAAACTCGCAGAGGCAGCTTGTTATGGTCGATAAAAACCGTCAATACAGCATCTCCCAAATGGCACAGGAGTTTGATATCACCCCGCGCGCCATTCGCCACTACGAACAGATCGGCTTAATTAGCCCGACTAGAATTGGCCAAAACCGTATCTACAACAGCGCAGACCGCACTCGCCTGAAACTTATTGTGCGCGGCAAACGTCTTGGGCTATCACTCGAACAGTCGCGTGAAATCATCAATATGTATGAACCGGGCGCCAACAACCACGCCCAGCTAGAAAAACTCATCGATGCCATTCGTCTACAGCGACAGCGCCTGCAAGCGCAGCTTGAGGAGCTCAACAGCATGCTCGGCGATCTCGATCAGGCGGAAGCTGAATCTCTGGCAGCATTGGCCCAGCCCGATGTCGCCAGACGCAAAACGGCTTAACTTTATTTTTTTACTTTAACCAAGAATCACCCTGCCCTCTAAGGAGTCCACATGAGCATCAGCTACCCTACTCTCAACTTTAACCTCGGCGAAGATATCGATATGTTGCGCGACTCGGTTTACCAGTTTTGCCAAGCTGAGTTAGCACCGCGCGCCGAGCAGATCGACCGCGACAATCAGTTCCCCATGGACATGTGGAAGAAATTCGGTGATATGGGCCTTCTCGGTATTACCGTAGAGGAGCAGTACGGCGGCTCTGACATGGGTTACTTGGCGCACACTATTGCTATGGAAGAGATCTCGCGCGCTTCAGCCTCGGTAGGTCTCTCTTACGGTGCTCACTCCAACTTGTGCGTCAACCAAATTGCCAAAAACGGTACCCACGAGCAAAAACTTAAATATCTGCCCAAGCTCTGCAGTGGCGAACATATTGGCGCCTTAGCCATGTCCGAGCCCAACGCCGGCTCGGATGTTGTCAGCATGAAACTGGTCGCCGTAAAGGATGGCGACGAGTATGTATTGAACGGCAACAAGATGTGGATTACCAACGGCCCAGACGCCAATACCTATGTTATCTACGCCAAAACTGACGTCCAAGGCGGCTCCAAAGGCATTACTGCTTTTATTGTCGAGCGCGACTACCCCGGCTTTAGCCGCCACCAAAAACTCGACAAGCTCGGTATGCGCGGCTCCAATACCTGTGAACTGGTCTTCCAAGACTGCCGTGTACCCGCAGAGAATATTCTCGGCGGCGAGGGGCGCGGTGTCGCCGTGTTGATGTCAGGTCTAGACTACGAGCGCACCATTCTCTCCGGCGGGCCGGTCGGCATTATGCAAGCCTGCATGGATGTGGTGGTTCCCTATATTCACGATCGCAAGCAGTTTGGCCAGGCGATTGGTGAGTTCCAACTAATGCAGGGCAAGATTGCCGATATGTACACCGAACTGAGCGCCTGTCGTGCGTTCCTGTACGCGGTCGCTGCGGCATGTGACCGCGGCCAAGAATCGCGCAAGGATGCTGCCGCAGTGATTCTCTACACCGCAGAAAAGGCCACCCAAATGGCGCTACAAGCCATACAGACACTCGGCGGCAATGGCTACATCAACGAGTACTCCACCGGACGTTTGCTGCGCGATGCCAAACTCTATGAGATCGGCGCCGGCACCTCAGAGGTACGCCGAATGCTAATTGGCCGCGAACTGTTCAACGAAACTCGCTAACCGCCACTGTTCTAGGAGTCCGCTATGGCTGTTATCGTCAGCAAGCTAAAAACCCAGAGCGCCGAGTTCGCCGCCAACGCCAGCCATATGCAGGCACAGGTGGCTGATCTGCGCGACAAAATAGAGGCTATTCGCCAAGGCGGCGGCAGCGCGTCACAGCAGCGCCATCTCGATCGCGGCAAACTGCTGCCACGCCAGCGCATCGACGCCCTGATCGATCCGGGCTCGCCGTTTTTGGAGCTGTCGCAGTTGGCCGCTTACGAAGTTTACGGCGAAGAAGTTCCCGCTGCCGGTATTATTACCGGCATCGGTCGCGTCGCCGGCCGCGAGTGTTTGATCATCGCCAACGACGCTACCGTAAAAGGCGGCTCTTACTACCCGCTGACGGTTAAGAAGCACTTGCGTGCACAGGCAATCGCTCAGCAGAACGGCTTACTGTGTATTTATCTGGTCGACTCCGGCGGCGCCAACCTGCCCCGCCAAGATGAGGTGTTCCCCGACCGCGACCACTTTGGACACATTTTCTTTAACCAGGCCAATATGTCCGCCGAAGGAATTCCGCAGATCGCCGCGGTAATGGGCTCGTGTACCGCCGGCGGCGCCTATGTGCCGGCTATGGCCGACGAGTCGATCATTGTTAAAAACCAAGGCACTATCTTTTTAGGTGGGCCTCCGTTGGTCAAGGCCGCTACCGGTGAAGTGGTCAGCGCCGAGGATCTCGGCGGTGCCGATGTCCACTGCCGCACCTCTGGTGTTGCCGATCACTACGCGCAGAATGACCACCACGCACTCGAGCTAGTGCGCCGCGCTGTCGCACGCAGCAACCGCGTAAAGCCGGCCCAGTTGGATGTTACTGCAGCGCAGCCACCGCGCTACGCTGCCGAAGAGCTCTACGGCATTATTCCCACCGATACCCGTACACCGTACGATGTCCGCGAGGTCATCGCGCGGGTGGTTGACGACTCAGACCTCGATGAATTCAAAGCGCTCTACGGCACCACGCTGGTGTGTGGGTTTGCCCGCATACACGGTTACCCAGTCGGCATTGTTGCCAACAACGGCATCTTGTTTGGCGAGTCGGCAGAAAAGGGCGCGCACTTTGTCGAGCTCTGCGCACAGCGCAAAATCCCGCTGGTATTCTTACAGAACATCACCGGCTTTATGGTCGGCCGCCAATATGAAGCCGGTGGTATCGCCAAACATGGCGCCAAGATGGTCACCGCTGTGGCTTGTGCCAAAGTGCCAAAATTCACCATCTTAATCGGCGGCTCATTTGGCGCCGGCAACTACGGCATGTGTGGCCGTGCCTACGACCCCAACTTCCTGTTCATGTGGCCCAACGCGCGCATCTCGGTGATGGGCGGCGAACAGGCTGCCGGCGTGTTGGCCACAGTTAAACGCGACCAGATCGAGCGGCGCGGCGATAGCTGGAGCAGCGAAGAAGAAGAGGCATTCAAGCAACCGACGATTGAGGCTTACGAACATCAGGGCCACCCCTACTACGCCTCGGCGCGGCTCTGGGACGACGGTGTGATTGACCCGGCAGAAACTCGCAATGTACTGGCACTGGCCATCTCAGCCAGCCTCAACAAACCGATAGCCGAGACACGCTTTGGCGTGTTCCGCATGTAAGCGGTGCAGACAAGAGAGTGGTTATGAGCAAACATTTACGGGTAACACACGATCCGCTCGGCGTTGTCACGGTAACACTGGACAATGCCGAGCAACACAACGCTTTTGACGACCAGCTGATCGCCGCGCTCAAACAGACATTTGAAACGTTGGCGGCTGACAGCAGTGTGCGCGCAGTGGTACTGGCCGCTGAGGGCAAAAGCTTTTCAGCCGGTGCAGACCTGGGCTATATGAAAAAAATGGCTGGTTACAGCCAAGCCGACAACCAGCGCGATGCCGAACAACTGGCCGACATGCTGAATGCACTCTATAACTTGCCGATGCCGACCATCGCCCGCGTACAAGGCGCAGCCTTTGGCGGCGCGGTCGGCTTGGTCAGCTGCTGCGATATCGCTGTCGCTAGCGAGCGGGCCAGCTTCTGCCTCTCTGAAGTTAAGCTGGGACTCATCCCCGCCACCATATCGCCCTATGTGCTGCGCGCCATCGGTGAGCGTGCCGCGCGCCGGTACTTCACAACTGCCGAGCGCTTCACCGCATCCACTGCGTTGCAGCTCGGTCTGCTCAGCGAGGTGGTCGCCGAAGAAAATCTCGACGAGGCGTGTCAACAGCTGATCAACACTCTGCTCGCCAATGGCCCTCAAGCAGTGCGTGAAGCAAAAGCATTGGCACTCGACTACGGCGGCCAAACGATCGACGCGGCACTGATACATGACAGCAGCCAACGGATTGCGCGACTGCGCGTCTCAGCCGAAGGGCAAGAGGGCTTAGCCGCTTTCTTTGACAAGCGCCAACCCAGCTGGCAGCACTAACGCGTCAGCTACACAACATCACACACTATGGAACAGCGACTATGTTCAACAAAATACTGATCGCCAACCGCGGCGAAATCGCCTGCCGTATTATTCGCACCGCTCGCGCCATGGGAGTTAAAACAGTTGCTGTATACAGCGATGCTGATGCCAACGCGCAACATGTGTTATTGGCCGACCAAGCCGTACACATTGGCGGCTCGGCGTCGCGCGACTCTTATCTGCTCGGCGATAAGGTACTCGATGCAGCTCTGCAAACTGGCGCCCAAGCGATCCATCCCGGCTATGGTTTTCTCTCTGAAAACGCCGGCTTTAGCGAGCTGTGCAGCGCTAACAATGTGGTATTTATCGGCCCACCCGTGGGCGCCATCGAGGCGATGGGCTCTAAATCCGCTGCCAAACAAATTATGCAAGAGGCCGGCGTGCCTCTAGTACCCGGCTACCACGGCAGTGATCAATCGCCCGCTACGCTCAAGAGTGCCGCCGATCAAATGGGCTACCCGGTACTGCTTAAAGCGGTTGCCGGCGGCGGCGGCAAAGGAATGCGCCAAGTTTGGAATAGCGACGAGTTTGACGAGGCGCTCGCTGCGGCTAAGCGCGAGGCACTCAACGGCTTTGGCAACGACGGCATGCTGGTCGAGAAGTACCTTACCCAACCGCGCCATGTCGAGATTCAAGTGTTTTGTGACAACCACGGCAATGCCGTCTACCTGTTTGAGCGCGACTGTTCGGTACAGCGCCGCCACCAAAAAGTATTAGAGGAAGCGCCCGCACCCGGCATGAGTGCCGAACTGCGCCAGGCGATGGGTGAAGCTGCGGTGAAAGCGGCTCAAGCCATCGACTACCGCGGCGCTGGCACTGTCGAGTTTTTGCTCGATGTCGATGGCAGTTTCTTCTTTATGGAGATGAATACACGCCTTCAGGTAGAGCACCCAGTCACAGAGCTGATTACCGGCGAAGATCTCGTGGAGTGGCAGTTGTTAGTGGCTGATGGCCAAATTTTACCCAAAGCACAACACCAACTCACTCTTACAGGCCATGCCGTTGAGGCGCGCATCTATGCCGAGGATCCCGACAACGAATTTCTGCCCGCAACCGGCACACTATCCTATCTGCGCACCCCTGCCGAATCGGCTCATGTGCGGGTCGATAGCGGCGTAATTGAGGGCGATGAGGTATCGGTCTTCTACGACCCGATGATTGCTAAGCTAATTGTCTGGGATCACGACCGCGATCGCGCTATTGACCGCTTAACTAATGCCTTGCGCGACTATCGCATCGCCGGCTTGACCACCAATATCGACTACCTGCATCGCATTGCCGACAGCCAGCCATTCCGCGCCGCCGATCTGGATACGCGCTTTATTGAACGCCATACTGAGCTGCTCGCCAAAGGCAGCGCCAAAGCTACCCGGCTCAATGATCAGCTCGCCATGCTCGCTGGCGCACTGCAGCAGCGCAGCAGCGCAATTGTCCACAGTAGCGATGAGCTCTGCTCGCCATGGCAGAGCAATAACGACTGGCGCCTCAACTACCGTCACCAGCGCGAAACTACCGTGACCTTGGCCGGCAGCGTCTACCAGATCATCAGCCAACTCAGTAGCAACGGCGAAATTATCTGGAGCGCCAGCTGCGACGGCCAACCGATCGCCAATGGCACCGTCAGCTGCCAGCGCGAAGGCGACTCAGTGCATTTTGTGCTCGACGGAAAGCGCTCTACCGCCACACTGTTTGACAACGGCGAACAGCTTACCTTGTTCAATGCTAATGGCAGTTTCACAGCCATTGTAGCCGGCCCTGATCTTGGCGATGCCGATAGCGGCGATGCCGGCGGCGGCCTGCAAGCCCCTATGAACGGCACTATCGTTGCTCACTTAGTAGAGCCCGGCGCTAGCGTCGAGGCCGGTACCACTCTGCTAGTTATGGAGGCGATGAAGATGGAACACGCCATTAAAGCACCGAGCAATGGCGCCGTCAGTGAGTTCTATTTCGCCCCCGGCGAGCTGGTCAGTGGCGGTGCCGAGCTGCTCGACTTCGCCGCAGAATAATTCCGTCGATATAAAGAGAGCCGCCATGAGCCTACCCCAAAGAGTCAAAATTGTTGAAGTTGGCCCCCGCGATGGCCTGCAGAACGAACCTGGCGAGCTGAGCGTTGCCACCCGGGTAGAGCTTATCGAGGCGCTCGCAGACGCTGGGCTCAGTAACATTGAGGCCGGCAGCTTTGTCAGCCCCAAGTGGGTGCCCAAGATGGCTGGCAGCGATCAAGTATTCGCCGCCTTGCGAGCGCGCGACGGTGTCACTTACAGCGCCCTCACCCCCAACATGCAAGGGCTCCAAGCCGCGCTCGCCGCGGGCGTTAAAGAGGTTGCCGTGTTTGGTGCCGCCTCCGAAGCCTTCAGTGCTAAAAATATTAACTGCACTATTGCCGAGAGTCTCGAACGCTTTAAACCGGTTGCCCGCGCGGCACTCGATGCCGGCGTTGCCGTGCGTGGCTACATCAGCTGTGTCGTCGGCTGCCCCTACCAAGGCGATATCGCTCCCAGTCGGGTAGTCGAAGTTGCGCAGCAACTGCTCGATATGGGCTGCTATGAAATCTCGCTCGGCGACACCGTTGGTGTGGGCACCCCCAACCGCATCAGCGCCATGCTCGAAGCGCTGCAAGCCAGCATAAGCAACAAGCAACTGGCCGTGCACTTCCACGACACCTACGGCCAGGCACTGGCTAATATTTACCGCGCACTGGAGATGGGTATTAGCACTGTCGACAGCTCAGTCGCCGGCCTCGGCGGCTGCCCCTACGCCGCAGGCGCCTCTGGCAACGTTGCCACTGAAGAGGTCGTCTACCTTCTCAACGGCTTGGGCATAGAGCACGGTGTCGACCTCGCCGCTCTGGCTAAGTCCGGCGCAGCGATTTCAGCTAAGTTAAATAGACCCAACGGATCAAAGGTGGGGCGCGCAGTAGGTTAGCAAGCAGACACTTGAATCGTTCTAAGAATTGTTAACGTTTCAGAAATTATTGAGACCAGATATGAACTAATAGATTAACCCCACCCGTTTACTTGGATGACAAGTGGGAGGGGTTAATCCTGCTGTAAACATTAACTATCGATTAGGGCTGTTTGGTTGTTCTCAGGTACGGGAGCTTTACATCGATATTGCCGTATTTAGCCTTTGCTTGTTCATCGTCCAGAGAGAGTGCAACTATCACATCTTCACCTACTAGCCAGTTTGCAGGTGTAGCGATCGGAGCCTGATAGGTTGCTTGGAGTGCATCCAGTGCGCGCAGCACTTCAGCAAAGTTACGGCCGACTGACATTGGGTAAGTCATGGCAAGTTGTAATTTTTTGTCTGGGCTGAAGATAAAAACCACTCGCACACTAGCAGAATCAGCGGCAGTTCGACCATCGGGGAGATAGGCGTCAGCAGGAAGCATGTCCAGCGCCTTGGCAACCGCCATATCATCATCAGCAATAATCGGAAATGTTGCTGATGCTCCGGAATATTTCTCGATATCCACTTTCCATTCGACGTGTTCATCAACACCATCGACAGAGAGTCCGATAACTTTAGTACCGCGCTTTTCCCACTCAGCAGCCAACTGTGCGACTGCACCAAACTCAGTGGTACAAACTGGAGTGAAATCTTTGGGGTGACTAAAGAGTATTGCCCAACTGTCACCAATAAATTCATGTAGAGTGAAATTACCTAAATCGGTTTTCAAGTCGAGGTTAGGTACTGTGTCATTAATTCGAAGTGCCATAATAGTTTCTCCAGTTTTTAATTTGATTGATCATACGATCCACTGTAATAACAAAATAATATATGCTTATTCCTTTTGGAAATTTTACCTGGCAATTCAGTCTATAGTGGAAACCTATAACTCGACCAGCTGACAAGGTAGCGCGCTCTGCACATGACCTTCAACGGTGTGTTAGTAATCAACACCGTGTCAGGAAGATTAATCACTTTGAACCCAAAAACTTTTGAGGTTCTTGATTCTCTTCTGCTAGATAACGACGAGGTAATATCCAACAGTTTTTCCACTAGCCCGGAGTTAAACGGTCAGGCAATTTATGTTGCATCCAACAAAGCACTGTACCGATTACTGGTCACACCAGAGGGAAAAATTATTGACGATGAACAGACCGGTGCATGGCGCGCCACTTATAATTCTGGGCGGCGTATGCCCTACGGAAAGATTTCCACGGGCACCGGTGCAACACCAACGCTGATGGGATTTGGCGATGATGAGGATCAGCTAGTCGTTATTACGGATGGCTCAGATACCATGCAACTTTTAGCTTTTTGGCGCAATCGCATCCCTACTCACGCTAAACCAATCGCTGGCCAACACCCTCGCTTGGCAGCAGCGCGAGCTGTCAATTTTGGCCAGGAAATTTCTCAATCAGAACAATCGGTGGTCACTGCAGGGCCCTATGCATTTGTTGTCAGCAGTGTGCCCCAACGCAAGATGAAATCACTGCCTGCACGGGGCTCCTATAGATCGGAAGAG